>JBGTIS010000190.1:0-63632 GCA_041745535.1 Cyclobacteriaceae bacterium | reverse complement strand
TAGTGTTCTTTGTGTAGGATTCCCATTCGCATGGGCAATGGAGATACTATGTCTTCTATTAAAAAACAAGGCCGTTCATCAAAACACACTACCGGATACAGGTGATCATATGATAAACTATATAACCATAAAATCATTTCCATATGTGCTAGAAAAGATGCTGTGATCTTACCCATACACCATTGCTTCTTTAAGTGTGGCTTGAGTTCATTTTTTTTAGAATTACCCCTACCTGATTATGTGAAATATGCTCACAATAACCTAATTCTACAATCTTATCAGCCAATAAACGCAAGCTCCAGCGAGCATGGCCTTCAGGGGCTTGACTACATGCTAGAGCAGTGATCTTAGCCCGCTCTACACCCTTGATCACTACTGGTCGTCCACTGCGAGCCTTATCCTGCAAAATAGCTGAAAGTCCCTCACCTTGATAACCTTGCCGCCATCTTCCTACTGTATCCCTATCTACTTTCACAATAGTTGCTACCGCTTCCAGGGTTTTACCCTCATTAAGAAGTAAAAGTCCTAAGGCTCTTCTATAAACTCTAGCTGATAACCTTCCTTTAGCTAATAAATTTTCTAAATAAGTCTTGTCACCTGCTGTTAAACGGATATGGTGCTTTTCCATCTTCTGCTAATTTTATAATTTATCCCTAATATACTATAAAACTTAGATTACAGTGTATTAAGTAGGTGAGCAAAAGTAATTCGGTGTTTTCTTGCCGGATGAGGCTTTGCCGAATTCCGGCATCCCATTCATGGGACCCCGGAATAAATCCGGGGAGAATACCCTAAAACTATTGCTCCACTACTTAAAACGCGAACAGCCTCATCTTCGTGTAACCCTATTAAAAGTGTAAAATTTATTTTATATCAGGGGTTATAACACAAACTGAAATCAGAATTACATATATGAAAAACCGGGAAACGCTGAAAATAGCCGACCGTTTGTCAGTGCTGGATTGTGCCACCACGAATGCCGTCCACCTTCACGGAGTAATTCATACCCTAACCTTGTAAGATGGCCTATCAAATCCCGCCGCTTCATACGGCAATCTCTAACTCCTCAAAATCATCCTGGAAAACGCGGCTTGGGAAATTGCCTGTTAAAGCTTATCCAGCAAACTTAAAAACTCTTCTTTCTTGCGGCGTGAAATATCCACATGGTGGTTATCGGTAAGAATAACGTACCCACCTTCGCCTTTTACGTATTTCTGGATGTGCTTCATGTTGATGAGGGAAGAATGATGCACGCGGCAAAAGCCTGATTCCATGAGCAGACTTTCAAAATCTTTCAGGTTTCTGGAAATCAGTTTGTGTGGTTTATTTTTCAGGAACAGGGTAGTGTAGTTGCCGTCGGCCTGGCAGTAAATAATGTCGTCGGTATTAAAAAAATCGATGCCTTCCAGGGTAGGCACTGCCAGCCGTTCAATTTTTCCGGACCTGTACTGAATATTGTTCAGCACCGACTGGTACTGATCCGCGCTGTTTTTCCGCGATAAACGTTCCCGCACTTTGCCAACGGCATGCATCAGGTCATCCACATCTACCGGCTTCAACAGATAATCTAACGCGCTGAATCGAATGGCTTTGATGGCATACTGATCGTGAGCGGTCACAAAAATCACTTCAAAGGTAACGGGAGATACTTGTTGCAATAGGTCGAAACCCGACATGTGGGGCATTTGCACATCCAGAAATACCAGTTCGGGCTTTAGCTGTTGAATGGCAGCCAGCCCCCGTTCCGGTGTTTCACAAACATCCAGGATAGAAACATCCGGGCAATACTTCCCGATCGCTATTTTCAGCGCTTCCCGCGCGTCGTCTTCGTCGTCGATGATCAGGGTTTGTATCATAGGTTAAGTAATAGGGAGCAAAATATCTACCCGTGTGCCCAAGGCCCGGTTCATGGAATCTTTCAGGTCGGTGATGTTGATCAGTTTTTCCAACTGCTTTTTGCTGAGCAACCGCAACCGTTCTTCGGTGATCTTCATGCCCAGCGACTTGCTTTTCAGTACCGATTTCTCACTTAATATTCTGGCTTGTTCCCTGCCAATACCATTGTCTTCAATGGTACACAGCAACCGGTCATCTTCTTCTTTGATTACAATATTGATCATGCCCAACTCCGCTGTTTCTTTGTGCGTCAGTCCATGCCAGATGGCGTTTTCCACAAAAGGCTGCAATACCATGGAAGGCAGGTAAGTCTCTTCCGGATCTACGCTTTCATCCACTGAAATCTGGTAATTGATTTTGCCTTTAAAACGCAGTGCTTCCAGCTGGATATACGATTCGAGCAAAGCCAGTTCCTTTTCCAGAGAAACGGTGGTTTCTTCCGCGTTTTCCAGAATTAACCGGATCAGCTTTGAGAATTTGGCCAGATAGCAGGAGGCATTATCTGTTTCGTTGTGTAAGATCATGCGGTTGATGGAGTTCAGGCAGTTGAACATGAAATGTGGGTTGATCTGTGCACGCAAGGCTTTGGTTTCCAGTTCGGTAAGCTGCTGTTTAAACTGAGCCTGCTTTACTTCCTCGTTTTTGGCTGCTAATAACTTCTGGTTTTTGATGCGTTGCCGGAGCAGGTATATGAATAAACTGGCCAGCAGCAGCACCGCGAAAAGCCCGCCCAGGGACGCTTTTTTCATAGTGGCCTGTCGCTGGGCTTCTTTTTCCTGAATTTTTTTTTCCTGAGCCAGCAGCGCAATCTGCTTTTCCTTTTTCTCCGTTTCATATTTTGTCTCCAGTTCAGCTACCTGATTCAAATGGTGCTCGCTGATAAGGCTGTCTTTCCATGTTTCATATGCTATTCTGTAATCCAGGGCCAGTTGGAGGTTACCTGTTTTTTGATAAATTTCCGATAAAACCTTGTAAGAATCTTTAATAAATTCTTTGTAGTTGAGCACCTGAGCAGTTTCAATGATTTCATCAAAGTCGTAAATAGCTTTTCCATAATTCCCTATTTTAAACGCTATGAGTGCCAGATTAAACTTTGACGATAAAATACCCCACGGCGAATCTAATGATTCGGATACTTCCTGCGATTTTTTATGAAACTCCGACGCTTTTTTGTAGTCGCCTTTTTCTTCGTATAACACACCGATGTTATTCAAATCTACCCTGGCTTCTTCCAGATAACCATGTTGCTCGTTTACCTGAAGCGATTGATGGTAGTAGTCCAGCGCCTTATCAAAATCATTCTTGATTTTATATATTACACCGATGTTTCCCAATGCCATGGCAACGCCTTTTTCATAGCCTGTATTTTTGTAAACCTCCAAGCCTTTTTGATAGTATTCCAGTGCTTTGTCCGGATTATCTAATTCCAGGTAGTCTACGCCAATATTAATATAACAGGAAGCAACTGTAGTTGAATCGCCCAGTAGCTCGTAAAGGGAGCGCGCCTTCCACATATCGTCTATGGCTTTATCATACGTGCCTTCAAAGTAATAGATAATACCTCTCAGCATAAAAAAAGTAGCTTCAATAGCCGTGTCATGAAAATACGCAAGCTGCTGTTCTACATGGGCCAAAGCATGCTGGGCTTCGGATAACTGGCCATACTGGTCGTAGAAACGGGCTAATTGTAAATAGGAACGGCTCATTCGCTTTTTATCGTTTGTTTTTTCGCTAAGCGCAATGGCATTACGAAGATAGCCCATAGCCTGGGCAGTATCTTCCATTAGCGAAGACTTGTGTAATGATAAGTAAATATCAACTTTCGCGGTATCGTGAGGCTTTGCTTTTAGTAAAAAAAGCAAACTATCCCTTGTCCCCTGTGCAATTACAGATGAGCAGGATAAAAGCAGTAACAGTGAAAATGACCACAAAGAGAAATGAGGTAGCATAATAAGGCATAGAGTAAGTAGATACTATAATAGCACGGTTATGCGTTTGTAAAGAATTCAATTACAAACGTAACCAAAACAGGTTCCTTTGAATGCGGATTCATTTTACAGGACTCGCATCCATTTTCCAGCAAGGAGTGCTTTTACCTCCCGCCTGGCATAGGCAAATCAACATATTGCTATTCCTAATTTAGGTATTTTACAATCTGATTCCGCACAATTGTTATACATTTTCTGAGGTAAAAAGTCAGCAATTAGATATATTAACGCAACAATTTATTTAACCAGTGGTTTTACCAAAATAAGCGTTTAGGCATAAATTGAAAATGCTGATTTCCTGACAAAAGCGGCAGTAATGGCATCAACAGAAGCACAAACATACCATTGGTGGCAGCGCGGTATTATTTATCAGATTTATCCACGATCGTTTTTGGACGATAACAATGATGGCATAGGAGACCTGAAGGGCATTACCAAAAAACTCGACTATGTGCGTTGGTTGGGAGTAGATGCCATCTGGCTATCACCGATTTTTCCCTCTCCTATGGCTGATTTTGGGTATGATATTACTGATTATACCAGCATCGATCCTATGTTTGGTACCCTGGAAGAATTTGACGCATTGCTGGATGCGGCCCATCAACGTAATTTAAAAGTTATTCTCGACTTCGTACCCAATCATACTTCCGATCAGCATCCCTGGTTTAAAGATTCTCGCTCTTCCCGCGATAATCCGAAACGCGACTGGTACCTCTGGTACGATCCGGCCGCGGATGGTGGTGTACCTAATAACTGGCGCTCTGTGTTTGGCGGTCCGGCCTGGACTTTCGATGCGCATACCGAGCAGTATTACTATCATGCTTACCTGAAAGAGCAACCTGATTTGAACTGGCGCAATCCGGCGGTGCAAACTGTGATGCTGGATGTAATGCGTTTCTGGCTGGATCGTGGCGTAGACGGCTTTCGGATTGATGCCCTGCGTCAGATCATCAAAGACGATCAATTGCGCGATAATCCTTTGAACCCGGATTATCAGTCTGAAAAAGATCCGTACCATCATTTTTTACCGGTATATACCACCGACCGCCCCGAAGTAATGAACCGGATCGCGCAAATGCGGGAGGTAAGCGACCAGTACGAAAACCGGCTGCTGATTGGTGAATTGTATCTGCCCATTGAACGGCTGGTTACTTACTATGGAAAAGAAAATAAGGGCGTACATTTACCTTTCAATTTTCATCTGATTCTTACCGAATGGAAAGCCCGAAAAATAGCGGCCCTAATAGAAGCGTATGAAGCCGCGTTGCCGGTCGATGGCTGGCCCAACTGGGTGCTGGGCAATCATGACCAACCCAGAATTACCAATCGGGTAGGCGATGCACAGGCCCGTGTAGCAGCGATGCTGTTGCTTACGCTGCGCGGTACACCTACCCTGTATTACGGAGATGAAATTGGGATGCGCAACGTGAAAATTCCTCCTGAACAGGTACAAGACCCTTTTGAGAAAAATGTACCGGGTAAGGGTTTGGGCCGTGACCCGGAACGAACACCCATGCAGTGGGATGTTACTAAACATGCCGGTTTTACCACTGAAAAGCCGTGGCTTCCACTGGCGGCTGATTTTCTAACCGTCAACGTAGCCACAGCACGGGCCGATGCCCAATCGATACTCACCTTATACCGACGGCTGATTGGTTCGCGGCGGGAAGAAATGGCCCTGAGGGCAGGAAGTTACCAGGCTATTGAAGCGGAAGGTGATCTGCTGGTTTACTCTGCGAAAGCATAAAACCCAGCAGTTTCTGATCGCATTAAATTTAGGAAGCGGTTCACAACTATTCCAAAACGAAACAATGTATGAGGGAGAGGTTGTACTTTCTACTTATCTGGATCGGGATGAAGAAACAATTAATAGTAAGATCAAATTACGCGGAGATGAGGGAATTATTATCCGTTTAAAAAGTTAAAAACTCGACAGCACAAGTCACGTAAAACTTATACAGGTGTTTTCTCCATGCTTACAGGAATTCTTCAGGATAAAAGCATGGACTTATAATCAGTCCATACCTTTTTCCCAATCACCACTACAGAGTTTCAATGATTTTTTTCTATCTGAAGCAAAGGCTTTCATAAACTTTTTAAATATAGGTGTAAAGCCTTTAATTCCAGATCGTTGAGCCCGGCAGCCGCTTTCCAGGGCATGTAATTCGAATCCAGTTTCTTTCCCTCTGGTGTTTCTCCGGTGCGCAATGTAGCGATAAACTGCTCGTCGGTCCAATTACCCGGCTGCCCGGTGGAAGAAATATCGGCTACCGGTGGAAATCCAGGGGCGATGGGGTCGCCACCTTTCATATGTTCGCGGTGGCAACCCTGGCAACCTATGGACAAATATTTTCCATATTCGGCAGAAAGTGAGGGCATTATTTCCGCTACAAAGGGCTGAGTATGATCTACCTTTTCTGCTGGCAACAAAGGCAATTGATCTAACTCCGTCAGAATTATTGTTAAGGGACCTATTTTGCTGTCCGGAAGTTCCCGGTCTACTTTGGGTGCCTGCGACAAATAGGCAATCAGCGCAGCCATATCCGATTTTGTGAGTTGGGCAAACTCGTAAGAGGGCATGATCAATATTGATTTTTTCTCCCTGTTTAATCCATGTTTCAGCACTCTTAACCAATCTTCATATCCGTAATCCCGGGGCAATCCACCTTTGCCATAGGTTATATTTTTAGCGATGATAACACCAAGTCCCAATGCGTCATCGATAAAAATCTGCCCGCCCAGATCACTGCCATGGCAGTCGCGGCAACCTTTGGTAGTAGACAGCCTTTCTCCCAGTGCGATGGAAGCCGAATCAGTAGGAATATCAATTTTTTCTGGTTGAAAAGTATAAACAGTATCCCTCCGCTTTTCCGTACTATAATAGGCTTTGATATAAAAAAGAATAATCAATAACAAGATATTGCCCAGTATAATACCAGTGATTTTTAAAAAAATTTTCCACATAACGTTGGTAATTTTTTTCAGATTGTGATTGAAACTTTTTACAAAGATTTTAAATATAAATGCAGTGCTTTCAATTCCGTTTCGGTCATGGAAGCAGCCATCTCCCAGGGCATTCTCAGCTGTTTTCCTTCCGGAGTTTTGCCGGTACGTAACGTTTGGATAAACTGTTCATCGGTCCATTGGCCGGGATGCCCGCTGGAAGAAATATCTGCCGCAGGCGGACCTCCCGCGGAAACAGGTTCCCCTCCTTTCATATTTTCACCATGGCACCCCTGGCACATTACGGCCTGGTATTTTCCATAGGCTACGGAAAGTGAAGGGGCTATTTCCCGGGTAAATGAACGATCATGATCGACCCTTTCTGCTGAAAGTATACCCAATTCCCCTATATCAGTAAGCACCCTGCCTAAGGGTCCGATTTTACTCGCAGGCAGTTGGTTGTCTACGGCGGGTATTTGCGAACAATAAGCGATGATCGCTGCCATATCCATTTCTGTAAGTTGAGAGAATCCATAAGAAGGCATGAGCAGCAAGGATTTTTTATGCTCGTTTATCCCATGTTTCAACGCCATTACCCAATCATCATAGCCAAAGTCGGGGGCCAATCCACCTTTGCCTCGAGTAATATTTTTGGAGACAATAAGACCGATTTTCATTGGGTCATTCACCAATACTTTGCCTGCCAGATTTACTCCATGACAAGTCCGGCAACCTTTGGCCGTAGCCAATCTTGATCCCAGCGCCACCGAAGCAGAATCGGTAGGGATTTCAATTTTTTCGGGCTGAATGCTATACACTTTGTTGATCCGACTTTCCGTACTGATATAGACTTTAGTGTAAAAGAGCAGGCATATCAGTAGCAGCCCACCGATGATGATACCGGTGATTTTGATAATCTTTTTAATCATAGTTTCCAGAATTTTACTTGATTATTTTGTCTCTCATTATAGGCAACTTCTTATCAGGACCATGGCGTTTGAGGACGCTCTTGCAGCATGCCATCCATATACACATCTACTTTCTCATTGAAAAAGCACATCAAATCCTTGATTTTTGGACATTCGGGTATGGGTTCCGGATAGCTCCAAACTATATTTTTTGCCAGCTGATCACCTATCCTGGCCGACCAGTATGAGGCAATGCCTTTATAAGGACAACGGGTTTTTAAAGGGGTTGGCTCCAGCAGGTCCATGCGCGCATCTTCCCGGGGAATATAATAGCGGGTAGGCAAATACGTTTCAAAAAGCAGAAACGGGCGATGCGTTTCGGCCAAAGTTTCACCGGCTATCTCTATGTGTATGTGCCGGGAACTTGCCCGTACATCCACGCGATGGTACGGGTCAATTGCGTGTTCATAAATTTCTTCCTCTTCCTCATACCAGGCCTGCATCTTGTGCCAGTCAAACGTAATATAACCTTTAAGGGCAGCAAGGTCAGGAGAGGGATCAGGGAAAGTCCAGGCCGCTTGCTTGGCTTCCTGATTACCCATTCGTAGGGTCCAGTACTTGGCTCCATTGGAAAATGAAACTTCCGCCACAGGCTCCAACAGGTCCATCCGTACGTCTTCAGGTGGAAAGTAATAGGTAGGTAAGCGGTTTGGGCCATACTGCCGCAGCAATAAAGCGCGTTGGCTGTCGGCAATGATCTCGCCGCCAAATTTTACCCGTATCCAGCGTGGGCTGGAGGTTATTCGATAAGGCAGATCACTGAAATAGTTCTCCTCTCGCTGCGATATTTGAAATGGATGTGTTGGTTTATTCATGGTTTTGAAATTTTAGGTTTAAATTGAATTAATGAGATCAGCCAGTTTGCCTACCTTTGATGGTACCTGAAAAATATTTTTCATCATCAACAATACGTTTGAATTAACATTGGGGTGGTACGTTGCGATTGAAGCGGAAAAGATTCCCCGGGTCATACGTGTTTTTAAGCGCGACCAACCGCTTCCAGTCATCATGCGGGTAGGCGGCACGGACTCGATCTTCGGTAAAATTCACCTCCAGGAAGTTAAGGAAGGTGTCCCCAGTCTGGTACGGGTGGATAGCCTCGACCATCCCTCCTCTCCGGGTCGCGACAGCACACCCTGACAGCGTGCGCGCAATGCCTCGATGGCTTTTGTATCAATTGTTTCGGTTTGTGTATTCATCGTGTTATTCTTGATAAGTTTCTACGCCAGATGACAGATTTTAAGTTTGACAAAACTATCCCATTATCCATAGCTCTTTTTTTAATAATGCGGAATGATTCAGTTGCTGCAGCATGAAGTCCGCCACATCAGCCCTTGAAATTTTCGGCAGCCCTTTCATGGGTAGTTGCTCCCCTACTTTGTATTTACCCGTTCGGGGGCCGTTGGTAAGTAAAACAGGATACACCAATGTCCATGCAAGCGTAGTATTGCGAAGCTGTGCATCTCCTTTTGCCTTATCGGCATAGATATCTTTTAAAGGGAACCGGAATATTATTTTTTGTATAAAACTAGCCTGCCTGAAAGTTTCTCCTACCCCAAAAGCGGAAAGAAAAATCACGCGCTTCACTCCTGTGGCATGCATAGCTGGAATGAGGGTACTGACTGCCTTTGCGATCAGATTGGATGACTTCAGTGATTTTCCTACTCCAAGGGCACTGAGGACGACATCTTTCCCTTCCAGGGCTTTCATTAAGATAGCTTTATCCAACACATTTCCTTCGATCACCACTAACCTTTCATGGCTTAACTTTAGCTTTGAAGGGTTACGAACTAAGGCAGTTACTTCGGGATGCTGTTCCAGGGCTTGTGCCACCAATCGCTGTCCTGTGGCACCCGTTGCCCCTAAAATTAATATTCTCATTTATTATTTTTTAAAAGCGTTTATATAGAAGAAATTTGTGATTAATTATTAGGCAAAATTATCAGCCTCTCCGCTGCGGTGAAATAGTATTTTACTACTATTTTGGCAACCTTATATTTCCAACAAAGCCAGCGGAATTAAGCGTTCCACATTTAATAGTGCTTTCAATAAAATCATACTTCAATAAAATCGGCTGCTTATCCCGAAGGGATTACATATTTATAAAACAACAGAAGGCGATGGTATGCGACCCCGATGGGGTCGAATCACTCTTTAGCCTTATTTTCTATAAAGGTTTGAATCCTTCGGATTCTGTAGGTAGCAAGTCCAATATCACCGTAGCTGATATACGATTCATGGTAATAGAAGTGAATTAACTGATCTTCATGCGTATTAAAGATTTAATCCGATGACTCCCAGGATGATTAGAAGGGCGGCGATGATTTTTACTGTGCTTACAGGTTCCTGAAAGAATACCAGGCCAGCCACGAAAATCAGCAAAGTGCCCACCCCTGCCCAAATCGGATAAGCAATGCTCACCGGTATTTTTTTCAATGCCAGCACAAACAAAGGGAAGGTGGTGGCATAGCATATAAAAACTAAGGCAGATGGAATCCATTTGGTGAAACCATCCGCATATTTCATGAAGATCGTTCCGGCTACCTCCAGCAAAATGGCCAGCAGCATATACGTCCAGCAAAGATGGATAGCATTCATCCAGCAGCAATTATTTTGTCAGAATCATACGGTGAGAACCAATAGGCAGCCCATCCGCAATCAGGGCACACACATAGGTCCCAGGTATTAAGCTGTCTGCTGTTATTTGCACCTCTCCAGCACCTGCCAAAAGCTGGTCAAAACGCCGTACTTCTACCCCTTGCAAGTTGGTGATCAACAGACCTACCTGTTGGGCTTCTTCTGATACCTGGTAGCGGATGGTAGTACTTTGACTGAAAGGATTGGGATGGTTCTGTTCCAGCAGATTGCCTGTGGCAGGGGTACCATTCAACGAAGTTGGTTTATGTCGTCCTACAGCTTTTTCCAAAGCGTCCAGCCTTTGATTCATTGCCATAATTTGCTGTGTCATAGAAACGTTTAAAGCGGCGATACTGTCTTTTTGAACAGACAGGGATTTGAGCGCTTCTACCAGCACCGGGATCATACCCTGGTATTGGTGCTTCCAGTAGTGTTGCTATAGCCACTAAAGTAGCCAAGAAAGGTATTACTGCTTCCATTTCGGTTGCCATAACCGCTATAATACCCCAGAAAGATATTACTATTTCCGGTGGTATTATTCCGACCACTATAGTAGCCCATAAAAGTATTGTAACTTCCGCTGGTGTTGCTAGCACCACTATGGGGTCCAAGGAAAATATTATTACTTCCGGTGGTGTTATTATCACCACTTCGAAATCCCAGGTAGGAAAGCAAAATTAGAAGGCGCGCTGCTGGGGTGAAATAGTATTTTAATACCATATTTTAGCAATGGTAAAACGCTAATATTTGTTTAGCAAGCATGGCAATCCTTGATGGCAATTCAGGATTTTGACATAAATTAAAATGTTACTACCTGTGCGTGAGCAGCTATGTGCCGCTGGCCGTAGTACATAACTTTACACAACGTTAACTGGAAGTATTACCATTGATTAAAAAAAGACAGAGCAGCAAAGAAATTGCCTATCACCTAAATAGCAGCATCCATACGGTTCGCGATCATCGCCGCAATTTATTTAAAAAAAACCAGGTCAAAAACATGGCAGAACCGCTCAATTATAAGCTGCTCGCCATCAGTTAGCATAATAAGATTCCTTTTTTCACTGATAAACAAGTTGTTACCCCATATAAAAGCCCTAATCCGAAAGATTAAGGCTTTTATAGTTTAAGCAGGTGTGTAGCAATCTAACCAACCTTCATGGATGCACAACAGTTAGAACAATGGATAGAGCAAAACCTAATTGGTATTATTAAGCTACTTACCATTTGTTAGCCTGGAGAGTTCCCTAATTTTTATAAATAAGCATACAAGCCGTTACCCAATAAAAAGTTCTAAACCCAAGCATGCATCCATTACGTATATTTAGAAAAATTTCTTATATTTATCTGAAAAATTTCAAGAAAATGGACAATCTTCTTACCATACCCCATGATATCATCTCACTCATTAAGCAAACCAAAGCCGGTATTCAAAAAGCACAGCTTTTGGCCTTACAACATGAAATGCAACTGAGCATGGAAGAATTAGCCCTAGCATTACATATTACCCCGCGTGCATTGCACGGCTATAAGTCATCTGATTTGCTCAAACCCAGGATTACCGAGCGGGCATTAGCCCTGGCTCAGCTCTATGCCAGAGGATTTGAACTAATGGACAAAGAGCGCTTTATACGCTGGATGGACCAAGTTCATATTGCTTTGGGAAAAAAGAAACCTAAAGAATTACTGGATACCCACTTTGGTATTCAGCTTCTTCTCGATGAACTGGGAAGAATTGAACAAGGTGTTCTTGCATGATCGTTTTTCGTATTTCCAGAGAAAGATATTCCAAGGACTTAACCGGTACAGGCGCCAGGTTGTATAGTGGAAGATGGAATCCTAAAGGAGTAAGCATGCTCTATACTGCTGATAGCAGAGCGTTGGCAGCTATGGAACTAGCTGTGCGCATTGATTTGAACGATCTACCTACCGATTTAATGATAATAAGTCTTGAGCTACCTGTGCCAGGCGCCTCGTCTGATACGCATGTTGCCATTTTAGAGACCCTACCGGAAGGTTGGGATGCCCACCCACCTACTACTGTATCTCAGCAGATCGGTAAAGATTTTGTTGAAGAGAATAAGTACCTGGCGCTGAAAGTACCTTCTGTTACAGTGCGGGGAGACTACAATTATTTGCTTAATCCGCTGCATGTTCAGTTTGGTTTAGTAAAAATTCAATCTATCGAGCCTTTTTTTCTGGATGAAAGATTAGGGGAAAAAATTTTCTAGCATACATCTCAAGAAATGTTGCCGTTTTTTTATTAATCAGGGTTTCCGTACCAATCCATTATTTTGGTGCGGAAACCCTATCCTATAATCCGAAAGATTAAGGCTTTTATAGTTTAAGCAGGTGTGTAGGAATCTAACCACCCTTTAATAGATCAGTCTTTTGTGTTAAAACTGAAAATAGATAAAAGAGCTGCTGCTTTTCTGGGTCAGGACGAGCAGGATGAGCATCAATGCCCAGCCTAATCCTAATATCCACCAGGGAATGCGAGTGATCACTTTGGCTAAAGTAGTATTGCGCATTACCCAATGGCAACCTAACAGAGCAGCCGTTACCACTCCTACTTTAATCATGGCCAGGGTAGTCAGCATCGGGATTTTTACAGGAATTACTCCGAACATAGCCAGCAGTAACCGCATGGCCGTACCAAAGTCGGCAGCCCGGAAGAAAACCCAGGTTATGGAAACCACCAGGAAAGTAAGCAGTGCCTGAATAAATTGTACCAGTCCTTTGCGCATTGGTATGGATGGTACGATGCTGGCCATCGCTACTTTCTGACCGGCTGGTACAACGTTGGGAGTCGCCAGATTTTTGTTTTGAAAACGATCTTTGATCATTCTTTCAATGCCTAAATACAAGCCGTGCAGGGCCCCCCAAACCACAAAGGTCCAGGAGGCTCCATGCCATAAGCCACCCAGCAGCATGGTGATCATCAAATTGAGGTACGTACGGGCATTACCTTTACGATTTCCACCCAAAGGAATATACAAATAGTCGCGCAGCCAGGTAGACAGGGTAATATGCCAGCGGCGCCAGAAGTCGGAAAAGCCAATGGCGGCGTAAGGATACCGAAAATTATCCGGCAAGGTAAATCCTAAGCATAGGGCTACTCCAATGGCACAGGTAGAATACCCGGCAAAATCGCAGAAGATCTGTCCTGAGAATGCTAATACTCCCATCCAGGCATCCAGCGGGTGCAGGGGAAAGGGTACTCCAAATACCGTGTCGGCCGTATCCGCTAATAAGCCATCTGCCACACCCACTTTCAGAAACATACCTAATGTTAATAAGAATAAGCCTTGGGTAAGTTGTTTGCGGGTAGCCTGATGGGGTTGTTTAAACTGAGGAATCAGATCAGCAGGACGCACAATGGGTCCGGCCACCAACTGCGGGAAAAACGTAACGAACAAACTAAAATCCAGCAATGATTTTTCCGGAGCAATGTTACGCCGGTACACATCCAGCGTATAAGAAAGCGTCTGGAAGGTATAGAAGGAAATTCCCACCGGTAAAATAATATCCGGCATGGCAGGCTGATAAGCAATACCCATCACAGAAAGCAGGGTTACGAAATTATCCAGCAGAAAGCCACCATATTTGAAAAACCCGAGCATTCCTAAATTGACCAACAGGCTCACAACTAACAATAGCTTTCGTTTACTTTGGTTTTCCTCACGACCCAATACCAAGGCAATGCTATAATCAACCAGGGTAGAAAGCCATAACAGAAGAACGAAAGGCGGATTCCAGACAGCGTAGAACAAGTAGCTAGCCATTAATAAGTTCAGCTTTTTTACATTCCACGGCAAAGGCAGGCGATGCAGCAATAGCAACACCCCGAAAAACAAAACGAAGATATATGAATTAAAGACCATGACTAACGAGAAGTTAAAGTTGAAGTAGAGTGATTAGAAGTAGGATCAACAGAAGTAGTAGCTTGTGTTATGTGTACAGGCCAGCCCGTTTTCTGCTGCATAATAGGAATGAAATCGCGGGTAAAGGCTTTGGCTTCGGCCGGGGCCAGGTGCGACCATTCAATACAGGTATAGTGTGCCAATTGCGGATAATCTTCAAAGTGAATACCCGGTGCTCCGGTTTCTTTTAACAGCCGGTCCCAATACTGTTCTCTTGGAAAACCCTGTTTTTCAATTTCCCGGATAGGCCCGCTGGAAGGCATGCGTACAAAGAGTACCTGGCCACCACGCGCCTGTATGGTTGCTACCGCATCTTTCACTTCATCAAAAATACCATTGATGACCATTTCGTCCATGGGCATGCGGGGTGCTTTGGTAAACAAATTCCACCAGATTCGCTGCTGCTGATGCTGCAGGGCTGTGTCGGCGACAAATGCATCGGTAACAGCAGTTTGGCGATTAAAATAGTCTTTGGTAAACTGGAGCGGAAAAGGAGGGATGGCAAATACACCCTCCCGATTAGGAATGTATAATCTTTCTAACAGAGAGCGCAACGCGAATTTTTCCTCATCCAAAAATATAAATTTAGATTCCAGTACCTGATTGATCCGGAAACTGGCTCGCTGAGCTATAGACCAGTTAGGGTATAATTTCAAACTGGCGGTAGCACGCTTTTCAAACGGACCACCTGCCGGTGAGAAGAACAAAGGTTCGGTAACCCCTATGAGTACAGTGCCTTTGAAATTTTCATCCTGCGCCAGATCTTTCAGAATAGGACGTGGCGAAGTGCCCACCAGGGCAAGTTGTGTCGGTGCTGAGCCTGTGGTTTCTTCCCAGGTACTCAGATCCATACCAAATTTAATCCGGGACGAACCGATGATCACGGGTGCCGAAGGGCTAGTCTGATAGATCCGCTGATGATGAAAAGCCCAGAGCGATTCGTCGTCGTTATAGGAAACCTCAAAACCCTGGCTACGCCAATAAGCCTCCCAACCGATTATAAAAACAGTTACCAGAAAAAAGGCAAACAGGCCTGCTCTGGTATATGGAGATATTCGTTTCATTATTAAGTTATTTAAAATAGTTTGTTTGTATTTGATTTATATCGCTGCAAAATTATCGTGCAGGCAAAAGGTGATAAATACCGTTATCGTTGTAATTCTCCTACCTTGGAGTAGGTATTTTTTATTCAGGAAAAAGGGTAAAAGCGGTCTATTCTCTCAAAGTGCTATTGCTTTTCAGCTTTACATAAGTGTGACAAGGTAGGGCTGTACAAGTTCCTCACTGGCTTGCCACAGTTTGCTTCGACGGTCTGTCCGTTGTGCACGTTCCGGAACCGGGCGTTGCTTTAGCTTCGGACCAAAAAAGCGTCCTCCCGTACCGGTAGCCCGGGCGTCCTGTGCCAGAAAAACGGGTGTCTGGGCAGCTACTTCAGGTGATAAGGCAATCAAGGGCTGTAACATCGATGCTATGAAACGTACAAAGCCCGGCAGACCGCGGGCATTGTGGAAAAGGGGTGTGTTGGTGATACCCGGATACACACACGTTACCTCTACCTGCGTGTTGCGCAACCGGGAAGCCAGCTCTGTAGCCAACAGGTCGTTGGCGAACTGGGTACGGGCTGATACCCGCATACCCCGCTTGCCTTTTCGGTACTGCAGATCGTCAAAATTCAGACTGTCTTTGTAGATGCCCGCATTGGCCACCAGGACTAGCCTCCCGGAAGGTGCCTGGATCAGATAAGGCAACAACTGCCGGATCAGCAGGTAACGGGACAGATAATTAAGGACAAAGTTACGTTCTAATCCCTCAGCTGTCCATTCCGGTAGCGTCGACAGAATACCAGCGCAGCACACCATGGCATCCAGGCGGTCGGTGAGCTGTGCTACCTCATCTGCCATACGGGTGGTCTCTGCCAGAAGCGACAGGTCCGCAGGAATGAACACGTGGTCTACTCCTGGTCCCGCTTGCTGTAATTCCGCCAGTACCTGCGCGCCTCTTGCAGCGTTACGTCCTACAAATAACACTCGGTCACCCCCACGAGCAAGCAATAAGGCCACTGCCCGTCCGATGCCATCGGTTCCACCGGTTACCAGCGAAACACGCTCTATTGTTGCGCTACTCATAAGGCATGTGAATTTACTTTGAATTTTAAAATTCGACCTCAACCTGTTCCGTAATCCGCAGTACCGATTCCTGCTGAAAGCGTTTTTTGTACGCTTCAACGATTTCATCCAGTTTGGTATCGGATGCCTCATTATCTTCATGCGTCACCTCCAGAATAAAGGTATTTTCCTCAATAATTTCTCCCGATGCATCCCGCCACTGTCCTTCAGCATACCAGAGGGTTAAGCCATCGGGAAAACGGGGCGTAACGATCTCATCTACAAACTGATCCCAGGCCTCTTCTGAAACTTCCTTTCCTTCTGGCATAGAACGCCCAAAATAAAGCCGGTCCAGCACCCATACCGATTCGATCCCGTTTTCAGGAGTTACATCATCCTCTTTACAGGAAAGCATGACAGTTGACAACAATATCCAGAATAGAATATGTTTGGGTACAAACACTGAAGGTATGGATACATGCCCTATAAATTTATTGGTTATTTTCATGGTATGTTAAATTTGAGTTTGATGAATATGGTTGTCTCCGGCCGTTGCCTCCAGCTGGGAAATTATATTCAAACTGCTTGCTTTGAGGTGTCAAATTCAAAATAGTATTTCTCAAAATCTTTATCCTTGCCTCGCCAGTACGCGATACGGACCAGTAGCCGGAATACCCAACCTAGCTTTCCCTGAATGCCGGGTAATTTCATATCTGACATATCCAGGAGCATGGCCAGATGTAACAGGTTATTGGGAGTACCATCTGGCCGGGTTTTTCCGTCGCGGGCCAGGCCATAAGCGGCTTGCAACACTCTTTCAAAACCGGCATGCCCCGGTTCAATGATCACATCTACGGTAATGGTGTAGGGTTGAAGGTTGTACCAGGCATGGAGTATTCCGGGAGGTACGGTTATCCGCTCTCCTGGTACTAAAGTTAATTCTTCATTACCCACCCTAACGTTCATGATACCTGATTGTACCACAAAGGTTTCGGAATAGGTAACGTGGTAATGGGGCAACACCTTTCCCCCCGGTGCTATTTCCAGAAGGCAGTAGGTTCTTTGTCCATTGCTTTCCTGCAAAGTTTCCAGAAAAGTAACATAGTCTTTCTGTACAGGATTATATATTCTACGTAGGTTCATAATTAATAATTGGTTTTTATAAATAGTTTGTGTGTGCTTGCTTCTTTTGATTATTTCTGTAGCACCGTAGCAGGTGCTGTCTTGTCAATCAATGGATCGGCATGACGATGCGGGAGTTTCCAAACCCCGTCTTCCCTCCGAAAGACATGGGTAACCCGTAAAGCCATCGGAGCGGGTTTGTCCTGATCAACCAACCGCACCTCGCTTTGCTCGATTGATACAGTATAAGCCAGTTCTCCGCTTACTCCAGAGGAAAGGTACTCGACCTTTACCTTGGCGCCACTTTCCCTGAACCGGGCTGATGCCCAGTCGTACCGTGTCCCTGCTTCCTGCCAGCCATTTTCATAAGCGCCCCACGCGCCCATAATCGTAGCATCGTCGCGTTGCGAGGCATTCTGTTTCCAAAGCGTGGGATCCCCATTGATGAAGCGATTGATACCTTCTTCAAACTGTGGTAAGAACGCCCGCAGACTGGAATCGCCAACGATAGCTGTGGGAATCTGGGATTGTGCGCTACTGGTAGCAAAAATTGATAGTACACCAATAACAGCCATTCCTGCCAACCGCATCAACAGGAATATTGGCCTAGTTTTAATAGCTTGTAGTTTCATATGCTTATTCATTGTAAACCTTACTGATTTCTTTGGATCAGTTCATCCAGCGAGATGATGAACAACTGCTTTTCATTATCAAAAGTGACTGAATATTTGCCAGGATATAAGCTGGTTTGTTCTACCGCTTCGGGCTGGGGCAAGGTAATGACTGTATCCGGTTCGGAAGAGAGCCACTCGTGCGCCATCATAGGTTCATGAAAGATGACATGCCCATCATAACTGCCATAAATAAAGGTAGTGGTAAAGGGTTGCCCTTGCAGTTCAGGGGAAGTAACATCCACCCAATGTTTGCCCATCTGCGGTTCTCCTTCTCCCGGGTTTGCCAGGTAGTTGGCCGGCAAAAATTTTGTCTCCGGCAGCTTTTCCATCTCCGGGGTGCCAGGCTGAATGTATGCTCTTTCGGCCTGGCTGAGCATATAGAAGTGCATGTCGAAATGAGGCACGTTGTACACGCCTTCCGGTGCATGTCCGTGCGGTGCCCAATCCAGCGAGATGTGGTCATAGGATGTTTCCCCTTTTTCGGCAGGTAATGCCAGCACGAAAGAGATTTCTCCATGAGCCCCTTCATTCGGCAGGTTATCCAGTGCCGTGCGGGTCATGGTAAAGCCAATAGAAGTAGCAATTCCACTATCGTCTAACCGTACAAAACTTCGGGCTATGCCATTGCCTACGTTCACTTCCGGTCCGTAAATAACGTCTGGTGACTTTGCTTCCTCATCGTCTTGGCAGGCAGTGAACCATCCTGTTGTAATTAAGATTCCTATTACTATCAGCGCTTGTTTCCAAATATGTTTTTTCATGGTAAAAAGATTTAGTTGAGTTGTTAAAAACAGATTAAATGAACCAAATCTATGATTCGGTCTTTATAAAATTTCCACAAAGCTAGGATGCGCTGTTTTTCCCGGAAATGGTACTTTTATACTAATTTATG
The DNA here is from genome assembly GCA_041745535.1 of Cyclobacteriaceae bacterium. Taxonomy (GTDB): domain Bacteria; phylum Bacteroidota; class Bacteroidia; order Cytophagales; family Cyclobacteriaceae; genus JBGTIS01. The sequence continues at coordinate 44,487 of JBGTIS010000190.1, read as the reverse complement.
GGGAACACTTGGCTACAGTGGTTACGGTTACCGGTAAGCCTACATTGATGATCAGGAACGGGAAATGGGCTTAAATGATAGTATTACTTCCTTTTAGATATTATTCCCCTACTTTTTTATGGAGCTTGTTCACCATTTGTACACCTGCGAAATCATAATTTTTTTGACTAAACCTGTTACTTTGTGAAGTTTTCAAACTACTAAGGGTTCTGATATTATTTACAATATTCCATTTTTTAATTTTATTATAACCTTTTAAATGCTTCTTATGAGACAAAGTATTGGTCAAACAGTTCGTAAAATACATGGTGTAATTAGTGAAAGGCAACGGGCGCGCTTTTTATACAGACAAACCGATTTTCTTGATTATTACAGTAGTTTTGAGTTTGTGCAGCAGCTTTTTCCATCGTGGGTCGTTTTTTTATGTGGCATCGCCAATCATGAAGTGCAATATGTGAGCGAAAACTGTGAGCATGTGTTTGGTTATACAGCCAGGAAAATGGAGGATATGACCCTCGAGGATTATTCCTCTCACATACATCCCGACGACCAGGAATCTGTAGCACGCGTTGTACAATACATGCTTCAACTGATGAAGGAAATTCCCTATGATCAGTATAATCAGTACCGGTTCACTATTAACTACCGATACCGGCATGCCGCTGGCAGATATTTTCATATGTACGATGAGCGTTTAGCTTTACGCAATAAAGATGGGAAACAGTTATTTATTACCCTATACCGAAATATAACGGAAGAAAAGCCATTCTCACAGGTGAAACTGGAAATATACAGAATGGAAAAGGGGAGTTATAAAGTTATAGAAGAATATGTGCCCTGGCTATTTCAGCAGGTGATTACCCGGCGCGAAAAAGAAATCCTGCAACTGATCCAGTTCGGGCGCAGCAACAAAGAAATTGCCGATAAACTTTACATCAGCGAACATACGGCCCGCAACCACCGCAGCAATCTCTTCGAAAAAGCTAAGGCACGGAATGTGATAGAATTGCTGAATTATGCCCGGTTGGCACAATGGGTTTAATCAAACTTTTACTATCATTTTACCTTTTTTTTGCCTCAAAAAGACCTTGAAAAGCTAGTGGAACAATATCAAAATCTCAACATAAAACCCTGATTTTAACACGTTATAACAAGGAATGCTATTAATATTCCCAAACCTTGGGCAGTTGATATTCTGCCATCAGGGAGCGTGTAGGCGGATACTGGTGGAGGTGTCGCAGCATTTCGTTCACATCTTTTTCAAATTCCACATAATAGTCGCGGTCTAATTTATTTAGTTTTTTGAAGATATCCTGTGCTTTTTTACATACATAAGGCGCATAGGTGTCGGCACGATGCTGATTGTTATACAGTATTTTCGACTGATCCCGAAAGGGCATATTCACCAGCAACAGGGTGAGTTGAATGTCGCCGTATTTGTCTTTGGTAATTTTCACGTGCCGGTTGATAGCGCCACTAAAGCTTCTCTGTTCCATCATCACCAGTCCCGGCGTATGGTTCCAGGAGCCAAAATGCTGAGAGGTGAAATGCTCCCGGATCTGATGAGCCAGCGCTTCACGTTGTGCTTCGGCGGCTACCTCATCTTCCAGCAACTGGTGATTGAGTTTGGCCACCAGCATACTGTCTTTGGCAATGAGCCGGAGCAGCAGTTTGTCTTTCTCCGGTTCTGGTAAGTTTTTAATGGCTTTTTTCAGTTCATCCGAAATTCTTGCAGGCATGTGGTATTTTATTATATGCTTTGTACGGAAATAATATAGGCGTTAAGTTTAGTTATTTTTTATTAAAAAAAACAAGCTGCCTATCAATAATAAAGAAATATAGCTGTTCGGATCAATCTTTAAAAGATTGCCTCTTTTTTTTCGTTTGAATTATTAGGTAAGGGCAGTTAAATGGTGGGTGTTTGTGAAGGACCTTACGCTTTATTTTAAAAGATAAAAATGATTATTTCTGATTAGAAAATAGTACTAATTTGAACCAGTAATTGAAAAATAAAAAATATGGACGAAGGCCCGTATCATAGTGCGACAAAAATATTCACCTCACTGTAAAAGGGGCACCCCCTGAGTGCCTCTTTTATGGATAAACAGAAGGAGGCATTGTTATGATTAAAATTTTTAAAAGTTTCAGAGGGTATTATGAGATAACCGAACCTGAGAAAGGATGCTGGATCAATGTAATACAACCCACCCCGGAAGAAGTCAGCCGGTTACAGAGCGATTTTAAAATTCCCCAGGATGTGATCAGAGATATACTTGATGCAGATGAACGGCCGCGTTATGAATACGACGATGGCTGGGCACTCGTTATTATGCGCATTCCGGTTTCCAGCCCTAACAACGGAGTGCCTTTTTATACCCTACCCCTGGGCGTTTATATGGCCGATGATTTTACCGTTACCCTATGTGCTTCGCTGAATGAGGTATTGCCGCTGGAACAGCCCAACCTGTACCGCGAACCGTATCAGCAGGTTTCAGATGTGCTCAACTTTGTGTTCAAACTATTCCTGCGTTCGGGCAGCATGTACCTGAAATATTTGAAACAGATTAATCAGCAAACGCACTTAATTGAACAGGATCTGGAAAAATCGATCAGAAACAAAGAGCTGAACAAACTGCTGAAAATGGAAAAATGCCTGGTATATTTTATTACCTCTATAAAAGCAAACGAAATTGTGCTCGCAAAAATCAAAAATTCCAGACGGAATAGCATCAACGAAGTGAATGAAGATCTGCTGGAAGATGCCATTATTGAAAACAAACAGGCCCTTGAATTGTCACAGATATATTCTGATATCCAGAGTGGTATGATGGACGCTTTTGCATCAGTAATCTCTAATAACCTGAATGTGGTGATGAAGCAATTGGCTTCTATTTCTATTATTCTGATGATTCCTACCCTAATTGCCAGCTTATATGGCATGAATGTACCCAACTATCTGGAAAACAAGGCGTGGGCATTCCCTGCCGTAATTATCGTATCCGGATTTATGTCGTTTGTGGGCGTACTTATTTTTAAAAGAAGAAACTGGTTTTAACCCTTTCCGGAGAAGGTGCCATAAATGCGCCCAAGTGTTGCCTGCAGGATTTTGCGAAGGAAATAGATTGATAAAATTGTAACCTTGTTTTCTCAACCAAAGTACGAATAATTCCGTACTGTAATAAAACATATTACAGTATGAATAACGGACGATTTGCTACCTGTTTGCATATTTTAACACTGTTGTCAGTGGAAGAAAAGCTGCTGTCGTCGGAGTATATCGCATCCAGTATCAATATTAATCCGGTGCTGGTACGCAAGGAAATCAGTAACCTGCGGGCGCATGGTTTCCTGGTAAGTAAGGAAGGGAAAAATGGCGGAAGCAGGCTGGCGCAATCGCCGGAAAATATTTTGCTTTCAGCGGTGTATCAGGCTGTTCGTCAGTGCTCTCTGTTAGGCCGCACCCATCATCCAAATCCTAAATGTCCGGTGGGTAAACAAATTAATCAGCATATCGATAGCCTGTTTGATGCTGCGGAAAGCGCGATGCTTCAGCAATTGGAAAAAGTTTCGCTGGCTGATTTCCACAGTAAATTCAGTTAAATTTTAATACAAACATTGATTATGTCAACGCTTAAAGCATTTAATAAATTTACCGATGGATTGCCACAACAAGGTGAGCTGATGCCTGTGCTGTTTGTCGGTCATGGTTCTCCCATGAATGGCATTGAAGACAATGAGTTTTCGTTGCGGTGGAAAAAGCTGGGTGAGGAAATTCCCACGCCTGCGGCCGTGCTGGTGGTATCGGCGCACTGGTTTACCAAAGGAACGCACATTACAGCCATGGATTTCCCTCAAACCATTCACGATTTTGGCGGTTTTCCAAAAGCTTTGTTCGAGGTGCAATATCCGGCTCCCGGCAATCCGCAACTGGCCCGTGAAACGGTGGCGGCCATTCAGTCTGCTCAGGTGGAACTGGATCACGACTGGGGTTTGGATCATGGTGCCTGGACGGTGGTGCGCCATATGTATCCGAAAGCCAATATTCCGGTGCTTCAGTTAAGCATCGATTACACAAAAGATGGTGCTCACCATTATAATTTAGCCAAAGAGCTCATGGGTCTGCGCCGCAAAGGGGTACTCATTTTAGGCAGCGGTAATATGGTGCATAACCTCAGAATGGTTTCCTGGTCCATGATACAAGGCGGAGGGTACGACTGGGCGTACCAGATGAATGATACGTTCAAAAACCTGATTACGCATCATGAGCACCAACCGCTTATTCATTATGAGAGGTTGGGAAGCGAGGCAAAACTGGCTATTCCTACCCCCGAACATTATCTGCCCCTCCTGTATACCCTGGGTTTACAAACTGAAAAAGAGGAAGCTACTATATTTAACGATAAAGCAGTAGGAGGTTCCCTTACCATGACTTCCGTAAAAATAGGCTGATTGATCTGATTTTAATTTGAACCGGAACTCGAATTTTTACCCATTTGGGTAAAATTTTGTCGGGTTTTCTTGTTTTTTCCAGATTGATAAGGTTTATTTGTAAATAATTACCCAGATGGGTAAACTTATTATGAAACAGGAAGAGAATACAGAGCGGAAAATAGTGGAAGCTGCTTTACAGGTTTTTCAAACGAAAGGCTACGAAGGTGCCCGGATGCGCGATATTGCCGAAACCGCGAAAATTAACAAAGGCTTACTGCATTATTATTTTAAAACCAAAGACAAACTATTTGAGAAAGCTTTTGGTATTGCTTTTCAGCAAATTATTACCAGAATCAGTACCATCGCTAATTCAGATGCTTCGCTATTTGACAAAATCAGGCTATTTACCGATAGTTATATTGACATACTCTCCCGAAACAGTTATCTGCCGCGGTTTGTAATTAATGAAATTAACCGGAATCCGGATTTATTTATTGAGAAAATTAAGATCAGGCAAACCTTGCCTAATATTCATAATTTTCTTACCCAGATTGAAGAAGAAATTGCCGCCGGTAACATTCGGGAAATTGAGCCAAAGCAGCTGGTACTCAACCTAATTTCCATGTGCATCTTTCCTTTTCTTGCCCGGCCCATGGTGCAGGTAGTGCTGGAAATGGATAATATGGCTTATAAAAAACTGATTGAACACAGAAAAAACGATGTGGCGGAATTTATTATTAATGCTATCCGCATCGCCTGAATTTTTTTTGTCTCTGATTTACCCAATTGGGTAAAATTAAATTGTAAAATTATGAAATATTTACTCTTACTGATGCTGCTGTCGGCAGGCCACACACAGGCCAGCGATACGCTCACGCTTACCCGTTGCCATCAGCTGGCGGAAGAAAACTTCCCGCTGCTGCAACAGAATAATTTATTAGCGCAAATTGCGGATATCAACACTAAAAACCTGGAAACCAGTTACCTGCCCCAGTTCAACTTGAACGGACAGGCCACGTACCAGTCGGATGTGGTTTCGTTTCCGCTGCAATTACCCGGAGCGGAAAATCAGTTTCCTGAATTGCCCCACGAGCAAGCCAGGGTTACCCTGGAAATTAGCCAGACGCTGTACGATGGTGGCGCAGTGAAAGCCAATCGGGAGGTGATGCAAAATCAGTTGCTGGTAGACCGACAGCAGGTGGAAATCAAACGGTTACAACTGAAAAAGCAGGTTAATGCGCTATATTTTTCCATTCTTTTATTGCGTGAAAATAAAGCCATTCTGACCACTTCGCTTGAATTGCTCGATACCAAATACAACACGATTCGTGCGGCGTTGCAAGGCGGCGTAATGTTGGAATCTGAAGCCAATAAAATTCAGATGCAGATTTTAAAAGTGCGGCAGCAAATTCATGAAGTGGAAGCCAACCGGCAGGCAGCCTTGCAAAGCCTGGGCATTATACTAGGCATCGACCCGCCGGAAGAAGTACAACTACACGCTCCTGATATGGAAGCTGCCAACTTAACCGCCGCCATTGCCCGACCTGAACTTACGCTGTTCGATTACCAGCATAATTTACTGCAAGCCAACGAAGCTGTAATTCAAACTAAAAGCATTCCGAAATTTTCGGTTTTTTTCCAGGGTGGTGCGGGTTATCCTAACCCACTAAATTTCTTCGACGATTCGCTGAGCCCATACTACATCGCGGGTGTACGGTTTAACTGGAATCTGTTGCACTGGAACAATATTTCACGCGAGCAGCAAATCTTGCGGTTACGGTCAGCTATCATCCGCACGGAAAGAGAAAACTTCAATCAGAATCTGAACGCCAGTCTGGCCAGCCTGGAAGGGGAAATACTGAAAATGGAAACACTTGCCCGGGACGACGAACAGATTGTAACCCTGCAGGAAAAGAACATACAAATTGCTTCCTCTCAGCTTGACCATGGCATTATTACCTCTTCCGATTTTTTAGAAGAAGTAAATTCCGGACAACAGGCCAAATTGAATATGAACCTGCACCAAACGCGGCTAATGAAAGCCAAAGCCGATTACCTTACCGAAAAAGGGTTTTACTAATTATTAACACTGATAAAAATGAAAGCTATTTATATCACAACAGGTTTTATTGTTCTTTTATTGGGCTGCCAGCAGCAAGAGCAATCTGACGCCTACGGCAATTTTGAAGCTACGGAAATCACCATTTCCGCTGAAGTTCCCGGAAAAATTATGCGACTGGATCTGGTGGAAGGCGATGTGCTCAAAGTTGGTCAGCCATTGGGTTATATCGACACCACGCAATTGCATTTACAAAAGCAGGAATTATTGGCGAATCTGAGCGCCGTTTCTTCCAGAAAACCCGGTATCGCCGCACAAATGCAGGTATTGCGTCAGCAAAAAGCCAATGCCGAACGAGAACTACAGCGTTTCCGGGCACTGGCCAAAAATGCCGCTGCCACCCAGAAACAGGTGGATGACTTGAAAGACCAGGTTGCCGTGCTGGAAAGACAAGTCCAGTCCATCGCTACCCAAAACGATCCGATTATTGGTGAAATTGGAGTGATTGAAGCCAAAATCGCGCGGATTGAAAACCAGTTGCAAAAAGCAAGCATTACTGCTCCCATGGCCGCTACCGTGCTCACCAAAATTGCCCAGCCTTATGAAATGGTAAATGCCGGATCGCCCCTGTTTCGGATCGCCGATTTGTCGCATCCCATTCTGCGGGTATATGTAAGTGGCACCCAACTTCCTTCGGTAAAACTTGGTCAGGAAGTCCAGGTGCTGGTAGATAAAAACGCGGAAGAAAACCGGGCACTTTCGGGTAAAGTGGTTTGGATTGCCAATACAGCGGAATTTACTCCGAAAACCGTGCAAACCAAAGAAGAGCGGGTAGACTTGGTATATGCCGTAAAGGTGCGGGTTACCAACGATGGTTTACTGAAAATTGGCATGCCGGGAGAAGTGAATTTTACCACCACCACAACGCCCCAGACTTCCTATACTAAATAATAAGGTTATGGAAAACACGATTCTTGTACAACAGATTTCAAAATCGTACGGCACCACCCAAGCCCTTGATACTATTTCGCTACAGGTACGGAAAGGAGAAATTTTTGGCCTGATCGGGCCGGATGGTGCTGGAAAAACCACCCTTTTTCGCATTCTTACCACCTTATTAATTCCTGATGAAGGTATTGCCACCATTGCCGGACTGGATGTGGTGAAAGACTACCGCAAAATCAGGACTATGGTAGGATATATGCCGGGCCGGTTTTCGCTGTATCAGGATTTAACAGTGGCCGAAAATCTGGAATTTTTCGCTACTACTTTTGGTACTACCATCGAGAAAAATTATGACCTGATTAAAGATATTTACCAGCAGATAGAACCTTTTAAGGATCGAAAAGCCGGGGCATTGTCGGGAGGTATGAAGCAGAAACTCGCGCTTTCGTGTGCGCTGGTGCATAAACCGGAAATTTTATTTCTGGACGAACCTACTACCGGCGTGGATCCGGTTTCGCGGAAAGACCTCTGGGATATGCTCTGGAAACTCAAAGAAACCGGCATCACCGTTTTGGTTTCCACTCCCTTTATGGACGAGGCCCGTCGCTGCGAAAGAATCGCGCTTTTGCAAAAGGGAAAAATTCTGGCGATAGACACGCCTGAGCAACTCCGGAAAAGTTTTACCAAAAAACTATGGGCCGTTAGCTCCAACGCCGGTATGTACAAACTTATCCACGACCTGGATGCTTACAATCGTACTAATTCCGCTTTTGCTTTTGGAGAAAACATCCATTATACGGATAAAAAAGAGGAAGTGATTGCAGAAGGGCTTCAGCAGTATTTGCAGCAACAGGGACACGAGCAGGTGGCTGTTAAAGCCATTGAAGCAGGCATTGAAGACCGATTTATGGAATTAATGAGTAACGAACATGAATAACACATATGCTATTAAAGCTGAAAACCTGACCCGGCAATTCGGCAGTTTTACCGCCGTCGACCAGATTTCTTTTCAGGTAAAGAAAGGTGAGATATTTGGATTTCTGGGTGCGAATGGTGCCGGAAAAACCACGGCCATCCGGATGTTATGCGGCTTGTTAAAACCTTCCGGCGGGCATGCTGAAGTAGCGGGTTTCGATATTTTCCGCCAGCAGGAAAAAATAAAACAACACATTGGCTACATGAGCCAGAAATTCAGTTTGTACGAAGACTTAACCCTGTACGAAAACATTCGCTTTTACGGTGGCGTGTATGGTTTGCGCATGTCCGAAATCAGAGAAAGAGCCGAAGATCTGTTGAAAAAACTAGGATTAACCCAACAGCGGAACCTGCTTGTAAAATCATTGCCGTTGGGCTGGAAGCAGAAACTGGCTTTTTCGGTAGCCTCGATACATAATCCGGAAATTGTTTTTTTGGATGAACCTACCAGTGGGGTAGATCCGGTAACACGGCGGCAGTTCTGGAACCTAATTTATGAAGCTGCCCATGGCGGCACTACCATTTTTATCACCACCCACTACATGGAAGAAGCCGAATACTGCAACCGCATCTCGCTGATGGTGGCTGGTAAAATAAAGGCACTGGACACACCCACTGGGTTAAAAACGCAATACGCGGCAGAAAGCATGGATGATGTGTTTTTGAAATTAACACAACAATAAAATGAAGCAGTTCATCGCATTTGTAAAAAAAGAATTTTACCACATTTTCCGCGATAAGAGAACATTGTTGATCTTATTTGGAATGCCGGTAGTGCAGGTGATCTTATTTGGATTTGCCATTACCAACGAGATCAACGAAGCCCATATTGTTTTTCTGGATAAATCGCATGATGTGGCTACCGATAAAATTAAGGATAAAATTCTGTCGTCCGGGTATTTCAGGCTTAATGAAAAAACACCTCGATCCAGTGCCGATCTGCAGGAAATATTTCGGGAAGGTAAAGTGAAAGTCGCGGTAGTATTTGGCCAGAACTTTTATAAGAATATGCTTACACATCAGAGCGCCAACATTGAAATTCTGGCAGATGCTTCCGATCCGAATATGGCCACTACTTTAACGGCCTATGTTACCGCCATTATCAGGCAGTACCAGGCAGAAGAGCAAACAATAACCGGAGGCCTGATTGGCACAGAAGTGAAAATGCTGTATAATGAGCAGTTAAAAGGCGTATTTTTGTTTGTTCCGGGCGTAATTACGGTGATTCTGATGCTGGTTTCAGCCATGATGACTTCCATTACCATTACCCGTGAAAAAGAGCTGGGTACCATGGAAATACTCATGGTTTCTCCACTGAAGCCCGGCCTTATTATTCTGGGAAAATCCACGCCCTATATCGCTCTGGCCATGATCAATGCCGTAACCATTCTGCTACTGGCCTGGACGGTATTTGAAATGCCCATTCGTGGGAGCCTGCTGCTACTGCTTGCTGAATGTTTGTTATTTGTGATTACCTCGCTGTCTATCGGCATTCTCATTTCTACCATTACCAATTCGCAGCAAACAGCCCTGTTAATTTCACTAATGGCGTTGATGTTACCTACCATTCTGCTTTCAGGTTTCATTTTCCCTATCAATAGTATGCCGCTGGTGTTGCGGTATGTAAGCAATATTATTCCGGCGCGGTGGTTTATTGAGATTGTGCGGAGCATTATGCTGAAAGGTGTGGGGCTGGAAGTAATCTGGACCGAAACGCTGGTGCTGGCCGGCATGGCCCTGCTGTTTATTGTGGTGAGTATCAAAAAATTTAACATCCGGTTAGGCTGATATGAAAATCATACCGTTTATCGTTCAGAAGGAGTTTCTGCAAATTTTCAGAAACAAATCTATGTTGCCCATCATTTTTGTGATGCCCTTTGTGCAGTTGCTGGTACTATCGTATGCCGCCAATTTTGAGGTGAAAAACCTGACTTTATATATTACCGATCATGATTATTCGGCGGCGTCGCAACGGCTGGTCAATAAATTTCAGGGTACGGGTTACTTTCAACTGACCGGACTTTCTTCCGGGGTACAGGCAGGTTTTGAACAAATAGAAAAAAATGAGGCAGATCTTATTTTACAGATTCCCTTCGATTTTGAGAAAAATCTGTACAGCCGGCAACCAACCGATCTGCAGTTAATAGTAAATGCCATAGATGGCATCAAAGCCGGGCTGGCCAATACGTATAGCAATGCGATTATTGCCGATTTTAATGAGGAAATCAGCGCCGAATTACCCGTTACCCAGGTTATGCGAAGAGCAGTGCCCATACAGATTGAATCGCATAACTGGTTCAATACCGAGCTGGATTACAAAACCTTTATGGTACCCGGCATCCTAGTGCTGCTGGTTACCATGATTGGGGCTTTTCTTTCTTCCATGAACATTGTGCGCGAAAAAGAAATTGGTACCATTGAACAGCTCAATGCCACTACCATTAAAAAGCACCAGTTTATTATCGGCAAGTTATTACCTTTCTGGTTACTGGGACTGGCCGAATTAACTTTCGGGCTCATTTTAGCCAGGCTTATCTTTGATATTCCTTTTGAAGGAAGTTTATTACTGGTATTTGGATTTGCCGCTATTTATATGCTGGTGGTGTTGGGCATCGGGATGTTTATTTCCACGGTAACCGATACCCAGCAGCAGGCGATGTTTATTGCCTGGTTTTTTCTCGTCATATTTATTTTGATGAGCGGGCTGTTTACAGCTATAGAGAATATGCCCATTTGGGCACAGCAGATTACCCGCTTTAATCCGGTAGCGTATTTTGTAAAGTTCATGCGAATGGTACTGTTGAAAGGCAGTACTTTTCAGGATGTACAATACCTTTTCGGGGCAATTACCCTATACGCGATAATAATCAACGTGCTGGCCATTCTTAATTACAGAAAAACTTCTATTTAAAAAATAAAGCTTGTCGGGCTTGATTATTTGTAAGCAAAACCTTACATTTATACTAATGGAAAATTCATATAATTGGATGTGCGATAAGCTATTCCATCAAGAAAGTTTAGTGAAGTGTTTTCATGCGGAATTGATTGCAAAAAGCTCATTGTCAGCATTTTGAATCCATACGGGAAAACGTAAATTATCCGTGAGAATGCTGTTTACCTAACTTTCCAGAATAGAAACTGTTGCACATCCAAAAAATTTATTACCTCTCCTGCCCCCTCTGTCATTTGCTGTCTTCCTTGTTTGTGTTACCCAACTTTCATACTAAAATAAAGCGCCTGTGTGTGGTATTGCTAGGTGTTTTTCTGTGTAGTGGATGTACTTCTCATAAAGATAAAAATATCCAATATGAGGTTACTTATGCTGATCTGGTCAAACGCCTGACTGATGTGCGGGCGCTGGCTATTTTACCCCAACCTGGTGAAAGCAGTGCCCTGTTCTCAAGCTACGACCGGGCCAGCGGCTACGATAGCCAAACAGGGAGATATACAAACTGGGCAGCGAATGATGATGGTCCGCACGCCATCAGAGAAGATGGTGACAACGAAGTGCTGGCCGAAATGGAAGGGCCGGGCAGTATTGTCAGAATCTGGACAGCTTTACCCAAAGAAGGGCACGTAAAAATTTATATTGACGGGGAAGTAAAACCCGTTGTGGATTTGCCTTTTACCGAATATTTCGACAATACGCCTGATATTTTCGATTTTCCGGCTTTGGTATATACCGCAGCTAAAGGAAAAAATAATTATATCCCCATTTCCTATCAAAAATCCTGTAGGGTAGAAGCCGAACCTGGGTGGGGTAAATATTACCATATCAACTATATTTCTTTTCCGAAAGGCACTACAGTAGAACCTTTCAATCAGAAACCTGACAATGAGGCTCAGGAAGCTTTGCGAATTACCAATGATTTTTTAACCCATCAGCTGGGTGCTTATCCTGTTCAGGCTGATTCTTCTGATCAGGTGATTCAAAAAAGTGTTATCCTGCAACAGGGAAAAGCCACCACGATAGCAGACATTGAAGGTGCCTGGGCAATTAAATCTTTTAAAATCAAAACTCATTTCAATAGCCGGGAAGAAGAAGAACAGGCACTGCGGGCTTTGGCCCTGCGAATTACCTGGGATCATGAAGAAGCTCCCGCTGTCTGGTGTCCGCTCGGCGATTTTTTCGGTTCGGCACCCGGTATCAATGCCTATAAAACTATTCTGGCTGGCATGTCAGAGAAAGAGTGTTATAGCTATTGGTATATGCCCTTTGCCCAAAACGCTAAAATTAATATTGTAAACGATGATACGGTAGCGTATACACTGGATTTTGAAATTACCTATGGGGCGCTGGAAAAACCTATTGAACAACTGGGGCGGTTTCATGCCAAATGGCACCGCGATTTGCAGGAGAATTCGCTGGATTCTTTGCGCTGGCCCGACTGGCCGGTACTGCACACGAAAGGTAAAGGCAGATTTGTGGGCATAATGCTGAATGTATGGAACCCGAAAGGCGGACAATGCAGCACCTACAGCCGGCCGGGAGAATACTGGTGGGGCGAAGGAGATGAAAAGTTTTTTGTGGATGGCGAAAAGTTTCCTTCTACTTTTGGTACGGGTACTGAAGATTACTTCGGCTATGCCTGGTGCAGTCCCGAATATTTTGAAAGGGCTTTCCACAGCCAGTCTATGACCAGCCTGAATATGGGATACCAGACACTCAATCGCTGGCAGATTATCGATAATGTGCCGTTTCAGGAATCGTTTGATGCGTATCTGGAAAAATATTTTCCCAATAGCTGGCCTACCCAATATGCCTGTGTAGCTTACTGGTACCTTTCAGCAGAGGGGACAGATACTTTATCGGCGGTGGCATTTGCAGATCGTTTTGGTTATGAAACACCGTTTGATCTGTACCAGGTGCCTAATGCCTTAGAAGGTGAACTGTTTACGATTACAGAAAATACAGGCGGCAATACGCAGGCCCTCACTGTAGATGAAAATAACTGGCATACATACAGTTTAAACCAAGCCTTATTCTGGCCCAATATAGATAAATTCTTTACCGATAATGAATTAACCGTTGAAGCTGAAATTTCAGAAACGGGATATTACCAGGTTAACGCGCAATTTATTAAAACCCCAATGGGCGGTACCTATCAGGTAATGGTAGACGACCAGGAAATCGGAAAACCTGTAGATTTGTTCCAGGCTCCGGCAGACACGAAAGTAATCAGCCGGATGGAGGTAGCAGGTAAACTAATGGTTACACTGGAAACGCTGCAACTAAATGCCGGAAAACATACGATTACCTTTGAACTTGTAGACAAAAATGAAAAGATCCCTGAAGATGAAAGTCCGGAAATGGTAATTGACTATATTCAATTTGTTCCGATGAAAACTAACGGCAGTCTTAACTAATCATTCATTTTCCACAATCCCAGGCTTTTATCGGCAAAATAGCCATTTCCTTCTGTACATTTTTCATTGATCAACCGCAAAGGGGCGGGTAGGGAAAAAGGAGATTTTTCCAGATTCAGGGTACGCCAGTCGCCGGTTACGATGTCTTGGTTTTCTTGGGTATTGGTAAAAGTGGTGGTTAACAGATAAGAAATACCACGTCTTTTTATGTTGGCCAGTGCCTTTTTGATATCCTGAAAAGACAAATGTACCAGGCAATCTCTGCAAAAAATCAGATCCGCTTTTGGCAAATCGTCGCTTACCAGATTTAAAACCCTGTAGTCGCGGTGCGCATTCCCAAATTTTTTCTGATTTTGCCTAATTACTTCTTCCACAATATCGCATCCAATATACTCCCTGACCGGTAAGGCAACCGTTTGCATCCAGTTGAAATCGCCACAGGGCAGATCTAAAAAGGTTTGAATATCAAATTCACGAAGTAAGCCAGGCAGATGCTTGCGGATTTCAGTTGTTTGCGTCATATCCGAGCCATTGCCGGAAGCCGATTCGTTATTTTTCCAGTGGTTCGATTCGTATATGCTTTTGAAAGTATCAGCTACGAAATAACTTTTGCCTTCTTTTGAAAGCTTGCTGAAATGCGTAGGATCAAAGGGTAATCGCTGGGCTGGCATATTCAGTGCTTAGTTTTCGCTGGATACCGGTCCGGTTTCTGCCGTAACATTGGATTGCCCGAATGGAAAATCTTCAAAAATTTTCTCCATCGCTTTTTTTACTTTCTTATCGGCTTTATTCGGATTTTTAACAACAGGCTGTTCGGCCGAAGCATACCAGATAATTTTGTTGGTTCGAACATCAACTACCTGTACAAACAGTTTTCCTTTTTTACTTTCATTATAACCGGGCCGGTCATTGCCATTGTAATATGGTGAATTATAAGGGTCGTAATAACGACCGTAATAGCTTCCCCGATTATAATTATTGTTATATGATTTCTCGCTGTTTACCTCTAGCATGTAGGTAACAAACATATCGGGCTGTCCGCCACGTTTCAGTCCCCGGTTTTCCACTTTTTCTTTCAGTGCGGCTTCAATCCTCACCTGGTCGATGGTATTCATGGTTGCCTGATGTTGCGGGTCCCATTCTTCATATGGTTTGATCCGGTAGGTTTTATAATTGGCTGCCTGAATGCCAGAAGGCAAAGTAGCCACGCCACGCGAACTGCTGCACTGTATATTGATAATTGCCAAAACTAGAATTCCTGCTGATAATAGATATGATTTCATAGGATTATGCAAATTTATAATATTCCTAAAAACGAAATAAGGAGAAAAATTGTATATTCCATTATGGTTATTATGATTTTAAGATTAAAAAATCCACAAAATTTTTAGCTTCTCCCTCTGAATAAAATTACCCTGCCTGTATTTTTGCTGACCTTCTTCAATTTTTTGCAAAATCATTAATTTATTGTTTCATCTGCAAAAATTCATCTGGCATATTCTGAATGGTTTCTAATAACTGTGTCTGCTTCATTATTCGATATATTGATATAGCCCATATACGAATTCATTAAACCTTATCTTAGTTTTTTATTGCCTGCTAACATTCGAGTATCTGCCCGAATTCTGAATTTTCTTGTTAATTTGGTGTTTATTGTTTTAATAAAATGAAAAATTACTATTAATCCAAAAATAGCACGGTGGTGACGCAAGCATCTTTAATTCCGGCATATAAAAACCGGGTGCAACTCTGGCATAGCATTGCCAAAAAAGCGAAAGCATATCTGGATTTTGATCAGCTACTGAAAATATACCAGGCCATTTATCAGCACGATGAAGTACCTGTAGTCTGGTTGCCTGACCATGCTACGCTTTCCAATGCCAATCTGACGCGGTTTATGCAGGCGCAAAACCTGAAAAATTATCAGGAATTGCATCGCTGGTCGGTTACGCGACGAGCTGATTTTTGGGAAGCTACTATTAAACAATTAAACATTAAGCTCACGCAACCTTATGCCAGTGTGCTAGACCTGAGCCAGGGGAATGAAAATCCGGTGTGGTTACCCGGTGCACGGCTGAATATCGCGCAAAGCTGCTTTCAGCAAAACCCTGAAAAAACGGCCATTATCAGTTCTAACGAAAAAGGAAGAAAGCAACCGGTTACCTATGGTGAACTGGAAAAACTCTCAAACCAGGTGGCTTCCGGTCTGGTAAATTCAGGCTTACAACCCAAAGACCGGGTCATTTTATATTTGCCTTTAAGTCTGGAGGCTGTGGCTGCTTACCTGGGCACGATCAAAGCCGGACTGGAAGCCGTTTTGGTGGCGGATAGCTTTTCCGCATCAGAATTGTCACGCCGGGCTACTATGATTGGTGCCAAACTGGTTTTTACTTCCGATGCTTATTGGTATGGTGGTAAAACGCTGCCTATTTATCAGAAAGTAAAAGATGCTAACGCTCCGAAAGCTGTTGTAATTCCTTATGATGGGAATAGTGATTTGCGAAATAAAGATATTTTCTGGAAAGATTTTCTGGGCAGTGAAGTATTTACCGATCATATCGCGGATCCTTATGACACCACCAGCATTCTTTTTTCTTCCGGCACTACCAATGAACCCAAAGCCATTCCCTGGAACCACCTGACACCCATTAAATGTGCGGCTGATGGATATTTTCACCAGGATGTACACCCTTCTGATGTAATTACCTGGACCACCGGGATGGGCTGGATGATGGGGCCATGGGCTATTTTTGCCGCGTTGATCAACGGGGCAACCCTGGCCTTGTTTATCGGCTCAGGAGCCACCGAAACTTTTGGAAAATTTGTACAGGATGCGCATGTAACCATTCTGGGAACCATTCCTTCGCTGGTTAAAGTATGGAGAAAAACGCGGCTGATGGAAAAGTTTAACTGGTCGGTTCGCGTACTTAGCTCCACTGGTGAGCCTTCTAACACCGACGATTACCTGTACCTGATGTACCTGGCTGATTTTAAAGCTCCGGTGATTGAATATTGTGGCGGTACAGAAATAGGAGGAGGTTACATGACGGGTACGGTGGTACAGCCTGCCGCTCCGGCTACATTTACAACGCCTACCCTGGGATTGGAGGTAAAGTTTTTGAACGACAATGGAGAGGCTGCGCAGCTGGGTGAATCGGGCGAGGTATTTCTGGTACCACCATCCATTGGCCTGTCGCAAAGTTTGCTCAACCGCGATCATCATGAGGAATATTTTGAAGGAATGCCTGCGGATGAAAATGGGAATTTATTAAGAAAACATGGCGACAATTATAAATTAATTCAGCAGCCGTTTGAAATTACCCATTTTTATAAAAGTCAGGGGCGGGCAGATGATGTGATGAACCTGGGTGGTATTAAAGTAAGTGCGGTAGAAATAGAAAAGGTGCTGAATGAACATGAATGGATATTTGAATCAGCGGCTATTGGTGTGGCACCTGACGATGGTGGCCCTGAGCAGTTGGTAATATATTATGTGCCTAAAGATAAAATTATCTCAGAAGAAACCCTGAAAAAAGAATTGCGGAAAATGCTATCAGCAGAACTGAATCCGTTGTTCAGAATCGCGGAAATCAGGCAGCAAACGGCTTTGCCCCGTACGGCTTCTAACAAACTGATGCGCCGTAGTTTGAAAAAAGATTACTTCGGCAGGAAGGAAAGCTAGGAAATAGTTTTCAAAAAGCGCGACAAGTTATACTTTCGATTGTTTTTTTACGCTTTTATTCTTTAGTGAATCTGTAAATATTTAATTTTTGAGATGGTGGCCTTGTTGAACATTCGCTTTAAACAGTTCTTCAGAATGCTGGCAGACCTGGGTTTTATAAGAAGTTTGATAGGGTTACTGCTATTGGTGTTTTTCTGTTTCATCCTTATTAGTGCTATTCCCGAATGGTCGTGGATTATTACGGGTGTGGCTGCCCTGATGCTTTTGGGCTTACATACCAGCCGGGCCGATAAAACTTTTCTTTGGGTAAGCGGATTACCCGCTCCATGGATTTTCCGGGTAGAATACCTGCTCATGTCATGCTTGCTAATTGTCCCTTTCCTGATGCGGGGCAGGTGGCAGGAAGCGTTGGCGCTGTTCACTTTCGGTCTGATTTTACCGGAAATTAATATTCCTGCGCGTTATTCTTCCTCCACCTTTCGGCACCTGATTGCCTGGATTCCTACAGATATGTTCGAGTGGCGAAGTGGAATGAGAAAGAATTATTTCCCTGTGTTGCTGGTATTGGTACTGGCCATTCTTTTTTCTCGTTTAACAGCAGCCATACCGGTTGCTCTGCTGTTGTTTTCCTTGATTACCACGGGGTTTTATATAGAAACCGAACCCAGAGAAATGCTGGAGGTTTTTCAGCTATCGCCCAAAAAGCTGTTGTTATTTAAACTGAAAAAACATCTTGCTTTGTTTTGGTTAATGAGCAGCCCGCTGCTGGTGTTATTCTTAATTTTTCATGTGCGGTACTGGTATGTGCTGGTGTTTGTGATAGCGGCGGCTTCGCTTATCCAAACCATTAGTATTTTTCTAAAATATGCGCTATACGAACCACACGAAGCCTTACAAGGCAATACCATCATTATTGCGCTGAGTACCTTATTTACGGTGATACCTCTTTTCATTCCTATTCCTTTTTTCTGGGTAGTGCGATACTACAGAAAAGCTTCTTCCAACCTACAATTTTACCTGCATGATTTTATTTAATGAGGTTACCATCAGCTACGGAAAACATACAGTGATTGATCGCCTGAACCTGACGTGGAATCAGGGTGCTGTGCATGGACTGGTTGGGTTAAATGGTTCGGGAAAAACCACCTTACTAAACGGGGTTTTCGGACTAAAATCGCTACAATCGGGTTCTATTCTGCGCGATGGAAATCCGATTAGCAAAAGGGAAATAGCTTTTCTGGAAACCAGCAACTTTTTTTACTCTAACATTACCGGGCAGGAATATCTGCAATTATTTCTGAATCGTAATAAAAGCTTTGACCTGCACAGTTGGAACGAACTCTTTCAATTACCGCTAAAAAAACTTATTCATACATACTCTACCGGAATGCGGAAAAAACTGGCTTTCCTGGGAATATTATGTCTGGATACACCCATCCTGATTTTAGATGAACCGTATAATGGAGTGGATATGGAAACCAGTCAGAATTTTAAACTAATTATGAAAGCACTTCGGAAAAAAGGGAAAACCATTATTCTTACCTCTCATATTTTTGAATCGCTCACTGGTATTTGCGATAGCATTAGCTATTTACAACACGGTAAAATTCAGTTTACGGTGCAGGAACCTGAATTTCATGCCATTGAAGAAAGAATATTTGGAGAAACCAACCTGAAAAACGAAAAGACTATCAAAGCACTGATGGGCTATAATACCGATCCTTCTGAATTAACGGCAGGGTAAAAATTTTAATTATAAACCTGATTTTCTTTTTTACGGAAATTTTTACTATTATGAACAATGCACACTACAGTTTCTAAAGCACATACTTTCCTGGGGCACAAAGACTGTGTGTATGTGCTGGAAAAATCCGGAGAAGATCATTTGTTTTTCTCCGGCTCAGGAGATGGCATGGTAGTAAGCTGGAATCTGAAAGAACCAGACAAAGGCCGGTTGCTTGCCAAAGTGTCTGCTTCGGTATATGCTTTATGTTATGATGCTGCCAGCAATTACCTCATTGTAGGACAAAATTTTGATGGGATACACGTTATTGATATCGAGAATAGAAAAGAAGTTAAATCGGTAAAAATGACCAGTGCCGCTATTTTTGACATACAGGTCTGGGAAAATAAAATACTGGTGGGTGCGGGCGATGGTGTAATTACCATACTGGATAAAGAAAGCCTGTCGGTGATAAAGCATATAAAAGCCTCAGACGAGAAAGTACGCGCGTTCGCTATTTATCCTGCTCATGCTGAAATGGCAGTAGGTTACAGCGACAACACAATTAAAATTATAAGCTTAACAGATTACAAAGTTAAAAAAACAATTAACGCGCATCAGAACTCAGTGTTTACAGTAGCGTATTCGCCCGACTATCAGTTCTTGTTAAGCGGTAGCCGCGATGCGCATCTTAAAATATGGGAAACGGAAAATTACAAGTTAAAAGAATCTATTGTAGCCCATATGTATACGATTAACCATATTGCCTACAGCCCCGATGGTAAATATTTTGTAACTTGCGGTATGGATAAATCCATTAAAATATGGGACGCCGCCCGGTTTAAGTTACTCAAAGTAATAGACAAAGCCCGGCATGCAGGCCATGGGACTTCGGTAAACAAACTGCTTTGGCTGAATTATCAGGGAATTGATATTAGTAATCCGGTGGTATCAGCCAGCGACGACCGGTCCATTAACGTTTGGAATGTACAATTCGCGTACTAATTTAGAAAGCGAATTCGCCGGAAATTAATAATACTTACCAGGTATTGTTATATTTTTGTGGTTTTGTTACAATAAAATTCTGCTTTTTGTCTTTTAATTGTATAATACTTTTTATTAATAGCGAAATTATTGATCAGGAATAGATAAATATGAAAATAACACCACTGGAAATCCGACAGAAAGGTTTTGAGAAAAACTTCAGGGGATACGATAAAGATGAAGTGAACGGATTTTTGCTCAGTCTTTCCCAGGAATGGGAACGGATGCTGGACGAAACAAGGGATTTACGATTTAAGCTGGAAGCAACCCAGAGGGAGGTGGAAAAGCTCCGGCAGGTTGAGAGTTCGTTGTACAAAACGCTGAAAACAGCAGAAGATACGGGTGCCAACATGATAGATCAGGCCAATAAAACTGCCGATCTGAATCTGCGGGAATCTAAAATGAAAGCCGAATCTATTGTGAACGAAGCCAAACTGAAAGGCAAATCCATTGTAGAAAATGCCGAAGGTAAGGCGCGGTCTATTATAGGAGCAATGGAAGAAGAGGTAAAAATTCTGAAACAACGCCACAAAAAAGCCGAAGGCGAACTGGAAGATCTTCTTTTTGAACTAAAAAATGTAGCCCACGAAACACTGAAAAAAGTTGAAAAGGCTGAAGCTCAGAAATCCGACAGAATGAAGCGGAAAATTGAAGAATCGGAACAATTAACAGAAGAGTTCAATCATTTCAAATTTCTGGAGGATATAGACAAAAACGCTGCTGAAACTGAGGAAAATGAAGTTTTTGAAACTTCCGCCAACGTAGAAGAAAATTTTTTACCCGAACCGGTAGAAAAAGAGGAAGAAGTAAATGTAGAAGCCACTCCCGGAAAAAAAAGCCGCTCATTTTTTGATGATATCGGGTAGCACAGCGCTTTAAGCTTATCCTGTTTAAAGTAGTTCTTTGCTGAAATTGATGGGTTAACAATAAAAACGGTTGGGTAAATAGCTAAATCCATTCCTATAGTGTTACTTTGGTCGCCTTAACAATAGAAATAAATACCTTAACCTATGGGAAAAATCGCGTTGGAAGGGCTTGAATTTTTTGCTTATCATGGATTTTCTGAAGAGGAACAAAAAATTGGAAATCGGTATGGAATTGATATCACCATAGAAACCAATTTTGAAGAAGCGGCCAAACACGACAAACTTACAGAAACCATTGATTATCATGCCTTATACCGGGTTATTCAACAGGAAATGACCCAGCCCGCCAAGCTACTGGAGAACATCGCCGAACGTATTATTGAAGCTGTTTTTGAACACTTTCAGGAGGTGAATGCGGTAGAGGTAAGCGTTTCCAAATTTAATCCGCCCATTGGTGGCATCTGCCGAAGAGCACTTGTTACCCTGAAAAAAAACAGTGAAAATTAATTTACAGGAACCGTAGCTTTGTATAAAGTAGCTTTTTTTTCGGTAGTAATCGCGTATAATGTGTGGGCAGCCGCCATAAAAACTTCTCCTTTTCTCAAAGTTAAATTCGTAGTGGCAGCAACCACCTCAACCTCACCTTTTAAAACTATGGCAATATCTATTGCATGGTCCTGACTACTCTGATAAGATTGATTGCCAGTAACCTGAATACAACTTACCTCAAAATCGGCAGCAGGACTTTTGTAAACCCGTTCCGTTTCAGAAACCATGGCACCTGACAGAATTTTTGGTGTAACAGGCTCAAATTTCAGATTACTGAGTAATTCAGGCACATCAATATATTTAGGAGTAAGTCCACCCCTGAGCACATTGTCAGAATTGGCCATGAGCTCCACATTTACGCCTTCCAGGTAAGCATGCGGTACGCCAGCTCCCTGGAAAATACCCTCTCCGGGCTGTGCATGTACCAGATTAAAAAAATAAATTGAAAAAATACCTCGGTCGTAACTTCCTTCCGCTGTCTGGTTTTGAAGTGCTGCCCGTGCTGCCCAAAAATCGGGAGAAGCTTTCGATAGCTGATCTGCTTGGTACAACGGAACCAAACGATTGATCAACGGATCGAGCATAAGATCAATTTCCTGCTGCGGCAACTCCATCACATATTTGTACAGTCCCTCATACCCGCCATTTTCAAAATAAGGCGCTAAAGGCTTGAACTCAGGCGTTTCCTGAAATAACCGTGTAATTTCGGCTGACGATTTAAAGCCATGAATAAGCCAGAATTCGGTCAACGCTACCATGATTTCGGGCTTATGGTTATCGTCTTTATAATTGCGATAAGAAGCCGTTAATGGAATCCCTTCTTTATTTTCTTTGGCAAAACCCTTTTCCGCGGCCTGCTTGGTAGGATGTACCTGAATAGAAAGCATATCCTTTACATCCAGAATTTTAAAAAGGTAAGGCAGGCGGTTACCAAACTTGTCGGCGACTTTTTTCCCCAGATACGATGCTGGAGATTCACTAATCACTTTATCAAGCGGTAATTCCATATTGCCAGACTTTATCAGCGAAGGAGCCTTTACATGCGCGCCCATCCAGTATTCCGCATAGGGTTTGTATTCCGCGTTATTTATGGATAATAATTTGGAAATGTAATTTTTACCTCCCCAGGCGTAATGCTGTACAACACCCTTTAATTTCATCAAATCTGTTTTTTCCATGCGGATTGAAAAAGCTAATAAAGTTACTTTTGAGCCTGAAAAATATGTGTCTTTTTTAATATTCTCAGAACGCAATTTACGCTGTATTTCGCGGAAACAGCAAAATAAATTCCAAAACCAGCTAAATAATAAATTAATTAAGCAGCGAAAACTTCAAAAAATTG
The DNA here is from genome assembly GCA_041745535.1 of Cyclobacteriaceae bacterium. Lineage (GTDB taxonomy): Bacteria > Bacteroidota > Bacteroidia > Cytophagales > Cyclobacteriaceae > JBGTIS01. Next base: position 21,504 of record JBGTIS010000190.1, on the reverse strand, counting down.
GATTTTTACAGGTTGAATTTTAGGCAAATAGCGCATTGTGGGGTGTTTTTTCTAAATATAAAAAACGATGATCATGAAGGGTAATTTTAGCGGCATTTAAAATTATGAATTATCTATTTTGATAAAATGAATAGGGAATATTGAGAAGAATTATCAAAATAATTCACATAGTTGTGATAAAAAAAGGCTAATATTCAGGGATTGACCATATCTAAAAATATAAATACAAAACAGATTTTATCCCTGGCTTCTTCTTTTACCTTTTCCATAGATGCCATATTATAGTTGGCAGAAGAGAATTGTAAATATGCTCTTGAACTTTCAGCATTAGGTGATGTACTTTTACGCAACAATATTCCTGTTCCAATTATTAATCCAAAAGCCAGCCCAAAATGCAGTGCCAGCAAGCCATTGTTAAACCAGGCCTTTGTTTGACTGATATACTGTAAATTTTTTAACTTTTTCATTTTAAAACTTTAGAAAGTACGTTACATAGGTTTACCAACTTATATGCCATCTCACAATTGTTTGTTTTCTGAGCCTATTGGAAGAAAAAAATTACTCATACTGTTCATTTACGTTCAAAACTGTACGCTATTGAACAATCTTTCCATTTTTGCGTACCCTATTTTGCTTTTAAACCCTTATAGTTAGAGAAGCCAAAAAGAGATGCCGGTAAAATACCAAATATTGTTTTGTATTGAATGTGCTTTCCCATACAATCACCGTTCTGTTAACAATGTCTTAACAATGAAGATTCATAATTAACAATATCTTAATATTTCTTCCCCCCTTAGTTCGCGATCATTTGTCAATTTTGCGCTGAGTTTTAAACTTAAATAAACAACCTCGTATGAAAAGGAATTCATGGATTTTATTATTGGTATTTGGATTCGTAATCTCATTTACCGCTTGTAAGGAAGACGATAACCCACCTGCAGTTACAGCCCCAACCATAACCGGATTATCTCCGGCAACCGGAATGGTGGGCGATGAAGTTACCATTTCAGGTACAAACTTCAGTACTACAGCAGCTTCAAATACGGTTCAATTTGGCACTACAAACGCAACGGTTTCGACTGCAACTGCCACTTCATTAAAAGTAGCAGTGCCGCAACTAGCTGCTGGAGAATATGATGTAAAAGTAACCGTAGGCAGCGAAACGGCTACTTTTGCTACTAAGTTTACTGTTACCGAAACCGAGCCCACTGAAGTACTGGTTACCGATGCGGATTTAGCAGACGGTACGTACGAATGGACAGCTGATAAATCTTATTTGCTAGATGGCCTGGTATTTTTAGAAGCTGGTGGCGTATTGAATATTGAACCGGGAACGGTCATTAGGTTTATGGAAGTGCCTACCGACCCTACCTTTAATACTTCTTCGCTCATTATTACCAAAGGTGCTCAAATAATGGCAGAGGGAACCGCTGAGAATCCAATTATTTTCACCGCAGAGGCTGATGTAGAAGGAGCTACTTTAGATCCGATTGCTGATAATGCACAATGGGGTGGACTCATTATTTTAGGGGATGCTCCTGCGTCTTTGAAGGGAGTTACAGAAAATGTTCAAATTGAAGGAATTGCGACTTCTGAAACCAGAGCTGCCTATGGTGGCAGCACTTCTGATGACAATTCTGGTGTGCTGAAGTACGTGTCTATCCGCTATACTGGTATTGGCCTTGCCGCAGGAGACGAAATTCAAGGTTTAACTTTGGGTGGAGTAGGTTCCGGGACTACCATTGATTATGTTGATATTTATTCCAGCGCCGACGATGGAATAGAAGTATTTGGTGGTATGGTCAATCTGAATCATATCAGTGTTGCCTTTGCTACCGACGATGCCTTTGACTTTGATTTAGGGTATCGTGGTAATGCTCAGTTTTTATTTGGACTGGAAGCCAGTGGTAGTGAAAACGAATATGACCATTCAGGTGAATGGGATGGAGCCGACCCCGATGATGCTACATTATTCTCTGCACCTAATATTTTTAATGCTACTTTTATCGGACCTGGACAAACAGCTACCGGTTCACAGCGTGCGCTTATGTTACGGGAGTCTTTTGCTGGTAAGTTGGGGAATTCTATCCTAGAAGATTATCCTGGTATAGGAATGCAGGTGCAAGACCGGCAAAGTGCAAGAGATGCTTATGGGTTTATTACCACCCCCGTAGATGGCTATACGCTTGAAATTCTGGATAATACCTGGTCGATGTTTGGTGGTTATGATGCTGCTGTTGGAACTGGTAGCTTAGTAGAAGCCACTGAAGGGGCAGACGAAGGTTATGTAGGAGAAACTGCTGATGTAGTTGCTGAACTGGATGACAATGCAAATAAATATTCTGCAGCAGCAATCCTTGGTGGTATTAGTCGTGACCCTGATGGTGTGTTAGACCCTCGCCCGCCTACTGCTGATACAGAAGTTGCTACTGTACCGGAAGGTATGGAGCAGGTGGAATACCGGGGGGCTTTCGCGCCCGGTCAGCCTACCTGGTTATCAGGCTGGTCTACGCTTTCCAAATTAGGGTATCTGGTAGACTAAATCAAAATTCTCTGTAAATACTATGGAAGGGGCTGAATTTCAGCCCTTTTTTTTAACAATTTCTTAACATTCCGATAACAGATTGATAATCACATAAACGGTTACCCTGCTTTAATTATGGCGATATTTGCGGCGTGAAAATATACTTTCTTGAAAAATGAAAAAAACACTAAAGCAAATCACATTCATTATCGCTTTATCCATATTTTCTTCTTCTCTTGTTATAGCCCAGAGTGGAAAAGTTACCGGGAAAATTGTAGATGGGGAAACTGGTGAAGAACTCATTGGTGCTACCGTACAGGTAAAAGAAACCTCTACCGGAGCCGTAACTGATATTTATGGCGCCTACCAGTTATCGGTAGATCCCGGAACTTACGATTTAGTGGTAAGTTATGTAGGATATGCCACACAAAATGTACAGGGTGTAGAAGTAATAGAAAATAAATCTGTCGAATTAAATTTTGTTTTGTCTACCGATGTAGAACTGGAAGAGGTAATCGTAACAGCTGCCGCCATCAAAGACAATGACGTAACATTACTGAAAATACAGAAAAATGCCTTGGCCGTACAGGATGGTATTTCTTCCAGAGAAATGAAACAATTGGGTGTTTCCAATGCAGCCGAATCCATGAAACAGGTAACCGGTGCAACCATTGAAGACGGAAAATATGTGGTAATGCGGGGTTTGGGCGATCGTTATTCTATTACCCAACTCAACGGCGTTACCATGCCCAGTGCCGATCCTTACCGCAACAGCACCAGCATGGACCTGGTGCCTGCCGATATGGTAGATAATATTGTAACCGTAAAAACCTACACGCCTGACCAACCTGGCAACTTTACAGGCGGTAAGGTAGATATTACCACCAAATCGTTGCCCGATAAATTTTTCATGAATTTTGGAGTATCAACCACCTATAACACCCAAGCTACCTTTAACGAAAAATTTATTACAGATGGTGCTAACGGAAAAACCGATTGGTTAGGGTATGATGATGGCACCAGAAGTATTCCGGATGTAATGAAACAAAATCTGGATGCTTTAAGAGGTGGTGGAGCTAATGGATTAGACAGAGCTGGCAGAGATCCGGCAAATGAAACTGCGCGTTCTATCCTCGATCAAACGGCCAAATCATTGGATAATCCGTTTATTGCAGAAAATCAAACAGTTCCCCTAAACTATGGAGTAGATTTTTCGGTAGGAAATAGTTTGCCTTTGTTTGGAAAAAACTTTGGTTTTAGTTTGGGAGTAAGTTACAGCAAGGATTATAACTTTTACGAAAGTGGAGATTATGGAATTTACTTCGCTACCCGTAGTACCGATACCGATCAGTTGAATGTAAATCAGCGGTTTGATGTAACCAATGGTAGAAAAAATGCTCAATTAGGTGGCTTACTCAGCTTAGCTTATCAGTTCTCACCTAACCATGAACTAACTTTCAGTAATTTATACAATCACAGCAATTCTGTGGAAGCCAGAATCGCCAATGGGGTTTGGGTAATAACTGGAAAACCATTTTTTGAAGAGCGTTTGGTAGCCTATCAGGAAAGAGAACTCAATAATACTCAACTTCGTGGAAAGCATTATTTTGAAGGATTTGGACGGCTGAAACTGGATTGGACCGCTGGTTATGTGGTTTCATCCCAAGATGAACCCGATACTCGCATTTTCGGATACAATCGTGATGGAGACCAGTATATTATGAATCAATCTGAAGTAGGTATTTTACCTTCTCATTTTTACAGAGATCTGGAAGACAAGCAATATAGTGCTAAAATAGATTTTACTCTGCCCCTTTCAGAAGAGGGTAACAATGAAATAAAGTTTGGTGGTAATTATACCAATATTCAACGCGATTTCAATGAATTCTTTTTCTCTTATGTGGCGCAGCAAAATTCAAGCTTAAATCCTAGTTATGTTTCCTTTGGACAAATCGGAAAGGAAAATATTAGTTTTAACGAATTCTTTTCTGTGGATAATGCCGGTGTGGTAGATACTCCTGAAACTACTGCGGCGGGAATTTATGGTTTTGGGAACTATTATGCCAACCTGACGCAACCCCGAAATTCCTATACCGGAGAAAGTATTGTTACCGCGGGTTATCTGATGGCATCCTACAAAGTTCTACCCAGACTGAAACTGGTAGGTGGAGCCCGCCTAGAAACTACCGATTTGAATTCCGAAAGTAAAGCAGAAGGAGTAGAGTCTGGTAGTATTAATAAAATAGATTTACTCCCTGCATTGAATGCTATATTTGAGTTAAATGAAAATTCTAACTTCAGAGCTGCCGCAAGTCAAACTATTGCCCGGCCTAATATGCGTGAGATTGCTCCATTTGCTGCCATAGGTGGTTTAGCTTTCCCAATTGTACAAGGGAATCCTGATCTGGACCGAACCCTGATCCAAAACTACGATTTGCGTTATGAAGCTTATCCAAATCCCGGTGAGTTGTTTGCCATAAGTGCCTATTTCAAAAATTTTGAAAATCCTATTGTCTGGCAGTTAACTCCATCAGGGTCTACCGCAGAGATCAAACCTATCAACGTAGATCAGGCTACTGTTTTTGGAGGTGAGGTTGAGTTTAGAAAATCATTGGGTTTTATTACTTCAGCGCTGGAAGATTTTAAGTTTTCAGCCAATGTGAGTATTATTTACTCTAAAGTAGACAAAAGTGCGGAAGAACTGGCCGCTCTGGCGAATGCCGATCGGCCGAATATTAAAAACTGGCGGCCCTTCCAGGGACAATCGCCTTATATTGTGAATGCGGCTTTGTTGTATGTAAATGATGATTCAGGCATAGAAAGTGCACTTTCGTTCAATATTTGGGGTGAAAGGCTCGCCTTGGTAACAGATGCGCTTACTCCTGATGTATACGAACAACCCAGGCCTTCTTTAAATTTCAACTTCAAAAAGCAGGTGAACGAAAGGTTGTCGCTGGGCTTTAAAGCCAATAACCTGTTCAATATGGAATATGCCAAAAATTATGACTTTCCAGGCACCTACACTTATGAGTCATTCCGCGAAGGACGTTCATTTAGCCTAAGCATTAATTATGGTATTTAAATAGTAATTGCTTTTTATAAAACTTTTCGGCGCAGGTACTCTAGTTAGTAGCTGCGCTTTTTTATTTTACGAAATACATTATTCAAACATTCTGTTACGCTTGGTCGTTTTTTAAATATGAGTAAGCATGTTTTAATTACTGGAGGAACCGGTCTGATAGGGGCCCGATTGACCGAGCTGTTACTAGAAAAAAAATATACGGTCAGCCATCTGAGCCGGTCTGAAAAGCCCGATTCGGCTGTCAAAATGTATAAGTGGGATATAGAAAAAAAAGAGATAGACCCAACTGCTTTACAAAAAACTGATTTTATAATCCACCTGGCCGGTGCTAATCTGGCTGACCACCGCTGGACCAATTCTTATAAACAAACTATTATAAAAAGTCGGACGGAATCTACTCATTTGCTTTACAATACCATTAAAAATCTGAGGTCGCATACTATTCAAGCATTTATTTCCGCATCGGCTATTGGGATTTATGGTGATACCGGTAGTGCCAAAGTTATTGAGAGCAGTCCGCCTGGACATGACTTTGCCGCTACGGTAGTAGAGAAATGGGAGGCAGCAGTAGACAAAATCAAAGAACTGAATATCAGGGTAGTTAAACTTCGCACAGGTATTGTGTTGAGTAAAGATGGTGGTATCCTGAAAAAACTTATACCAGTTATAAAACTGGGCGCTGGTGCGCCTTTGGGAAGTGGTATGCAGTATCAGAGTTGGATTCATCTGGATGATCTGTGTTACCTGTATATAGAAGCCCTGGAGAACCCAAATTTTCAGGGGATATACAACGCGGTAGGACCAAAACCCGTTACTAATGAGGCGCTCACCAAAGCTGTGGCAAAAGTACTGGATAAACCTTTGTTTTTACCCAATGTACCAGCATTTGCCATGAAACTGGCCCTTGGCGAAATGGCTACCATAGCTTTGGCAAGCAATCGGGTTTCCAGCAGAAAAATTGAAGAGGCTGGGTTTAAATTTCAATATTCTAATTTAGAACAGGCACTCAGAAATATTCTGTTAGATAAAAAGTAATTGTGTTGTTTTCAGGTTTTGCTTACCCGCGTATTTATTATGCTGATTTATAGTTGAACTCATAGTGAAATATCAGCTAAATTAAATTTTTGTATTTTTTAAAACTTTTATATTACTTGTACAGTACTCACCAACACTAATAATTAAGAAATCTACGTTGAGTATGTGAGTAATAACTTGAAAAATTATGAGTGAAAATTTATTACCCCCCGCCCAGATTGATATCGAAGAAGAAAGAATCAAAAGAGCGTTTATAGACCGCGACTGGAATGAGATAAAAAGCGCGGATTCATGGGCAATATTCAAAATTATGGCAGAATTTGTGGAAGGTTTCGAGAAACTTGCCAAAATCGGACCTTGTGTTACAATTTTTGGTTCTGCCCGTACTCAGAATAACCATCCCTATTACAAAATGGCAGAAGAAATTGCCGCGAAAATCGTGCGTCATGGCTATGGAGTTATTACCGGTGGTGGCCCTGGTATTATGGAAGCTGCCAATAAAGGCGCGAATTCAGAAAAAGGTAAATCAGTCGGAATCAATATTGTATTGCCATTTGAACAAAGTAGTAATATTTACATCGATCCGGATAAGCTGATCTCTTTTGACTACTTTTTTGTAAGAAAGGTAATGTTTATGAAATACTCACAGGGATTTATTGTAATGCCCGGTGGTTTCGGAACCCTCGACGAACTGTTCGAAGCTTTAACGCTGATACAAACCAAAAAAATAGGACGTTTCCCTATTGTACTGGTGGGAACTGATTACTGGAAAGGTTTGTTGCATTGGATAGAAGAGATTTTACTGAAACAGGAACAAAACGTTAATTCCGAAGATCTGAAACTAATCAATTTGGTAGATACAGCAGAAGAAGCGGTAGACGTTATTGATAATTTTTATTCAAAATATACTTTATCACCTAATTTTTAATGGCGAATAATATTTTCATGCGGAACAAGGTTCAGCTGGGCATTATCATCGTATTACTTACTTATATCGGCTGGAAAGAATCTGATACAAATCCTGAAGCGAAACAGCAGGCTCAGGAGGCAGTACAATTTGGACCAAAAACAGCAGAAACTGATGGGGAAAAAGGGCAAGATGCTTTCTCTCCCTATCAGGTTTGTATTATAAGGGTACCCGACTCCATACAATTTGCCGGGCAAACTATTTCGCTGGCCGAACCCGATTTGCGCGAACGCCTCGACCGGGAATTACACGTAAATGCCAACTGGCATTCCAATACTATTTTACTGATCAAAAAGGCACATCGCTGGTTACCCCAGATTGCCGAAATCTTAAAGGAAAATGGTATTCCCGAAGATTTTAAATATTTACCGGTAATAGAAAGCTCGCTGGAAGAAAATGCCCGTTCTCCGCAGGACGCTATTGGTTTCTGGCAACTTTTAAAGGGTACCGCTAAAGATATGAATCTTGAGGTAAATAATGAAGTAGACGAACGGTACGACCCTATCAAGGCCACTGAAGCAGCGTGTAAATATCTGAAAAAATCTTACGAGAAATTTGGTAGCTGGCCGGAAGTGGCAGCTTCCTATAATATTGGTATGCGGGGATTTGAGCGGCGCCTGGAAGAGCAAAAGGTTGATTCTTATTTTGATATGCTGTTGAACGAAGAAACAGCCCGTTATTTTTTCCGTGTAATCGCTATCAAAGAAATTCTTGAGAATCCGAAAAAGTATGGATTTCAAATTCCGGAAGATCAGCTTTACCAGTCTCCCAGGTATGAAATTGTTAAAATAGACGAAACCATTCCGGATTTAGTAGAATTTGCTCAAAAATATCATATTACTTACAAAACATTGAAACGCCACAATCCCTGGCTGCGGGACGATAAACTCAAGGTAAAGAGAAACACATATGAAATAAAAATTTCTCTGGACCCTGCTGAACGTTTTGAAACTGTAGCTCAGGAGCTTGCTAAAACAAATTGATGCCTATTGAAATTCCTGTTCTGAAGGTAACACCATTATAGCCATATTGAAACATTTTGTCATGGATTCTGCTATTGGCCAGGGCTGAGGTATCAATAAAGCTTTTCTTAAAAACCGGGCCAAAGAAAATATCAAAAAATACAATGTTGGAAGCAGTATAGGCTTTACAGCCCAACACAGCGATTACATCAAGCCGGTTGATAATTTCCTTCTGATTTTCCAGAATTCCATATTCATAGTACTCCAGATCATCTTCTGTATATGGCACCAGTCCATAATCATGATATTTTAATCGGATATGGTGGTAACCAGCGCCATAACCCACATATACATTGGTAAAACTTTTCGGATTTTGATAAATGGCCCATTTGCCCAGTCCCTCAATACCCACACCATCTACCCGTGTTTTTCCATAATCGTTGGTACTGCCTGCGGTGGGCGGCGTAACAGCCTGGTCTTCGTACATATTAGTTTCACCCGCGTACACATAAGGGGAAATGGCAACGCGATTTTTGTGGAGGGTACTCCCGATTTCGAAATCAAGCCTGATGGCATCAATAACCATATATTGCGGCACAAAAGCTACCGAAAATATTTTGTTTGAAGTACTGTCAGTTTGGCCAAAAGCATGCGTAATGCAGCCCGTTATCATTATATAAAAAAGTTTGTACCGCATAGACTATAATGCTGGAATAAAAGGTAAACGGCTGGATAAAGTAATGGTATCATTCAAATAACTATACTGATACAGGCCATCGTCGCCTATCACCATCAGATTTCCGTTGTAAGGAATTACATCGTTGGCCTCAATGTTGAAATGGTATTTCAATTTCAGGTTATTTACGTCGGTCGCATCAAATACTTTTAACCCATCGTCACATACAAATAATTCTTCTCCATCTATGCCTAGTCCTTTCGGACCTGACATGGGGTAAGTAATTATTAACCTCAGATTGCGTAAATCGGCAATGTCTACAATATCCAGTTGGTTGTTAGTACCACCACAGAAGGTTTCTGTAGAGCGCAGGGTCACATAAGCATATTCGTGGTCGGCCACTACCGGGTCACAACTTACCACATGGGTAAACACCGATAAAAACTGGGGCTGTAGCGGGGCACTGATGTCAAAAATATACAAGCCTTCCTGCGAGCCTATAAACAGGTTGCTGGCCTTGGGAAAAATGGTTTCTATATTAGGACCTACCTCTACCCTGTTCTTTTTTTCCGGATTGGCCGGGGCGCTAATATCAAAAACGTTGATTGAATTTTTATCTACTGTGTACAGGTAATCACCACTAACAGCGAAACGAGCAAGCGATCCGCCTTGTCCGTTGCTTGTTTCGCCTCCGGTAATATCACCACTGAGGTCAGCCTCACAGGAACTGCCAACGATAAGTGTGATGCTGATTAAAAAAGAAAATAACCCAAATTGAATAGAAGTGGTGATGGATTCGGGTGATGTCCAGCGGTCAGAAACTCGAAACTGGAAATCCGAAATTTTTTTCTTCTGACTTTGGACTGCTGACCTTAGCGAACCTATTGTATATCTTTTACCAAGACAACGGGAGCAATTCAATAAATTAGAAATAGTTTTCATATCAGTTATCTTTCTTTTTCCATCCTACAATAATCATATCCTCAGGCCGGTTGGCATAGGCAGTGGGAATTTCACCCAAATCGGGCGGTAACAGTACCGGAAAAGCGTTTTTTATTCTTTTTACTACAGCAACCTGCGAAAGATTACTAAGGTCAATGGCCAGAAGGTCGGTAGCATTGTCGGCATAAAGAATATTTCCTTTCATCGCTACATCTACACAGCCCGGAATACGGATAAATCCTGTATTCACGGGTTTTTTCGGATCCAAATTATTAATGATGTGAATGCCTTTGTATTTTTCACTGATAAACAAATAGCCATCTTTGCGGTAAATTTTAGCCGGATTGTTAATTTCCCGTCCGGCTTCTAACCTGACAGACGATTCCATTTGTTCTCTTTGCATCAGTACAGGTTCGTATGAGGTAAATACCACAGGCTCAACAAACTCTCCCGGACAGGCTGATAGGAAAAGGCTCATTGCTATCAGTAATAGGGCAATTTTTTTCATAAAAAGTAAGTTTAAGCTTCAGATGAGTTAAAGACTAATAAATTAAAAAAATGGTTGGACTATTTAAACAAAAAATTAAAATAAATTTTGCGGCATCTGGTAGTAGTTTAATGAATATGTCTTACTAAAGGGTAAAGGCACTCTTCAGATACACTTCCTTTTCTGAGCAAATACTTCTGATAAATATTGTGATAATTGGCTTAGGAAGAGTAAATTCGTTGTTTGATTTTTTCAGCTCCCCATTGGGCTGAATTTTTATTGTCAACACCTACCACAAATATAGATGCAGGGCACGAAACAGGAGAATTTAAAGAGTAACCAAACTACCCGGAATAACAGAAATTCGCATGAAAATGGCCATGCGTTAGATATTGAATCTATTGAAATATATGGTGCCCGGGAACATAATTTAAAAAGCGTTGACGTGGTTTTGCCCCGTAACAAATTGATTGTTATTACGGGTATTAGCGGTAGTGGTAAATCGTCGCTGGCCTTCGATACCATTTATGCGGAAGGACAGCGGCGGTATATGGAAAGTTTTTCGGCTTATGCCCGATCGTTTATTGGCAACTTGGAACGTCCGGAAGTAGATAAAATTAATGGGTTAAGTCCGGTTATTTCCATAGAACAGAAAACCACTTCCCGTAATCCGAGATCAACCGTAGGAACCGTTACAGAAATTTATGACTTCATGCGGCTGCTTTTTGCCCGGGCTTCCGAAGCCTTTTCTTACCAAACCGGTGAGAAAATGGTACAACAGTCGGAAGACCAGATTATCGAGCACATTCTGCAGACTTTTGACCAGCAAAAACTGGTTATTCTGGCGCCGGTGGTGAAAGGTCGCAAAGGCCATTATCGTGAACTCTTCCAGCAAATCCGAAAAATGGGTTTTTCCAAAGTACGGGCAGATGGCGAAATTTTAGACCTGGTTCCCAAAATGCAGGTCGACCGCTATAAGATCCACGATATAGAAATCGTGATTGACCGCCTCATTATCCGGCACGACGACCGGTACCGGATTGCGCAATCGGTAAAAACAGCGCTGCAGCATGGGAAAGGCATTATCATGCTGAACGATGCTGATAATAATATTCACCATTTTTCTAAATTTTTAATGGACCCCAAAACCGGTTTGGCTTACGATGAACCGGCACCGAATACATTTTCATTCAATTCGCCCTATGGCGCATGCCCTACCTGTAACGGACTGGGCATTATTGAGGAAATTACGGAAGAATCTATTATTCCTGACGATAGCTTAAGCATTAGTCGGGGTGGGATTTTGCCCCTTGGTGAATACCGCGATATCTGGATTTTTAAAAAAGTGGATGCTGTACTGAAAAAAAGTAAAGTTAATTTGAGCACGCCCATTCGGGATATCCCCAAAGAAATACTGAATATTATATTATACGGCGATCATGAAAAAGTGGCGGTGGCGTCTGTAAAATATCCCGGTTCCGATTATCATGTTAAGTTTGAAGGAATTATCGGTTACCTGCGGAAACAGGAAGAAATGGGTACCGACAAAATTCAGAAATGGGTAAAGCAGTTTACCAGCGTGTCGGTTTGCCCTGAATGTGGCGGTGCCCGGCTCAAAAAAGAATCTTTACATTTTAAAATTGACCAGAAAAACATAGCTGAACTGGCACACTTTAATATTGAAGAACTGAGCAATTGGTTTACTAATCTGGAAGACAGACTCAACGACCGGCAAAAGTTAATCGCTACAGAAGTATTAAAAGAAATCAGAAAGCGTATTGGTTTTCTTCTGGATGTTGGACTTACTTACCTGACCCTAAACAGGCCGCTGAAAACACTTTCTGGCGGTGAAGCCCAGCGCATCAGGCTGGCTACCCAAATCGGAACGCAGTTGGTGGGCGTATTATACATTCTGGATGAACCCAGTATTGGGTTACACCAGCGCGATAATGTAAAACTGATTAAAGCGTTGCAGGATTTACGCGACTTAGGCAATACCGTTATTGTGGTAGAACACGACAAAGACATGATGTTGCATGCCGATTATATTGTGGATATCGGTCCGGGAGCAGGGCGGCATGGTGGGCGCATTGTAGGTGCCGGATCTCCTTACGAATTTCTGGAAAATGGAGGTGTTACCGCTGATTATTTAAAAGGAATCCGCAAAATTGAAGTACCGGCGAAAAGGCGAAAAGGAAACGGACAGGAACTGATACTGAAAGGAGCTACCGGCAATAACCTGAAAAACGTAACCCTGAAATTGCCTTTAGGGAAAATGCTTTGTATTACAGGCGTTTCGGGCAGTGGCAAATCCACTTTAATTCACGAAACCATATTTCCTATCATGAGCAAATATTTCTATCGTTCAGTAGCAGAACCTCTGCCCTATAAATCGGTAGATGGACTGGAACATATTGACAAAGTAATTGAAGTTGATCAGTCGCCTATCGGAAGAACTCCCCGCTCTAATCCGGCTACCTATACGGGAGTGTTTACTGAGATCCGCGCCCTGTTTTCACAACTTCCCGAAGCCAAAATCAGAGGGTATAAGCCTGGTCGCTTTTCATTCAACGTAAAAGGAGGCAGGTGCGAAACCTGCGAAGGCGGAGGTATGCAGTTAATTGAAATGGACTTTTTACCCGATGTGCATGTTCCCTGCCCCACCTGCAAAGGAAAGCGGTATAACCGGGAAACCCTGGAAGTTCGCTTCAAAGGAAAGTCTATTTCCGATGTGTTGGATATGACGGTGGAACAGGCAGTGGATTTCTTTGAACATCAGCCCAAAATTTTACGAAAAATTCAAACACTGAAAGAGGTTGGCCTGGATTACATTACGTTGGGGCAACATGCCACTACCCTTTCCGGAGGTGAGGCCCAACGGGTAAAACTGGCCACCGAGCTATCTAAAAAAGATACCGGCCAAACTTTTTACATTCTGGATGAACCTACTACTGGATTGCATTTCCAGGATATACAACATTTATTAAATGTGCTGAATAAACTGGTAGACAAGGGCAATACCGTATTGGTAATTGAACATAATATAGATGTAATTAAAGTAGCGGACCATATCATAGATCTGGGTCCGGAAGGCGGAAGTGCCGGAGGAACTATTGTAGCGGAAGGAACACCTGAAAAAGTAGCGAATAGCAAAAAAAGTTATACAGCAAAGTTTCTGAAAGAAGAGTTATCGTAAATCAAAATGAAACCATTTTATCTGAACAACTAGTACGGTGTGTCGTTAAATAGGCGTAAGCGATTTTTAAACAAATGCAACGCTCCATGGCAAAATACGCACCTTTTTACACGCATATTCCGGATATTGGTAAACCAAGAATAGTTATTATTGGTGGTGGCTTCGCAGGCATCCAAATGGTAAAGAACCTGAAAACCAAAGATGTACAGATAGTGATGCTCGACAGGCACAACTATCATACTTTTCAGCCTTTATTGTACCAGGTAGCTACGGCCGGTTTAGAGCCTGATTCAATCGCGGGCCCATTGCGAAAAGTATTCGACAATTATAAAAATTTCTTTTTCAGGCTTGCCCAGGTTCAGTCAGTCTCGCCCGACGAAAAAATAGTTCATACCAATATTGGCAACATAAAATACGACCAGCTGATAATTGCTACCGGCACGCAAACCAATTATTTTGGCAATAAAGCAGTAGAGGCAATTGGTTTTCCCTTAAAACAAGTGCCTCAGGCTTTAAACCTGCGAAGTCATATTTTACAGAACCTGGAAAGGGCTGTAACACTGGAAAACCAGGATGAGATTGATAGTCTGATGAATTTCGTGATTGTAGGCGGTGGGCCTACCGGGGTTGAACTTGCCGGAGCATTGGGCGAACTGAAAAAACATGTGCTTCCTACCGATTATCCTGAGCTCAATTTCAACCTGATGAACATTTATCTGGTAGAAGGTTTACCCAAACTGTTAAGCGGCATGTCGGAAAAAGCCAGTCAGAGAGCTTTGCATGACCTGGAAAAACGGTTTAAAGTAACAGTAAAGCTCAATACTATGGTGAAAGATTTTGATGGTTCGCTGGTTACACTTGCCAATGGCGAAACTTTACGAACCGAAACCCTGATTTGGGCAGCAGGCGTTAAAGGTGTAATTATTGAAGGATTGGATAAGGCCACCGTGGAACGGAGCCGGTTTCTGGTTGATGAATACAATCGGATAAAAGGCTATGATAATATATTCGCGATAGGGGATGTGGCTGCTATGGTAACAGAAGACAACCCGAAAGGCCACCCGCAACTGGCACCAGTAGCCATGCAGCAAGGCAAAAACTTGGGTAAAAATCTGACCCGCATGTTTGCTGGCAAAGAACTGAAACCTTTTAAATATCTGGACAAAGGTTCAATGGCCACCATTGGTCGAAACCGGGCTGTGGCCGATCTTCCCGGCAACATATCCATTGGGGGTATTTTTGCCTGGTTTACCTGGATGTTTATTCACCTGATGTACCTGGTAAGTTTCCGGCAAAAGCTGGTGGTGCTGGGCAACTGGATGTGGAACTATTTTACCTACGATCGTGGCACCCGGCTTATTATCCGACCTTTTGATTATCAGCGGAATGTACGCCTGAGGAAAAAGGGAATCCGGCAGGATGTTTCACTGTTTGACCAGAAAGAGCTCTGAGGTAATGGCATCGGCCAGCAACTTTCCTTTGTTTGTCAGAATCAGATGATTATCGCGAATAATAGCTCTTTCCGATTCCAATAAACTGTGTATGTAAGCAGTATTTTCAGCCATCAGATCGTGTTTGAAATTCGCCTGTAATAGTTGCAGGTCGCAGCCCCATTGGGTGCGCAGGCTGGTCATGATATACTCATTTACCTGGTCTTGCGGTTCCAGCATTTCATAAAGGTATTGCGGCCGTTGTTCGGCCAATGCGTTTAAATACTTGGTGTTGTTCGCTACATTAAACTGTCGGCTTTCGCCGTCATAGGAATGGGCAGAGGGGCCTATGCCCAGGTATTTGCCTTTTTTCCAGTAATTGCTGTTGTGTCGGGAATAATAGCCAGGAAGACAGAAGTTAGAAATCTCGTATTGTTCATATTCATTTTTTGCTAATGTATCCATTAGAATTTCAAACTGCTGTGCGGCAAACTCTTCATCAACGCCCTGAAAACTTCCTTTTTTTATCCAGTTGGCAAGTGCTGTACCTTCTTCAATAGTTAAGCAATAAGCCGAAATATGATGAGGGTGAAATGCCAGTGCCGCAGCCAGATCTTTTTGCCAAATAGTGTGGTTTTCGGCAGGAATGCCATAAATAAGATCAAGGCTCAGGTTGGTAAACCCTGTTTCCTTAACCAGTTCGAGGCAATTTTTAGCTTCCTCAGCGGAATGTGCCCGGTTCATCAGTTTCAGATTTTCGTTATGAAACGACTGAATACCGATACTTAAGCGGTTGATTCCGGCATTTTTCATAGCCAACAGTTTTTCCCGATTCAGGTCGTCGGGATTGGCTTCCAGTGTGATTTCAGCATCAGGAGTTACCGGATAATTTTCATACACAGTTTCTAAAAGCCTCTTGATTTCTTCATAAGGCAATATAGAAGGTGTACCACCACCAAAGTAAATAGTTTGTACCAAATCACCTTTTAAATATTCCTTCTGCATTTGTAATTCCTTTACAATGCCATTTATCATTTCACAAACCCGATCCTGATTGGTGGTAAAATGAAAATCGCAATAGCTACACTTTTGCTTACAAAAGGGAATATGGATATAAACTCCTGCCAATTTATGTGTATGTTTACTGTATCAAAATCAATGCAAAGATGCGAAATACTACCTTTACTATTGCTAATACAGCGGCAGAATATGAGTGGGCAAAAAAGTTATTCACCGCATATGCCAGCGAAATTGAAGGTGATATCTGCTTTCAGAATTTCCAGCAGGAACTTCAGAAAATGCCAGAATATTATGGTCCCCCTCAGGGTGCGCTTGTGCTTCTGCAACACGAAAATAAACCGGTGGGATGCATTGGGTTAAAGGGGGTAAGTGCAGAAGAAGGAGAAATCAAACGGCTTTATCTGAAAAAACAGGTTAGAGGAAAAGGATATGGCAAAGCACTGTTGAACAAAATTATTAAAATAGCCCATGAAAAAAATTACCGTAAACTAAAGTTGGATACGCTGCCTGCTATGGAAACAGCTATTCGCATGTATCAGCATTATGGATTTAAAGAAACCACACCTCAAATAGCTGAATCGGATAATTCTGTTCGTTTTTTTGAACTAAATTTGGAAGATCATTCCTGAAATTAATTCTTTGTATTTTTTATTATGAATAAAACATTGCTTGAAGAGGCGTATGATCCTGAATCGTTCAGAAAAATAGGTCATACATTAGTAGACACCTTAGCCGATTATCTGACCGATATGAAAGGGGAACCCTCACAACCGGTTACCCAATGGCAATCTCCTGAGCAATCGCTTCATTTCTGGCAGAATGAGCAGAAATACGAAGGCAATAAAAATATTCAACCATTTTTCGAACAGGTACTGGCCCGTTCCATCCATATTCATCATAAGCATTATATGGGTCACCAGGTAGTGCCTCCAGCTCCGCTGGCTGCCTTATCGGGTTTACTTACCGGTTTTCTGAATAATGGTATGGCCGTTTATGAAATGGGAAGCGTTTCTACCGCACTGGAAAAAATAGTAATTGATATGCTCAACCATACCATTGGTTTTAGTAAAGAAGCTGGTGGATTATTAACCTCAGGAGGAACTATGGCCAATTTAACCGCTTTGCTGGCTGCCCGAAGCGCCAAAGCGCCTCATGACGTATGGGAAAATGGTAATAAAGCCCAGCTGGCCATTATAGTTTCGGAAGAAGCGCATTACTGCGTAGAGCGGGCTGTGCGTATTATGGGCTGGGGGGCAGCCGGTATCATTAAAATTCCGGTAACAGACCAATTCCGGATGCGCACCGATTTATTGAATAACTATTTGAAAGATGCTACCCGGGAAGGCAAAAAAGTAATAGCAGTAGTAGGAAGTGCCTGTTCTACCTCTACCGGCACGTACGACGATCTTACCCAAATTGCGGCGTTCTGTCAGCAACATAATTTATGGTTTCATGTAGATGGCGCCCATGGCGGCGCGGCCGCGTTTTCGCAAAAGTATAAACATTTGGTCGCAGGACTTTCCGAAGCCGATTCGGTGGTTATCGATTTTCATAAAATGCTGTTAACGCCTGCTTTGGTTACGGGTTTGTTATTCAGAAATGAAAACCATTCATATGGAACCTTCGCGCAGAAAGCACAGTATCTGTGGGAGAGCACAGAGGATAAAGAATGGTTTAACCTAGCCAAACGTACCCTTGAATGTACCAAACTAATGATGAGCGTGAAAGTGTACAGCTTATTAAAGGCCTATGGGCCCCAGCTTTTCGATGACTACGTAACCCGGCAATACGACCTGGCAGCAACCTTTGCCAGCCTTATCAGAGAAAGGAAATCTTTTGAATTAGCCTTGGCTCCTTCTTCCAATATTGTTTGCTTCCGATATACAATTCCCGGCCTAACAGGAAACGAATTGAACAAACTAAACGCCCGCATCAGAAAAAGTATTCTTGAAAAAGGTGATTTTTATATTGTACAAACCCAGCTATCAGAAACTGTTTTTCTGCGGGTTACCTTAATGAATCCATTTACTACAGCTCACGAACTGAATGCGTTGCTGGACCATGTGGAAGAAATAGCTGCTACCGCCTGATGGAGATTGATTATTTTGAGCTTTTCGCTGTAATTTTTGGTTTTATCGCGGTTTTATTCAATACACGCGAAAATGTTTGGGGATGGCCTACCGGTATTATCGGTGTAGCGCTGAGTAGTGTCGTTTTTTATGAAGCCCGCCTGTATGCCGATTTATCGCTGCATGTTATTTATTTTATTCTAGGTTTTTATGGGTGGTATGAATGGTTATATGGTGGGAAAAATAAATCTGTACTGAAAGTAAGCACTATTTCAAAAACTGAAATAATTATTCTGACAATACTGGGAGCTATCGGTATGTTGTTTATTGGATACTTTTTCGACAATTATACCGATGCGGACCTGGCTTACTGGGATGCTTTTACTACTTCTTATAGTTTAGTAGGGCAGTATTTGCTGGCAAAAAAGAAAATAGAAAACTGGTTACTCTGGATTGTGGTTGATGCCATTGCTTCAGGTATTTATGTGTATAAAAACTTATACCTGCTCGCTGCTTTGTATTTTCTGTATTTGGGGTTAGCCACCTATGGTTATATCAACTGGAAAAAATCCTTATCTTCCTGATTCGTGAAAAAAATAGTCGTTACCGGCCCTGAATCTACCGGAAAAACCACCCTGGCCCAGCAGTTGGGCGAATATTATCAAACTATTTGGGTAAGAGAATTTGCCCGCGAATATTTAAGTCAACTTAACCGTGACTATCAGGAGTCGGATTTACTGAAAATTGCCCAGGGACAGGTGCAAAAAGAAAACGAAACCGCTGTCCAGGCTAATCAATGGCTTATCTGCGATACCAGTCTGGAAGTAATTAAAGTATGGAGTGAGGTAAAATACGGCCGGTGCCATCCCTGGATTTTGAAACAACTCAGGCAAAGAACAGCAGACTTATATCTGCTAACTGCTCCCGATATTCCCTGGGCCCCCGATCCGCAACGGGAACATCCTGCACAGCGGGAAGCGTTGTATCAGATTTATGTGCGGGAGCTGGAAGATAAACCTTATATAGAAATTTGGGGAAACAGAGAAAAAAGATTAAACACAGCAATAAACAAGATCAATAGTTTGATATAACCACTATCGCTATTACCTTTGAAAGGTTAGCGTTAGCTACAATAAGGGGTGCCCTGCTACACGGGCTGAGATTATACCCATTGAACCTGATGCCGGTAATGCGGACGAAGGGAGTTCGGTATAGTAAATTAATTTTGGAAAGCTATCCCCTTGGCTTTCTGTTTACTAAACCAAAAATAATTATGAGAATTTTGAATGGTCTGTGGACTATAGCTATGGTGCTTGCTTTTACATTTGCCTGCCATAGTGTAATGGCGCAATTTTCTGTGTCGGGTAAGGTTACCGACGGACAAACCGAAGAACCGCTGCCAGGTGCCAATGTGGTAATCAAAGGTACTACCCGAGGGATGACTACTGATGCGGCAGGTAATTATCAGATTAATTTTAGCGAAAACCGAATCACCTTGCAAGTGAGCTATGCAGGGTACAAAACCCAAACCCTGGATGTTAGAGGAGAGGAAAAGGTAGTTAAGAACGTATCTGTATTACCAGCTTCACTGGAAGATGTTGTTATTAAAAGTGTACGGGCCGATGCGGTGGTACCGGTTTCGCAAAAAACCATTTCCCGTAAAGATATTGAGGAAGTATATATAGGGCAGGATGCTTTGTTCGTATTGGAAGAAATCACCCCTTCTATCATCGCATATTCCGAATCCGGAACCGGCATGACTAATTATGGGCAAATGCGGCTGCGAGGCATGGAACAAAAGCGGATTAACATTACATTGAACGGCATTCCACTGAACGATATGATCGACCAGGGTGTGTACTTTTCTAACTTTACTGACTTTGGCAATAGCATAGAATCGGTACAGGTGCAGCGTGGTGTAGGCACCAGCACCAATGGAACAGCTTCTTATGCAGGATCAATTAATTTTGAATCAATTAGCCTGGAAAATAGCGAACCCGGTGCCGAAGTGCAGTTTACAGCCGGCTCGTTCGATACCTATCGCGGCAGCGCGGAATTCAAAACAGGTTTAATGGAAAATAAACTCGCATTTTATGGCCGATTTACCCAAACCAAATCCAATGGCTACCGCCACCATTCCGGTACCGATTCTTATTCATTTTTCCTTTCAGGAGGATATTTTGGAGAGAAAGACCTGGTCAAAATCACAGCTTTTATGGGACGAACCAAAAACGATCTGGCTTATGCCGCTATAGCAGTACCGAATTTAGTGGCCGATCCGAAAACTAATTATATTTCTGAAAATGATATTGATAATTTTGGTCAGCAACTGCTGCAGTTGCAATATACCCGAAAACTTTTTCCCAATACTTCGCTGGTTTCTTCTTTGTATTATGGTGGTGCTGGCGGCGATTTCCCTTATGGGTACAATACGGTTGACAGCACCTATAGCACCAGTGGTGGCGACACTACCTATCAGACTTATGAAAGGTTTACCCAAATTAATTATCCTTTATACAATCGCCATTACGGGTTTATGTCGAACCTGAATTTTAACTCAGCCGATGGAAGATTAAATACCAATGCGGGTATCCATTTATATACGTTCAGACGACAGGATATTGAGCAGATAGTACCCGAATATGCCAATCCTTATTACGATGATAAAGCCATAAAAAATGAATTAAGTTTGTTTGGGAAAGCTAGTTATGAATTAGGAAAGCTTACCTTATATGGCGATTTGCAGGTAAGAACTGTTTCTCTGGACCTGATTCCCGATGAGGAATATTTAGGCCAGGAAGTTACTATTCCGGTACGGAACTGGACATTTGTAAATCCTAAAGTCGGCCTTACTTACCGGATGAATAATAGTCAGAACCTGTATGTTTCCTATGGTAGAAGTGGGCGTGAACCTACCCGTACCGATGTTTTAGGCGCTACCCAGATTAATTCTTATAATCTGGAAAGTGCCCGGGATGTAAATGCTGTAAAACCTGAATATGTGAATGATCTGGAAGCTGGCTTTCGGCTGAGCCATGAAAAGTTAAGAGGACAGGCCAATGTTTTTTACATGCGGTTTGAAAATGAAATCGCCGACATCGGAAAATCTATTCC
>JBGTIS010000189.1:0-2602 GCA_041745535.1 Cyclobacteriaceae bacterium | reverse complement strand
AAATGTATTACGCTACGGCCTGCCGTATTATTCTATACAAAAGGCACCAGATGAATTTGACTGGACATTTGCCGATGAAGCAATGAATGAATTAAAGCGATTGAAAATAACACCGATACTTGATTTGATGCATTTTGGCGTTCCGGACTGGATTGGGAATTATCAAAATCCTGAATTACCTATTCATTTTGAAAAATATGCCGCCGCTGTGGCGCAACGCTATCCCTGGGTAAAATTTTACACCCCAGTAAACGAAATTTATGTAACGGCCAAGGCAAGTGCAAAGGATGGTGTTTGGAACGAGCAGCTAAAAGACGACAGATCTTTTATTACGGCAATCAAAAATATCGTTGCCGCCAGCATATTGGCAAATCATCAAATTGCCAAATATCGTCCAGACTGTGTAATAGTACAAAGCGAAAGCGCAGAATATATGCACGAAGCCTGTGCGACAAAATCTGAGAAAATTAAAATAGATAATAAAGTTCGTTTTCTTTCTTTGGACCTATTGTATGCTCACGCACCCGATGCAGATGTCTGCATGTATATGATGGACAATGGACTTACCCGTAAGGAATATGAATGGTTTATGAAAGGAGAACCACCTGGATATCAAATAATGGGAAATGACTATTACGGTAGAAATGAAAAGATAAAGCTGCCTAATGGTGAAATAATAATGGCTTCAGATGTTTTTGGTTGGTATCAGATGACCAAAAAATATTATGAGCGCTACAAAAAGCCTGTGATGCACACAGAGACAAATGTCTTTGACCCTGACCACGCGCCTATCTGGTTATGGAAACAATGGATGAATGTATTGCAAATGCGAGAAGATGGCGTACCAGTACTGGGGTTTAATTGGTACAGTCTGATAGACCAGATTGACTGGGATATAGAACTGGCTGAGAAGAAAGGCACTGTTAACGCATGTGGTTTATATGATTTAGACAGAAAACCACGCCCCGTAGCGGAGGCTTACAAGATGTTGCTTAAAGAATTTGGACAAATAACGATTGTGCCGCATGGCGAGATGCTGGAAATAACTAACCGTCCGGCAAGTCTAAAGGTGGAGATTTAATTTAATCCGAAATCCAGTAATGTGGTAATAAAGTTGCGAAGCCATACACTGAAGAAAAGAAAGCCTGAAGAGTTAATTTACCTAAAAAAAGCTCAACAATATTTGCACGTGTTATGACAGAAAACAACTGCATAAAACAATGGGGAAAAGAAGGAAAGGTTCTGGTTTTCTTACATTACTTTGGCGGCTCAGCCCAAAGTTGGCGATGGGTGAGTGAGAAGTTGATGGACACTTTCCATTGCATTTGTTTTAATATCCCTGGTTTCGGCGGCACACCTTCCCTTACCTCTCAATCTATTCAAAGTGTTTCCGAATATCTTCAGCATCAGTTGAATTTTATCGGGGTTAAAAATTATTATTTAATAGGTCATTCAATGGGAGCTAAAATTGCCATGCAGATGGCAGCCAATGCCGGTAAATCAGTAGAGCAACTAATTCTTATTGCCCCTTCTCCCCCTTCTTATGAACCGGTGACGGAGGATGAAAAAGAAAAAATGCTGCGTAAGCCTGACCGTACAGAAGCCATAAATACCATTGCCTCAATATCAAATAATTCTTTGAAGGATGATCAATACTTGTTGGCTGTTAATGACCAATTAGCTGTTGATGATGCAGCCCGGAAATGGTGGGTTTTAGAAGGGGTAGATCATTCGATAGTTGACAGCGCAAAGTTGCTTCGATTACCTATTGCTGTTATTGCTTCTGAAGATGATACTGCAATCGCGTTCAGTGTGATCAATGATCTTGTAGTTGACTTTTTCCCTCAATCACACCTAATAATCACTCGCAACCTTGGTCATCTACTGCCAATGGAAGCCCCTGATTGGGTTGCAATGCAAATCAAGAGTATAACGATGAAGACTAGAGCTTTAGATTTTCTGGATTCTGACTAAAAAGCTTGCTACGAACTCATTTTTAAAAATGTAAATGCTAAAATTCATGAGGTTCAAAAACAAAGTATGTATCATCACTGGTGGCAGTTCGGGCATTGGGCTCGCTACTGCTCTTCAATTTGCATGTGAAGGTGCTAACGTAGCTATATTCAGCCGAACAGAAAAAGAAGGCAGAGAGGCGGTAACAGAAATTCAAAAAGCCGGAGGAAAGGCAATCTTTTTGAAAACAGATATAGCTATTCCCGCTGACATCGAGGCTTCGTTTAAGGAAGTGATAAAAAAATGGAAGAAAATTGATGTACTTGTGAATAATGCGGCGGTGATGACATTTAAACCCATAATAGAAATTAGTATTGAAGAATGGGATCATTTAATGGCGGTTAACCTAAGGGCTGTTTTTATTTTGAGTAAATATTGCCTGGAACACATGAAGAAAGGTGCTATCGTTAATGTGAGCTCTGTTCATGCCCATGAAACCACTCCTAATGTTGTACCATATGCCACAAGCAAAGGGGCAATGGAAGCATTTACAAGGGGTGTTAGCAGGGAATACAAAAGCAGTCAGATTAGAATCAATTGTGTTGCACCCGGGGCCGTAGATACGCCTATGTTGTGGGAGAACCCAGGG
>JBGTIS010000188.1:0-7496 GCA_041745535.1 Cyclobacteriaceae bacterium | reverse complement strand
ATTGGTTTTAAATTGAATGATAAGAAAGTAAACTTTCTGTTTATGATTACATTGCAAAATTAGAGAATCGAAATGGCGGGGGGAATGATAATGGTTAGCTTAATAGATGATTATTGTCAGGTTTATTTGTCATCCAAAATGGAGCAGACATTTTTTATAGCCTCTTTATTAACTTTTCTAACTTTTATTTACATAATAAACTGAACCTGATACCTAACAGGGAAATTAACGGAAGAATTCTAAAAGAATATTATCTACTTCCAATCAAGAGCCAACCCTACCGGCATCAGCGCGGAAACAACAAACAAGCTGAGATAATAATGGGGCATAAACCCCAATTGCATCCAGAATAGGGTACCCTGGGTGAACAGAATCAGTTCGCTCAGAATAAATCCAGTCAGTATCAGAACGATACCCCATTGGGCGCTTCGTTTCCCAATATTGAATCCGCCCTGGTGCATGCTAAAGCCCAACATAAAAAGCGTAACGATACCCAGGAAAATGAGATGGATAAATACAATGGTAAGATTGCGAATGGTAAAGGCCATTTCGGCGACCTCAGGATTAACCAATGCGATTTGTATCAATATTTTGAGCAAAAAACAAACGATCGCTATCTTTATCAATAATCTGCTCCAGAACCTAAATATGCTTTTTAACGGCAGTTTTCTGACCATAATTATGAAAACAATAGCCGCGATGAGCTGTATGACAACGCCTAGGTTGTTGATCCATAAAGCCAAAGCACTATCGGTAGCCCAGGCAATGGATATAAAAAAAGTGAGCAGACAGGAGACAAACAACAGCCAGAAAAAGTATTTTAACCGGGCAGCGGATACAATAACCGAATGTTGCTCCAAGACTTTGAAGAAGAGGGCCAGCACCCCGAAAATAAACCAGCCATTGAACTGAAAATGCAGAAAAAACTGTATGGAAAGGTAATATCCTATCCCACCTTTACCTGTAGTAGCCATTGTAAACCCTAAAAGCCATACCCCAAACAGGGACAATACCATGAATGCCAGCGCTGCTTTCGCAAATGCCGCACTCAGGCTGCTATTATGATTTTGCCGCAGATCGCGGATGAACCGGTATGTGAACATGTAGGAAAGCAAAGTATGTGCTACCAGAAATAAAATAGAAAACATCCCATATCCCTGAAAAGGAAAACTGATCAGCATCCCGATCACGGTAATCTGAGTGAGCCAGAAAAGGGTTGGGTATGTTCTTTTTTGCTGCGTTTTCTTAAGAAAAGTAGTAACAAAGCCACTGAATAAAATGAGGAACACCCATCCAAGCATGGAAACATGGGAGTGGGCGTGCAGAAAATATTTGTAGTGCATCCACGGTACTTCCCGCACAAAAGCAAACCGTAGTAAGGCACCGATAGCGGTAGCTACAACCAGGTTGAGCAAACTGACGCGTACCCAGGTTTTATACATCAACATTACAGGTCTTTGTGCTTAAAAATTCTGATCACCATGCCCAATGGGATAATAATCCATAAGATGATCACAGAAATTGAAATTACCAAACCCTGCGTCGTGCCCAGAAAATTCTGGAATACCGCACCGGTGTATCCCATCAGGGCGGCGGTTTCCATTTTTATGATTACAGCGATCCGGCCCATATCAACCGGATTGAGCATACTCAGGGCGACCACCGCTTTTTCCAGAGGATAATCAGCGAATGCGAATAAGATGAATAAGATAATCCCATCGTAAAGCAGGGCAAAATAAAACCAGAGGAGCATCGCCATACCCATGCCCCGGGCTTTGTCGCGGGTAGATACCGCACTCAGAAAAGCCAGAGAGACAAACACCAGGGTAAGCAAAAACCCCGTTAACAACAACCAGTAACTATGTGCACTGGCATCGTAGAGCAATACGGGAAATACCATACCAATCAGGTAAGCGAGCGTGAGGGCAGCTGCTATGCTAATGTATTGGCTCAGCAGGATACTCCGGCGGGGAAGCGGCTGCGCCAGTAACAATTCAGTAAACTCGTATGCGTTATAGTAATGAATGGTGGAAAAAACAATACTGATCAGCGGTATCAGTACCAGCATGATGTTGAGCAAACTTAGGGTAGCTTTAGCTGGCTGACCTTCCAATGCGTACAAACCGAAACTCATACACAGCAAAAAAAGTGTGTAAGCGATAATTACTTTATTTCGGGTGATGTCGTACAAACCGTACTTAATGATAGATAACATGGGTATTCTGTTTTTTCATGATAGAAGCGATGGCATTGGCCAGGCGAACTTCAGCGGTTTCAGTTTTTACAGCTTCCAGCGTTTTGAAAAACTGTAATCGTCCTTCCATAATGTATAAAACATCGGTAGCGATATCATCCAGGTCGCTCAGTATGTGAGAAGTAATCAGAATAAGCTTTCCTTTCTCTTTTTCACGAATAATTTTTTGTTTTAAATACTCGCTGGCCAAAGGGTCCAGTCCTGCCGTGGGTTCATCTAGTATAAGCACAGCCGGATTGAACATAAAAGCCAGAGCCGCACTCACTTTTTGCCGCATGCCACCGGATAAGGTATACATGGGTTTGCCAAATATTTTTTTCAATTCAAACTGCTCTATTAATTCCTCGTCAGTATCGGCCGGATCATTTCTCAGTTTTTTCAATAATGCAAATACCTGTTCAACCCGCATATTGTCCGGGTAGCGGCCCGTCTGCGGCATATATCCGATATGTGCACGGTATTGCCACTGGTTGGCTATAGAGGCACCGAAAAAAGTAATTTGCCCCTGATCGGGCTTTACCATATTCAAAACACATTTGATGATGGTGGTTTTTCCAGAACCATTCGGGCCTATCAAGGCAACACTCTGGCCTTGTTCAAAAGCAACTGTACAATCAAGTAATGCCTGTACTTTTCCGTAGGATTTACTTACTTTCTGTAAATGTATCATGTTGTATGGGTCTTAATGCCGGTTCCTCATCTGATAAAGCAGCCGGAATCAGGCTTGGAAATATTTTTTCCGCATAATCGAAGAGGTAGACCAGCATAGAATGCAGCAGCATGGTGGCCGCTGGTATTTTCTCTACAATAATTGAGAATAAACTAACCGGCAGGTAAGGCACATCCGCATACCCGTCCCGGTTAAGATCATAGGCAGGGTGGTGGCTCCAGTAATTATGTAAAAAAAGATTGGGATTTCTTTTGGAATTGGTAACTACATCAAAGGTATTGCTGATAAAATTATTCTCGAGTATCTCATTATCAACAGAACTCCCTTTGATGTCGATAGCCCAGCCATTGGCTAAAAAATCATTGTTTCTGATGAGTAAATCGTTGGCGCCTTCGGCATAAATGCCTTTGGTGTTCTCTTCAAAAGTATTGCAGGTCATCTCCCCATGAGAGATTTCTTTCAACAGGATGCCATAGGCCGCTCCACCCCAGTTTTTAACAAAGGCATTCCGGTGCATAATGATATATTGCGAAAACATCACCGCCACACCGGCCCCATTAGACTGGAAAATATTTTCTTCATACACATCGTTGTTGGAGAACATAAAATGCAGGCCATACCGCTGGTTATCCATGCTTTTGTTCCCCTTAATTTTACTATTGTTCACAAATTCAAAATAGATACCATCACGATGGCCCGAAACCTGGTTGCCTTCAATAAAAATTTCCTGGCATTGCCAGAGATGGATGGCATTGCCAGGATCGGATTTCCCTTCCAGATTACCGCTGATCACATTGTTTCGCACGGTGGTGTGCTTCACATTTTTCAGATAAATACCAAAAAAAGTATCAATTAGCCGGTTGTTTTCTATGGTACAACCCTGGTTTTCCACCAACCGGATTCCCGATTGTTCTTTCAGATAGCTTACGCCAATATGCTGTAGTTGAAACCCTTTGATAACTGTGCTATCCGCAAAAACGGTAAAAATTTCTCCTCCATATTTGCTGTCAATTACCGGATAATTTTCACCCACCAATACCACCGGTTGATGGATTTCTATCAGATTTTCGGGATAATACCCACTTTTTACCAGCACGGTATCCCCTCTTTCGGACAAAGCTACCCCCTGGTGGATGGTTCGTAACGGACAGTTTGTACATACCGTCAGGATTTTTGCCTGTAGTGGTAAGGCAAAAAAGCAAAAAGCGCTGACCAATATGAGTAAAGGCTTTGTCATAGAATGATGCTATCGCGTTTCAAATTTTATTTGTAAATCAGGCCAGTTGAATAACTCCCCTCCTTTTTCTTCCTGAAATTCCTGCGCTACGGATTGTGTGGAAAAAGCCGTCAGAAATTCCCCCATCGGGCTGGGCAGGTTGGGCGAAATAAGATAGGTTAGGCTGTCAGCCGATTGTAGTACCCCCGGTCGGTTATAAGCTACGGCCATGTCATAGGCATATGTTTCTTCATTTTCCTTTCTATAACCCAACATACATTCTACTGCGTCAAATTTGAACACTTTGCCCTTTTGGGTAACGAACTCGGCGCCATACTTTCTGTCTGAAATAGTCATCCGGCAATAGGCACAGGCATCGCTGCCATACTGAATTTCCTCAACTTCCGGCCGGCATGCTATCATCAAGGTTAAAACCAGGCCAATTCCTGTTTTCAGCTGCATATCATTCTTTTTTAAGGTAGAAGGCCAAAAAGGAAAAGGCCATGGATAAAAATAAAAACAGTGAACCTATGGCCGGATAGGATAGGGCATTAAAATTCAACAGGGCTTTTTCGCCCAGCAAAGGAGGCTGGTATACCATTCCGGGTACTTTGATAGGAGCCTGCGGATTAAGATTATGCCCGTATTCGTATTCCCACAAATAAAAATCATATATGCCCAACCCTACCAACACCATTAACAGAACAAGCCACCCTACAAATAGCCAGCGTTTGTTCACCACTGTTATAACTACTCCTAACAGGAACATGCCCACAACTACATAAGGAAAGTACTGCAATTCGGGAATAGAATCCTCATGAATTTCCTGCATGCCAATATAATGGTTCAGGATGTTTACATTTTGCAGCACATAGTCGTCCTGTCCCGTAAGCTTATTAATCCAGATGTCCAGAAATAACCCTTCGGGAAATTGGGGGGCTTCCAGCGTAATACGCCAGATGGGAAACAAAAACAGCATCAGCAGCGAAACCGAAGCAAGCAACATCAGGAGTCTGGATTGATATTTCAAAATGATAAGCTTTAGGGTGAAGAGAAGTACCAGTACACTGGCACTTCCCGGAAGTATGAGGCTTTTATGCTACATACTGAGGCTTAACTGGGTGTTGTGGTTTCGTCATTCAGGCTCCATTTGAGGGGCACATTGGAGTTTTGAGGAGATACCCGTACATACCCTGACATTTCCTGATGCAGGGCCGAGCAGAAATCGGTGCAATAGAAAGCGAATACACCCACTCGTTTTGGCTCCCACAACAATGTGCGTGTTTGTCCGGGCATGACAAGTAGCTCGGCATTATTGGCTCCCTGCACGGCAAATCCGTGCGGCACATCCCAGCTCTGCTCCAGATTGGTTACGTGGAAATACACCTTATCATCTATTTTAATACCCTCAATGTTATCCGGTGCCAAATGGCTTCGGATGGCCGTCATATACACATGTACTTCATTTCCTTTTCGCTCCACTTTGGTCTGTCCTTCACCTTTGGTGCCATAAGGATGCTCATTTTCCTCTATTTTGTAAAACTGCTTTACATTCGGCATGATCTTGCTGGCTTCTATGGCCTGGGCATAGTGGGGCTCTCCCTTGGTGGGAAAATCCAGCAGTAATTTCATTTTATCGCCCGAAATGTCGAATAACTGGGCAGAGTGGCAAAGTTCGGGGCCGGTGGGCAGATACCGGTCTTTGGTAATCTTGTTCATCGCTACCAGGTATTTGCCAAAAGGTTTACGGGTTTCGCCTCCCGGAATAACCAGGTGCCCCGGAGAGTAATAAGTAGGGACCCGGTCCAGTACTTCTTTCGTTTCCAGGTTCCATTTCACCACTTCAGAAGAAATAAAGTAAGTAGTATAGGCGTTTCCTTTTCCATCGAATTCGGTATGCAAGGGTCCTAAGCCCGGTTTTTGAACGATGCCATCTAAACCAGCCTCATATCGGATTACCGGAATGCCATCAATTTCATCCACAAAATCTTTGTTTTGTATAGCTTCCTGAATTTTACTGAACCTGTATACTGGCTGGTCGGCTGATAATTTCCCATTCCCTACAATAAATTCTCCGGTAGGGTCAACGTCGCAGCCGTGCGGCGATTTGGGAATAGGAATAAAATACACCATACCAGGGCATTCTTTTGGATCGAGTACTTTCGCCGCTGTTCTTTCTTCAGAGTGCGCGATCCCGGTTTTTTCATCTACTATATTATGATAGTAGGAGGTCTTCTTTTCTGTAAATTTACCCTGATTGAGGTACTCTTCCGCTTTTTTCCAATTGATGATCGCCAGCAAATCTTTGTCTTTCTGGGAAGCGTTTACTTCCAATAAAGAATGAGCCTGTTCTGAATTGTAGGTAGTAAGAAAAGTCCACCCATGCGAAACCGCTTTGCCATTGCGTGCCAGGTCGTAATTATAGCCCGGCATCAGAATCTGGAAAGCAAGACTCATATTTCCGGATTCAGGATCAACCGCCACGTAATTGATATACCCTTTAAAGTTTTCAACATACGTATCAATAGATACATCCTGCTGGGGGATGGGCACGCTAAAACGTGTGCCGGCCACCAAGTATTCTGAGTTTTCGGTAATAAAGGGGGCACAGTGTAAGCCAGCCATATCGGGTATTTCAAGCACTTCTGCCGTTTCAAAAGTGGTCAGATCAATCCGGGCAATACGTGGTGTGTTATTGCCATTCACGAAAAGCCAGCGTCCGTCAAATTCGCCATTGGTTTGCGATAGCTCTACATGGTGGGCATCATCCCAGGGCACTTCACCGAAAGAGGTATTGAACAGCGCTTTGGTTTCCTCACTGTATCCATACCCATTTTCCGGGTATTTTGACAAAACAGGAATTTCTTTGAACAACCTTCCCGAAGGCAAGCCATATACGGTTATATGACCACTATACCCGCCTGAAAGAAAGGCATATACTTCGTCGAGTTCTCCGGGTGGCACATATACGGCAGATGCCACATTAGATTCCAGTACAGATTGCGTGTCGAGCGAAGACGAACAACTCATCAGCAATCCTGTTATAATAAAAGCAGACAGTTTGGTTTTCATAGGTTAGAATGTTTTATAAAATTGATAAATTCATTTGGTCTCATGAGCCGACAGCCTGATCTTTCTGTCCAACTTTATCCATATCATTCGAACGCATATACTCTAAAATATCTCTGGCGTCGCCTACTGACACGTTCTGATTAGGCATTTGCGTGAGGCATTCTTCTAATAGCTTTTGTGCGGCAGGATCTTCTGCCAGCATCACATCCACGTTGGTAATCATATTCATGACCCACTCCGGTTTGCGCCGGTTGGTAACACCCTGCCATCCGGGACCCACCACG
>JBGTIS010000187.1:0-8873 GCA_041745535.1 Cyclobacteriaceae bacterium | reverse complement strand
TCTCCTGTATTTGTTTATCAAAATCTGGAATGATCTTCTCAATAACACCCCAAACTGCCCAAAGGTCAACTCCAATGTAATCATGAATCAGTTTATCTCTCATGCCTGCTATTTTCTTCCATTCAATCTGTGGATATTTTAATCTGAATTCTTGGTCTAACTGCTTGGTCGCCTCCCCAATAATTTCCAAATTTCGGATCGCACCATCTTGTATAAGAGAATTGTTCAGAAAGTCATCCTGATTCATGCCCTCTGTATAAGCCTTAATCTTATTGATACAATTTAGAATGTGAGTCAGATAGATTATCGGATTCTTTTTCATTGCACTAATGGGATTAAATCCTTTTCTACATATTCTTTTAGCTGTGGATTTAATGAGCGAAGTGTAATTAAGTCTACCTTGATGCCAAGCTTTTCAGTTAATTCTTGCTCCAATCCGATAATTTCTAAAAGATCTAGCGGTTGTTCAAAATCAATGAGAATATCCAAGTCACTATTTTGATCATTTTCTCCTCGGGCATAAGATCCGAATATGCCAATCATTCTAGGATTGCATTTCGATACAATGTTAAGGATCAAGTTTTGTTGTTTTGAGGAAATCATGTCCTAAAATTAAGCATTTCTTTTTTATTTCTGGTGGCATATAACAACTGAATAAACACACCAGGTGCGTTTATTTGTATTTTATCTTTAAGGCGAATCTAACAAATTGTTAATGTTTTTGAAAGCATTATTGGCTACATGGGTGTACACTTCTGTAGTCTTGCTAGATCGGACCGCCGACGCGGCTGTGCCCCATTAAAGATTGAATATACCTTAAATCTGTGCCTTGTTCTAACAAATGCGTGGCAAAAGAATGTCGTAACATGTGGGGAGATACTTGTTTGCGGATACCTGCCCTTTGTGCCGCCACCTTTACTATTTTCAGCAAACTGGTGGGCGAATACTTCCCTCCCTGCTCACCCTCAAACAAATATTCTTTGGGGCGATATTCTTTATAATATGCTCTGAGTGAATGTAATACATTTTCTCCCAATAAAGTGAAACGATCTTTATTACCTTTTCCTTGCACTATTTTTATTAACATCCGCTGGCTGTCAATATCCGTAATTTTTAAGTTCAGTAGTTCCCCTCGCCGCAATCCGGCCGAATATAACAGGCTAATAGTACAGCGGTGTTTTAGGTTTTGAGTTACCTTTATCATCCGCTTAATTTCTTCTTTACTCAGTACTTCAGGTAATCTTTCTTCCTTCCGCGGTCGTTCTATGCTATAAAAGCGGTTGGGCATTCCCATTACCACCTCATAATCATTTGAAAAAATAGCCGTAAGTTTATCCGTATAATTATACGTTTAATCTACGGTTAGCTATGAACCACTGTCTGGATTGCTGTGCCAAATTGGAAGGAAGGAATGATAAAAAATTTTGCTCGGATCACTGCAAATCATCCTATCACTATGAGCGCACCAAACGCAAGTCTGCCTCATTGTTCAAAACCATTGATGCCCAGCTCAAAAAAAACCGCCAGTTGCTCAAATTATTTAATAAGGCCGGAAAAGCCACTGTCAGACAAGAGGGTTTGATAGAAAGAGGGTTCGATCCCAAATATTTTACACATTATTGGAAGGCCGCGAACGGAAATGTCTATTTATTCTGTTATGAATACGGGTTTATGAAGAAAACTGAGAATAATAAGACAAAATATGTATTGGTGCGATGGCCCCCATGGAATGGCAAGATTATATGAAGTAAGCATTCCTGAAAATTGTAAATTTCTCCGCTTGGTGGGTAAAGTATCAGTAGTTACCGAAAGTTTATCTTACAATTATTTGTAATCTGCTTTTAACGCTTAAAATCCGGGCAAGAAGTTTCTTGAAGTACTTTTGAAGGTGCAAAAATCACTTACAAAACTTTGTAATGCACTTTCAAAGCTTTAAAGTTGGCCAAGATTAATCTGGAAGTGCTTTTGAAGCATTAAAAACCTGGCAAGAAATGATGTAATGGCTTTTCAAAGCGTTGAAAGGGGCTCAATACGGAATGTAGTAGATTTTTTAGCGGGAAAAGACAGATACGACCGTTTGAAGTGCCGATTCCGCTCGAGATATTGTGTTCTATTCCCGATGGGAGGCTTCTGGTTTGCTTTTCCCTTCATAAAAAAAAAGATGTGAGGCTTTTTTTGCCTGCCAAAGCCTCACCTCAACATTATGTTTCAGTTTCTGAAGGTTTTTTTGCCTACTCCGCCGGTTTGTTTGCCCGGTTACTGCTGTTGAGTTTGGGAAACAACCGTTCGGCCAGGGGTTTACCCATGAGTTTTCTTGCATCCAGGTAATTGATTTCGTATTGGCGACGCAATTCGGCACGGGCCATCTCGCATTCGGTTTCGGCTACCTTTACTACCTGCACGCTTTCCTGATAAGCCCCGATGGCTTTGCGCGCGCCTGCTACCTTTTGCCGCAGCTCGGTGGCGAAAACATACAAAGGGTGTTTCTCACCCAGGTTTTCCAGGCGTATGGCCAGTTTCTCTACCACTGCCGGTTCTTTCTCCCGGTTCATGGTAACGATCTGGCTGAAGGTGCCTTCGGGAAAAATCTGCAGCAGGGTGTTCTCGCCCAAATAAGCGCGGTCATGTTCCTGGCATCTTCCAAAGAGGTTTCTTACGCTGTCGTCAAGCTGGTTATCGGCCATCAGCATGTCATCGTAGCGGTCTTCGCGCAGGATGCGCTTCTCCTGGCAGCGCTGGTCCTTCTGGCTGAGCACTTCATAAAACGGGAGAATCTGCCTGGTTAAACTTTGGGTATTTTTTACCTGTTTGCATAGCCGCAGGTGACGGCGGGTGGCGCTCAGGTGCCGATGTGATGAGTCGCGGAGATATAGTAATTGTGCCATAAGATTATGTTTTGTTTGGTAAATAAAAATTGAGCTAATAGCACAGATAAAATGTTGCCAACCGTACCTACACGAACCACGCTACAAGGTAAGAAAGGAGATTACTTTGTTGTTTTAAAGCAAAGATCCAGAAAAAAAGCAGGTGTCCCTTGGCAGTAGATAAAAGTCGATGATTCGTTAAACAAGGGAAAGCCGCATTCTGTTGAAAAATACTCATTTACGTTGCAGAAATTACATCCGTAAGTAGGTGCCGCTTTTTTTGTACTTCTGCCATCATTAGCAGGTTTGAAGCGGTTATGTATTTATTTGACCATGTATTACGCCTTTCAAACCATACAATCAGGCATTTCTGAATTTCAAAGGACTTAGGTTTATTGATACCTAAATTCTGTCGCTTGTACCGACTTGGCTGGTCTATAATTTTACCGATAAATGAAGCGATACTTTTTCTTGAAATTACCGAACCTCTTTCTGGTTCTCCTTTTTTTGTGATTTCATAATCTATTTCATTATCACTGGTAAACCATGCCGGGCGAAGTATTGTATAATCCAAATCTGAATTTTCAATCACATCGGCTGCTGCACGATAGGGTTTCAACACAGGTTTTAAGGGCATTTCGTAAATGCCTATGGAACTGATAAAAATGAGTTGTTTTACCCCATTTTCATACATGGTTTTTACCATGTTTTCCGCCATTTTTCCTAAATCGCCCGAAAGGTTTCCGTACACAACGTCCTGCCCTCTGATAGCTTCTAATACATCTGAATAATGTAAAGCATCTCCTTCCACAAGGGTAGCGTTGCCTGGGTTTGAAATTCTGTTTGTATTACGAGCAAAGAGGGTTAATTCAATATCCGCTTTGTCTTTCAGTTCATTGATGACTACTTTGGCCAGACTTCCGCTTGCGCCTATTTGGTAAAATCTATTTGTCTGTATGCCTCACAGATGGCCTGAAGTTCTTTCATTCCGTACAAAGGTTCTCAGTTCATTTTCATACAGTTGTCAAATCAAAGGGAAGCTTTCTGATGCGTTTGCCAGTCAGGTCAAAAACGGCATTGGCCAGTGCTGGAGCGAAGGCAGGTAATCCAGGTTCTCCCACCCCGCCAGCATCTTCATCATTCTCCATAATATGTACTTCTATCGGCGGTATATCGGTAATGCGCGGCATGTAATAGTTATAAAAATTCTTTTGAACGGTCATGCCGTCCTTAAAATTGATTTCTTGTAGGGTGGCGGCGCCCAGGGCCATCACAATACTGCCTTCCACCTGAGCCCTGATGGTATCCGGATTGACATACCAACCACAATCCATCACGGCCCAGACCTGATCAATTTTTACGCCTCCACCAGGCTTTTTTGATACTTTTACTACCTGACCAACGGTACTGCCAAAACATTCCGTAATGGCTACGCCAAAGCCCTCGTTTTTCTTCCTGCTTTTCCAGCCTGACACCTCTTCAATTTTGTCAATTTGCTGGCGCAAACGTTCCTCTTTTAAATATTGCCTTCTGAAATCAAGTGGATCTTTTCCGGCTTCATGGGCTAATTCATCCATGAAGCTTTCGTAGGCAAACCCATTGGTGGAGGCATAGACTGAGCGCCACCACATGGTAGGGATGGGTGTTTCAAAAGGAATATCCTGGATACTTAGATTTTCTATGGTCTCAAAATAAGGTTTAAGAAATCCTTCACTTGAGCTGCGGTTGGGTTTACCCAGGTTTCTACCTCGCCAGGTATCGTTGTTCTGTCCTGCCAGTTTTACTTTAAAGGCACTGATTTCACCCTTGGTGACTACGCCTTCACATCGGTAGGAGACACCGGGACGATAAGGGCCTTGAGACATATCATCTTCCCGGGTCCAGATCACCTGCACCGGTGCGCCTATTTCCTTTGAAATCACGGCCGCCTCATGGGGGTAGTCCATAAAGGCTTTTCTGCCGAAACCTCCTCCCAGAAAGGTCATGTTCACAATCACATTTTCCCTGGGTATGCCCATCTCTTCGCTGATATAATCCTGCACCCAATCGGGCGCCTGAATGGGACCCCAAATTTCTATTTTGTCGCCCTGGTAATGAGCTACACAATTTACGGGTTCCATACAACTGTGCGACTGATAGGGTGTCTCATATATAACATCAATTTTTCTTGCTGCTGGGGCCTGATCAATCACATTATCTGTCTGCTCCTGATTCTGAAGACCTCCTGTTTCTATGATGCTGCCGGGATCGCCCTGCGTAAGGAAAGACAGTCCTTCCTCCGTTTTCAGAGTTTCTTTCTGGCGTTTATATATTTCCGCTGTATCCAGATGTTCAAAACCACTGTCGTCCCACTCAATTTTCAAGGCTTTCTTGCCCTGCATGGCCGCCCAGGTGGAGTCGGCTACAACGGCTACGCCTTCTCGATAGGTACTAAAAACCCCCATCCGTACCTTAAAAACTTTTTTAACACCAGGTATTTTGCGTGCAGCCGCAGCATCAAAGCTTTTGACTTTGCCACGTAACCGCGGATTGCGTTCCACCATGGCATACAACATGCCCGGTACTTGCTTATCCAGTCCGAATACGGCGGTTCCATTCGTCTTCAGCGGTGTATCTTGCCGACGAAGTGGCTTGCCAATGAGTTTATATTCCGAACGC
This sequence comes from Cyclobacteriaceae bacterium, assembly GCA_041745535.1. Lineage (GTDB taxonomy): Bacteria > Bacteroidota > Bacteroidia > Cytophagales > Cyclobacteriaceae > JBGTIS01. The sequence goes on along the minus strand of JBGTIS010000187.1, from coordinate 3,351 downwards.
TGCTTCAGTTTGGTATCCGTAGGAAGTTCCAGTTTCGATGCTTTTTCCACCAGCTCTCCATAATGTAATTTCTTTCCTGAAGGCCGGTGTAGCACATGTCCTGCTTCGGCATAACAATCGGTTTTGGATACACCCCATTGGGTGGCCGCGGCTGTAATGAACATTTCCCGGGCTGTCGCACCCAGGGTCAATAAATTCTTATAGGAACTGCGGACCGACGAACTGCCTCCCGTTACCTGACTGCCGTACTTCTCCTGATTTCCTTTGGCAAATACAATGTTTACCTCATCTAAATTCACTTCCAGTTCTTCGGCAATAATTTGTGGAATAGCCTGGTAAACTCCCTGACCCATTTCCGCGTGGTGACTGAATATAGTGACTTTGCCGGAAGTATCAATGTGTATCCAGGCATTCATTTCAACACCAAAATTCTCTGCTTCAGCCGCTTTAATGATTTTTGCTTCTTTGGCATGGGCAGGCATAAAAAAGCCCAATGAAAAAGCGGTTCCGGTTAAGGCCGATGCTTTCAAGAAATTTCTTCTGGATATATGCTTCGTTTCCATAGTTGATGACATTTCTGTGTTCTCTTTTGATTTGTATTTCCCGGATGAGGGCATTGGGGAATTTGCCTTTGTTAAATCGTTAATTACTCTGGTTGAGGAGCATAAGCTCCTTTTTCAATCCAGGTGTACCATGCTTCTTTGAATGCTTCGTAGCTCAACGGGGGAATTGTACGTCCTTCACCGGGCTGCCAGCCCCACCTCACTAACGTGTCCGATGCATGTTCCTTCAATTCTTCTAAGGTTTTATTACCATTTTTTTCGAGATTTACCAGTTGTTTGGCCAACTCATGCGCTGTTTTACCTTCAAAAACCATTTTCATATCCGCAGGAGGCAAATGCCAGCTAGGATTACCGGGAGGGGTATGTAATCCGGGAGTGTTGGTATCCTGGTGCCAAATTGGATTGGCATATTCATCCCGGTGGACAACAATTACTCATTACGGAAGGTACCGGCTACTACCAGGAAAGAAACAAACCTATACAAATCGTTTACAAGGGAAATGTAGTCAAATGTCTTCCTGGCGTAGAGCATTGGCACGCGGCAACCCCTGAAAGTAGCTTTGCCTACCTTGCCATCACTGCGAATCAACCCACACAATGGTTAGAAAAAGTAACCGATGAAGCGTACAATAGCATCAACCCGCCTGCTCCCAGTAGCAAGAATGTGGAACAGGAAATCATGGATCTCTCCAAGAAGAAGTGGCAATGGATGTCGGAAAAGAATGTAGATACCCTGGCCGCGCTTTTCCATGAAAAGGCATCGTTTGTCCATATGGGAGGAAGTTGGGGGAAAGAGCAGGAACTCAATATCATCAAAAGCGGAGGAATTCACTATAAAAAAGCGGATATCCATGAAGTATCGGTGAATGTTATTGGCAACACTGCCATCCTATTAAACAGGATTACACTGTTGGCAGTGGTTGGGGGCAATGAGCCGGGCGGTAACCAATCCCTTTATGGTTACGGAAGTCTATACACAGCAAGATGATACCTGGAAGTTAGCATCCCTGTCGTTTACCAGGCTACTCAACCCGTAGCGACACTCTCAAAATAGTTATTATCTTATAGTATTGCTTTATATGAAAACAGACACTTCTTTAACGCATTTGTTGTTGGTATTTTTTCTTTTAATTTCGGCTTGTTCATCCGCCCAAACGGAGGATATCAATACTGAAATAGATGCTGCTACTTTAGATCCCGACAAAGTATTGATCGTGTATTTATCCCGCACCAACAATACCAGGGCGATCGCGGAAATGATTCATGAAAAGGTGGGTGGTACATTGGTAGCCCTTGAACTGGAAATGCCTTATCCTGAGAATTATCAGGCCATTGTGCGGCAGGTACAGGAAGAAAATGAGCGCGGTTATCTGCCTCCTTTAAAAACAAAAATTGACGACACACAAAAATACGATGTAGTGTTTGTAGGTTTTCCCACCTGGGGAATGCGGTTACCGCCACCCATGAAAAGTTTTTTACATCAGTACGATTTAAGTGGGAAAACCGTGATACCCTTCAACACCAATGCCGGATATGGCATAGGAAGCAGTTTTAAGACTGTGGAGGAATTGTGTCCTGATACGAACATACCGGAAGGATTTTCTATCAAAGGCGGTATAGAGAGAGATGGTGTTTTATTTGTGATGGAAGGCGAAAAAGCAAAAGAAGCGGAAAAGGAAGTGACAAAATGGTTGCAGGAAATTGAGATGATTAAATAACTGACAATGAATTTACCTCAAAATAAAATGATTAAGAAAAACGTGGTTTTTATCCACCTCGTTCTTTTATCAATCACTATTTCTATTCTCGTTACTGCCTGTGTATCCAATAATGAAAACACAAGCAATGAGCAGTTGGTTATTCAGGAACAGGGCAGCTTTGCAGTTGGAGGAACTGTGGTCACTAATCCTGGCACATTTGACCCGATTAAAGACGGTGCATATAACCCAATTAACCAAAGTACAGCAGGGCAGACACTGCATGGAGATCATGCGTATGTTTTTTATCAAATACCGGAGAACACTCGTCAACTTCCACTTGTATTTTGGCATGGACATGGACAATCCGCAAGGACTTGGGAAACTACACCCGATGGGCGTGAGGGATTTCAAAACATTTTCTTGCGTCGCCGATTTCCTGTTTATCTGATTGATCAGCCAAGACGTGGTCGGGCAGCACGTAGTACACAGCCTGCCAACATTACAGCTACTGCTGACGAACAGCTTTGGTTTGGTATTTTTCGCCTCGGTGCTTATCCAGACTTTTATCCTGGGGTACAATTCTCAAAATACGAGGAAGCCTTAAACCAGTTCTTTCGGCAGATGATACCCAACACAGGACCCTACGATGCGCAGGTAAACATAGATGCCGTTTCTTCATTGTTTGACAAAATAGGTAAAGGGATTTTGATTACGCACTCCCAAAGTGGCGGGCCGGGTTGGCGTACTGCCATACAAAACAACAATATCAGTGCAGTTATTTCCTTTGAGCCAGGTGGCGACTTTGTTTTTCCCGAAGGTGAAGCCTCTGATAGTATTAAACTTTCCGGTCGTACGGTTACCCCTCCCAGCGTACCAATGGCAGACTTTATCAAGCTCACCAAAATTCCAATTCTCATCTATTACGGTGACAATATTCCTGAGCAACCTTCAGAAAATCCAGGACAGGAACAATGGCGTGTTTTTCTTACGGTGGCAAAGCAGTTCAGGGATGCGGTAAACCGTCATGGTGGTGATGTAACACTGGTGCATTTGCCAGAAATTGGCATTAATGGGAACACCCACTTTCC
>JBGTIS010000186.1:0-4940 GCA_041745535.1 Cyclobacteriaceae bacterium | reverse complement strand
GGAAGCGCATCGGTAATCAAACGAAGCTGTTCCTCACTGTTGGCCAGATCGCGGGTTCGCTCCTCAATTTTTTCCTCCAGCAGCGAGTTGGCATACCGCAGTTGGTCCTCCGCAGCCGATAATTCTTCCAGAGCGGCTCCTATTTCCTGATTTTTATCATGAAGCAATCTTTCGCTTTCTCTTCGCTGTGTTATATCATGAATCATGCTGATGCCGCTGGTAATTACACCTTCCCGGTTGTATAAAGGAACAAAATGCGCTTCATAATAGCCCTCGCGGACTGAAAATTTTTTTTCGCGGAGGTGCACGTGTTCTCCCTTGAATACCGCAAGCATGGCCTTTCCCTCTTCCGTATGTTCATACCGGGGAAACAGTTCAAACATTTTCTTTCCCAGTACATCAGCCTTTGAAAGCCGATTCCACTCTGCCAGTACTTTATTCCATTCTGTAATTCTAAATTCCGAATCAAAAGCCAGAATCCCATACACAGAATTATCAATCAGCGAAGCGATAAATTCTTTTTCCTGATACAGCACTTCCTGGTGGATATCCATATAAGTCTGAAAAGCATGCTCTTCCAGCAAATTATAAAAATGTTCCAATTCCTTGGTAATAGTGGCGAATAAGGCAATGTCGGACGTATACCGGGGCAGAAAATCCAGAAAAAGGAGTTTCCTGATCGCGTTGATCCGCACAATATCCCGTATTTCTATTTTGTTTTTAGGAATGCCAGGTAACTGATCCGCTTTCCAGTTTTCTATTGTTTGTCGGGAGTGCGCCAGCGCCTGATCCTGCAATACCTGAGTCAAAAACTCTTGGATGCCTTGCCTGGAAATTGCCCTGAATTCCTCAGGAGATAAATGACGAAAAAACTGAAGCAGTGGAATAGCGGCCTGCTGTACCTCTGCCACATACCGATCAACCAGTTCATCAAAAACCGTGGGATGATCCAGCAAAAAGGCCGCGTATTTTTTAAACTCTTTTAATACTTCAGGTTTGGTATACATCAGCAATCAACGTATGTAATGGTGAATTATATTTAACCCTGGTATATTTTTTATACTTTTCAGGTAATGATACATATCGTAAATTAAGTTTAATTTAAATAAACATAATAACCGAATGTGAAGAAAATAAATTTTCCGATGAGAAGAAGCTTTTTAAGTTTTGTTCTCGCAGGGTTATGGGCAGGGAAAAATAATTACAAAAAACCCGGACTGAAGGAAAGACCGGGTTTTTGTATTGATATAAAAATATGCGTGAATGGTTCAAAAGTACCAATAACCCTTGAGCTTTCTCAATTTATCAGATTATGTGTGTATGAAGCTTTCCTGTAAATTCTTATTATTCTGATAACAATAAAAACTTCCAGATATCTGTAGCTACATTTAGTTTAAATGTCCTAGTGCCGGCTATATTATTAAAGCACCAGTTGCCGCAGCAGCCGGTCAAGAGTTTCCCGGGCATCTTCACACAAACCAGGATGCACCGGTGAGGTTTGTACCACGGTGCTGCAACTGGCGGTAAGCCACCGAAAACGCCCTGCCATGGGCAGTTTGGCGATGGTGCCGCCTTCAGGGCCCCCTTTGCAAATCCTTTGAAAAACTTCCAGGCGTTCTTCTATTTCCTGAATGTCCAACTCTTTATAAAAAGCAAGTAACCTTTCCTTGTTCAGCGCAAAGGCGGTTTGGAGAAATTTCTGTCCGGCACAATACAGGATCACGCCTACATTGATAAATTCTTCCCGTTCCACCCGCGGCATCACACGGATTACGGCATACTCAAATAAGTGTTTGTCGGGCATGTTGTGCTTCTTTAATGAAAATTGAAGTATGGGCAAGTCGAGTCTCTAAAAACTGAACATACGCCGTCCGGTGCGCGGTAACGGTGGCAAAAGGCGCATCTACCAGTAGCCATTCATCGGGAATCAGCGCCACAATGGCACGGATGCGCTCAGCTGTCAGCAGCGGTTTAAAAGCGAGGTCTGCGGCCTCCAGTTCCGTAGCCTGGGGCAGCAGCACATGGTCTTTCACATGGGTAAAGGGCTTCAGCGCCTGCCGCGCCACATTGTTCCAGGCATGATGAAAGTAAAACGAAGCGCCATGGTCAATGAGCCAGAGTTCCTTGTGCCAGGTCAGCATGTTGGTATTGCGGGAGGTACGGTCTACATTCATCACCAGACTGTCGAACCAGACTATCCGGGAAGCAAGTTGGGCATCTACCGGGTTTACCAGTGCATTGAACGTAATGGAACCGGAAAGGTAATGCAGGCCCAGGTTCAGTCCCTCGCTGGCGCGGAGCAGGTCCTGTATTTCCTCATCACCCTCGGAACGTCCGAACGTGGAATCCAACTGGGCGAACACAATTTCCGGCACCCGAAAGCCCAGCGCATGGGCAATTTCTCCAGCCAGCAACTCGGCAATCAGAGCTTTTACCCCTTGTCCGGCGCCCCGAAATTTGAGTACGTACAAAAATTCATCGTCGGCCTCTACCAGTGCCGGCAGGGAGCCTCCTTCCCGCAAAGGGGTAACATACCGGGTTACCCCCACCGTTCTGATTTCAGGTGCGTAATCGTTCATGGTAAAATAAATTGATATTGTTCCGAAAAACGGAAAGTATGTTTTGAAAAAAAATAAAACTAATCAAATTATCCATAAGGTAAAAGTGAGCGCAGGCAGCGAAACGCGAAGCTACTGCGTGGGCGGCTATTATGCGGCGTTTGTTGCGATAATAAGTGTCCGGAAAACCGGATTGCGCGCGCTTTTTATTAGGCTACAGAATATATTATCCCTACAATTCTATACATTTAGGTTCTCTAACCTGAACAATAGTAACCTGTTAGCATCATGATAAAATACACGGTAATATTCATGTCCCTGATCCTGTTATTCGCTGGCGCCAACCCACTTCAGTCACCTTCCTACAGGCTGATTGCCCACCGGGGCGGCGTGGTAGAAGGCCAATTTCCCGAAAACAGCGCGGCTTCGATACAAGAAGCGATCAAACGAGGCTACTGGATGATTGAGGTGGACATCCGCGAAACCAAAGATGGCAAAGCCATTGCCCAGCATGATCGTGATTTTCAGCGGTTTTATCATCATCCCGGCAAAGCCAGCGAAATGACCTGGGATGAGATCAGAAAACTGCGATCCGATTCCGACAACGAACGGCCCCTCCTGTTTGAAGAAGTAGCGGCTTTGTGCCATGGAAAGCTTTTCCTGATGCTGGATACCAAAGAGCCGCATACCCCTGAATTGTTACAGCAAATTGAAGACATTTTAAAGAAATACAATTTGCTTTCCTCAGCCTATGTAATTGGTACGGCCGAATCCGGGGAGCATTTAAAAGGGAAAGCCAAAGTTGGAAAAGACCGTGCCTATATTGAACAGGCCATGCGAAAGGGTGAAAATGTGCAGGATTTATATTTCCTGTTCGCGCATGGCAACGGGCTGGACCAGGCCACCATCCGTTGGGCAAAGGAACTGGGCCTTACCCTGGTTCCTTCTATCAATACTTTCCATTACAAAGATGAAAATATGATGGAAGAAGCTAAAGCAGACATCACAAGGCTCAAAGCGGCCGGTGTTACCGAATTTCAGATAGACTCAGAATATGACCGGTGGTTTGAGTAATCTGCCCATCCGGGTTATGGCGACTGCCATACTTTTCCTTCCTGATTGATGTGCCACCTGTGACCTGTTTCTTTATCGGTACAGTAGGCTTCATACATAGAAGCTATGGCTTCGAGGGCAGGAGAAAATATAATGCCGCTCACCTCCAGGGTGCTGGCATTTAGCTTATCCAGGTTATCGGCATACTGCCCATGCTTTTGCCGGTATGCTTTCTGTCGGTAATAGATTTGTCGCAATGCCCATTTGGTGTAGTCTTCTGATTGATAATGAAAATATGCGTTGCCCTGCTGTACATCCTTTTCTGAAAACTGCAAAAATCCCCACATTTCAGGCACATGCATGTTGATCAGGCCCTGCGGCGACCACACCCAGTTGTCTTCCGGAAAGGATTTTCCGGTAGCGGGATTGATTTTTTTCTGGTACTTCCCTGCTACCACTTCGGTTTGCCATTGCACCCGTGAAAAGTTAATCCGCCACTGATCGCCCGGCACGGGAGGGCGGCGGGGATTATTACATTCTGCCAGGGCTTTCAGGGGCAACGCGATTTCCACGGTCCAACTGGTATCGGTTTGCGCTGGATGGTTAATCGTGCCCTGTATGGAAACCGCGGACTTCAGTCCGTGCAGATCGTATCCGGTAAGCGAAGGTCCGCCATCGCGATACGGTTTTCCCAGCATCAGGTCCCAGGTAGTGCCCAGGGCATTGATTTCAAATTCATAATAGTGATGTGTATCGCCATCGGGGTCTATAAAAATTTCAAAATCATTATCCCGGAAAATCACTGTTTCATTTTCTGTAATGGTGGCCCATACGTGGGGTTCGTCCAGCACCGCTCCCACATACAGGTATGCATCGTCCCAAAGCATTTTGACGCGGGTATCGTGGGCAGGCACTGGCAGGGCATCGCCTTGTATATCCACAAACGTATCGGTAAAGGCAGCAGCGGCCCAGATTTTTTCATCCAGCTTTCCATCGATATCCAGCGGTTCGGGCGTGCGGTAACACACATAATTTTTAGGAGCAAAAGGGATGGCAGGTGCCTGTGCGAAAGTGAATACGGGTAATACCAAAAGGAAAACGGTAATCAGGTAACACATAAACGATAGAGGATTTATATTGATTGATTCAATTAAAAGCACAGGCAATATTAATATAATAGGAGTTACACAAAGTCATTGATGAATTGCCGTTGAGCTTCCAAGACCAACATCTGTCTTAAACCATAGAGAGAATCTAAGTAATGAGCATTTGCCAAAGAAGCCAGCTTTTGAAAGGCACGCATCACACAGAACAGACGCGTTTTGATAG
>JBGTIS010000185.1:0-4010 GCA_041745535.1 Cyclobacteriaceae bacterium | reverse complement strand
ACACCTTTTATATCAACAAGAGAATTCATTTCCTAAAAGTTTCATTGGATTATTTTAATGCATTTATTTCTCAATATTAAAGCGTAAACAAGGAATAAAGTAGTAGTCATTTGAAAGATCTAATGCAACAACCTCAATATTTAGGGAAATCGAGGCATAATTTTTCTATTAACTGAAGTGATTTTATTGAATAATGGCTACTGGCATCCCGATCTTTTTTGCGGAAAAACTCTTTGGGTACAAGAGTACAGGATAAAATCCTTATCATGTCGCATATCTTTTTCAATCGGATCGCCGAAGCGAATGGAGCCTATCGCGGCTTATTCATTCCTAAATTTTCAATATTCAATGCTCAATTCCATAAACACGGTTTAGTTTATTGTTGAAAATTGAGCATTGAAAATTTAGTATTTGATGATTACACAATGAATGCCAGCGGTAACCGCATCTGTCTACTGGAAAACATACAATAAAACAGCTTTTCCAGAAAACTTATGAGAAATGATAAGGATAAAATCTTGTACCGACTATCCATTCTTTTGTACAGAAACATTGTTCAGTATTCTGCACGAAAAGTAGGGGACCCCGCAATAAATGCGGGGATAAGTATCTGGGAGTAGACACCTTATTTTTTCAATCCTTTCAGATAGGCCAGTGATTTGGGAATCTGTGTGCTTACTACCGGGCTTTCATCTTCTATGAAATAGTGCTGCACACCGGCTTTCTGGGCTGCTTTTAACACGGCTGGAATGTCTACCTGTCCGGTGCCCAGGGCTACGTCATTCTCGGTGGGTGTACCGCCGGAGAAATCCCCTTTTACCCCTTTGCGCAGGTCTTTCAGGTGCATCAGCTTCCAGCGATCGCCATATTTTTCCAGCAGGGCCACCGGATCGGCACCGGGATGTACCACCCACAATACATCCATTTCAAAGGATACATATTCCGGATTTGTGTTTTCGGCAATGTAGTCGAAAAGGGTACCATCTTCATAGGGTCTGAACTCATACCCATGATTGTGGTAACAGAAGGTAATTCCGTTTTCTTTCAGCACTTTTCCTGCTTTGTTGAAGTCTGCCACCGCTTTTTTGGCATCTTCAATGGTGAAATTGTCGCCATCATGCGGTATCCAGGCCGTCATCACATAGGAAGCGCCCATGATTTTGGCTTTGCGGGCAATTTCTTCCGGATCATTCACCAGTTCTTCATACCCGGCACCCACGGAAGGGGCCTTGATGCCGCGATCGTCCAGCATTTTTTTAAAGGCTTCAGTAGTTAATCCATACGGGCTCACGCCACATTCTATTTCTTTAAAGCCCAGATCCCGGATGGTATCCAGGGTGGCTGCCACATCTTTTTTAAAGTTCACCCGATAGCTATACGCCTGCACACCCGGCATTTGCGGGAACAGTGCCTGTGCAATTCCATGCTGGTTCATACCAGTCAGGATCAGTAAAGTATAGAGTAGATAAGATAAATTTTTCATGGTTAAGTAAGGTAGTTTGGTGTTGTTTTTTCAATTTAAACAAACCTTTCAAATTTCAAGAGAATGCACCAGATTTTTTTTATATCATGCCCCTCAAAATAATCTAAATATAATTTGTATACGCAACCCTGTGTATATTTTCCTGCAAAATCCTCAATACCTGCTTACCGCAATGAGAAAATATAATGAAGATTTCGTAGTTTAGGCGCTGCTGAGCGGAATCCCCGGCAGAGAGCATGAAACAGCACCCATATAATTAATCCGGCATGTTTAAAATTAAACCTTAATGCGATTACCCTTACTTATCCAAAGTTACTCAACCCGGTTTGCGCGTTTTCCTATCCTGTTATTTCCTGTTTTGCTTCTCTTGCTACAAGCAGGTTGCCGGTCCGACCAGCCCGCTTATCCCACCTGGAGCGTGTACAAAGGCAATGCGGAAAGTAACAGTTATTCTTCTCTGGACCAGATCAACCGTGAAAATGTGCGGCAGTTGCAGGTAGCCTGGACCTTCCGCCCCAATGATGCGCCGCAGGGCCGACAGTTTGGGAAGTACGAATGTAATCCGATTATTATCGGGAATGTGATGTATGCCACTTCGGCCCGGCATTGGGTATATGCCATCAATGCCCGTAATGGCGAAACCATCTGGTCGTATGATCCTTTTTTCGGAGAGCGGGGTGGGGGGCTGAACCGGGGCGTAACCTACTGGAGAAACGGCGACGACCAGCGGATTCTGTTCACAGCAGGTAATGAACTGTTTGCCGTAGATGCCCTTACCGGCAAGCCCATTGCTGATTTCGGTCAGGAAGGCAGGGTAAACCTGAATTTTGAAGCGCATACCGGCGAGGAAGCCTGGGTAATTCCTACCTCTCCGGGTATTGTGTACCAGGACCTGATCATACTCGGTTCTGAAGTATCGGAAGTATATGGAGCCGCACCCGGCCACATCCGGGCTTACAATGTCCGCGCCGGCGAGCTGGCCTGGACTTTCCACACCATTCCCCAACCTGGTGAGCCGGGGTACGAAACCTGGCCCAAAGAGGCCTGGACTTATACCGGTGGTGCCAACAATTGGGGCGGCATGAGCCTCGATACTGCCCGGGGGATGGTGTTCGTGCCCCTGGGCTCACCCACCTACGATTTTTATGGGGCCAACCGAAAAGGCAAAAATCTGTATGGCAACTGCATTGTGGCCCTCGATGCCCAGTCGGGCAAACTGATCTGGTATTACCAAACCGTACACCACGATGTGTGGGATTATGATTTACCGGCCCCACCCAATCTGGTTACGGTGGAACGGGATGGCAGGCGAATCGATGCCGTAGCACAAACCACCAAGATCGGCTTTCTTTTCGTACTGGACCGGGAAACGGGTGAACCCCTGTTTCCGATAGAAGAAAGGGCCGTACCGCCTTCTCTGATCCCCGGTGAGGAAGTCTGGCCTACGCAGCCTTTCCCCCTCAAGCCTGTTCCGTATGCCAGACAGCATATGACGGCCGACGACCTGGCGACCATTCCAGAGGAAATGCAGGATACCTTGCGGGCCATGTTCCGGTCGTTTCGGTATGAAGGTCTGTTTACGCCGCCCGATCCCCGGGGCACGTTGCTGCTGCCCGGTACCCGAGGCGGTTCCGAATGGGGTGGGGCAGCGTACGACCCTGCCACTGCCCTCCTGTATGTAAATGCCAATGAGTCGCCGGAAATTGCCCGGGTGCAGCCTATGAACCGGAAAAACAATGTTGAGGATCAGACGGTGTATGCGTTGGGTAAAACTTTTTATGGAAATTACTGTAGCAGTTGCCACGGTGCTGACCGGAAAGGACAGGCGCCTGCCATTCCATCACTGGTGAACATCAAAGCCAGGATGGGCCGGGAGGAAATGCTCAACAAAATAAAACTGGGAAGTGGCCGGATGCCGGCTTTCGGAGAAATCCTGAAAGGAAAGGAAGAAGAGATCATTGCCTATTTATTTGAAACAAAGAAAACTGTGATGGCCACGCAGGCAGTTCAGGAAACCGACACCACCCCCAATTATATGAACGTAACAGCGTATGGCTATTTCCGTGCGCCCGATGGTAGTTCGGCCATTCAACCACCCTGGGGCACGCTCAACGCCATTGACCTGAATACCGGGGAGTATGCCTGGAAAATTCCACTGGGCAATTATCCGGAACTGCGACAGGAAGGTGCGCCCCCTACCGGCACCGAAAACTGGGGCGGCCCCATGGTAACGGCCGGCGGACTGGTATTTATCGCCGCTACGAAGGATGATAAATTCCGGGCTTTCGACAAAGAAACCGGCGAACTTTTGTGGGAAACCACCTTACCCGGCGGAGGCTATGCCACACCAGCTACCTATATGCTCGATGGTAAGCAGTATGTGGCCATTTCCATAACAGGAGACAAAGAGGAGCCCGCAGGTTACATCCTGGCCTTTGCTCTGCCTGACTAACTCCTTTAATCCATTTAAAAATCAGTGCATTTCCACGGCACAGGTGCCTATACCATGCCGGTAAAAATTGAACTG
>JBGTIS010000184.1:0-1985 GCA_041745535.1 Cyclobacteriaceae bacterium | reverse complement strand
TGAATTTATTTTCAGGGTCAGTGTATTTACTGTTTCTGGCACCCAGGGTAGCAAAGCTTTTAGGCATATCGTCTTTAAAATCTTTGGTGATGCCGTCGACTTTATCGGCATTGGGGGCCATGTACACACCTTCCAGGTAGGTGGTTTTAGATATAGTCTCGTTGTTCAGAAACAAAGTACGCTTGTCGGCTACCTGGGTTTTATTAACCACAATCTGATCATCGAGCGCAAAGAATACTTCGGCCTTGTTGCTGTCTTTCCCGTCTTTTACCTGCAATCCTTTTTGGAGGAGGTACTTATCCAACTGGTTTTGTATTTCAAAAACAATATGGGCTTTATCGGGGGTGGCTTCCCGGCTTTTCAGTTGCAATACCTGCTTGTAGAAAAAATCGAGATGTTTTTTGGTAAAACCGTTCAGATCGTTTTGCAGGTGCTGGAACAACTTCAAAAAAGCAAACAGGATTGCCAGGTGCGGCTGGTGCTTTTCCTGAAATTCAGCTTTTAATGGTAATAGACTAGGTTCCATGCTAATGGCGGCGGCATCGGCTACCACCCGCATCACATCCAGATAAGCGGGAAATAAATCCGCGATGGATTGGTATAGGGCTACCGTTCTTTTTCGTCGGGTATTGCCTTTACTTTTAAAGGTTTCATCAATGGCATACAATTCGGTTACATCCAGCTCCCATACTTCATTGTTGTAAAGGCGCTGCCAGTCTACCGGTTTAATGCAGTACCATTTTACGGCTGCGTTGGTATAGCTGATAAATTTCTCTGTGGGAGTCCGTAATTTATCTCTGATAAGTTTTTCCAGGGCAAAAGCTACCGGTAGTTCACTTCCCTGTACCTGCTGGTGCCAGGTGTTGATGGTATTAACCACGCTGTAGTACATAAAGTGCACCAGCAATTGCAGGCCAGAAGAGGAAGGATATTTTTTAAAAAGCTGCTGGTAAAAGGCAAACTTTTCGTTGGTTGCCTCACTGTTGAATTTGGTAATGTCAGCAATGGTGAAGGGAATACTTTTCTGAAAAAAAGGCTGCCAGTCGCTGACAGAAAGATCGGCCTCATAAAAATTTACGTGCCGGGATAATCGCGTAAAGTAATCGAGCAGATCGGCCAGGGAACGACCGTCGATATGGGCCGACCCAGCAAGCAGATCATCCATAACCCGTTGCCGCTGGCTCACGCCAGGATCATTTTGAAAAGGATGTATCAGATTTTCGCAATCTATCATCTGAATATTATTTAGAATCGGAAGCAGCTACCGCTATTACACAGGGCGCAGTGCTTCATTTTTATAATAATCGTACACATAATTAAACCTTGAGTTTGTACCCGGAATGGTGTACTCCACACTGATGGTAAAACGGCCTTCTATCAGGTCGAAAGATTCATCGGAAGTCACATCTATTTTCTCAGCGATGATGCGGGGTTCATAAAACAGGATCGAGTTTTTCACCCGGTCTTTGATATACCCGATCACCGAACTGCTCAGAGATTCAAACACATAGTCGGTGAGGTTGCAGCCATATAATGGTTGCATCACCCTTTCGCCCAGGCTGGTCGACAATAATATATTCAGGCTTTGTTTAATATCTTCTTCATTGATTACCAGATCTACCGTGCCGGAGTTCCTGTCGAAGGTGGGAGGAAACGACCAGCCAGTGCCTAAAAATGACTTTTGTGGATTATTCATTATTTTTTGAATTAAAGTTTATTAACCTCCAATTTGCACGGTGGGAAATCCTGCCACTATTACGCCGCCATGGGCAGTTAAATCGCCCTGCCGGGCTGCGGGTCGTCCGCCAATCAATACCGTAGCCGAGCCTTTTACAATAGAATCCGGAGGGCCTACACAGATCAGTAAATCACCCACTACGGCTGCCGGCATGTTGCCAATCAGCACGGTAGGCACACACGGGCCGGAAATGGGGCCTCCCACATGGGGTACAGGTCCGGTGAACATCGGACAGGTATGCATATCG
>JBGTIS010000183.1:0-3029 GCA_041745535.1 Cyclobacteriaceae bacterium | reverse complement strand
GATGATTTTGTTGTGGCTGAAACAACGTCCGTATATCCAAACCCGATTAGTTCAGGCAATCAATTGCATATCAAATTACCGGCTGACCGGCAGCATCTGGCCATCAGCATACGCGCTGTCAATGGGGTGTTGGTTTTTAAGGAAGAGGAAAAAGCGACCAGAAACCATGAAATTATTTTGGACATACCCTTCCTGCAGGCAGGCGTATATTTTATTTCTATTGAAAGTGATTTGAACCCCGTTTCGCGAATATTACTGATAGAATAGTTAAAAAGAAACTCCATGAAAATAGCATACCTCCTTATGAGTGGTTACCTCATTGTACATCCTTCTTTTATATTTTCTCAATCCGCCAATCAATCACCAGCAGATACGGCTGGTTATCAGTTGGTATGGCAGGATGAGTTTGACGTAGATGGCGCGCCCAATCCGGACAACTGGCACTTTGAAGAAGGGTTTGCCAGAAACAGAGAGGATCAGTGGTACCAACCGGAAAATGCCGTTTGCAAAGACGGCTTTTTAATCATTGAGGTACGGAAAGAGCAAAAGCCTAATCCCAATTACAAGCCTGAAAGCGACAAATGGGAAGAAAACCGGGAATTGATTGAATATACTTCCAGCAGTTTGCTCACCAAAGGACTGCATGCCTGGCAATACGGGCGCTTTGAAATAAGGGCTAAAATTGATATTAGCCCCGGCATGTGGCCGGCCTTCTGGACGCTGGGCGAAAAAGGTTTCTGGCCTGTGTGCGGAGAAATTGACATTATGGAATACTACCGGGGCATGATACTGGCCAATGCCGCCTGGGCAGGTCCCGAAGAAAAAACCATGTGGGACGATCTGAAAAAGGAGGTGGAAAGCTTTAATGACCCGGACTGGGCCAGTAAGTTTCACGTCTGGCGCATGGATTGGGACGAAAATGCCATCAGATTGTATGTGGATGACCTGCTGCTGAACACCATAGAACTGGAGAAAACCATCAATCAGCGCGGCGATATTGAAAATCCGATGAAGCAGCCACATTATATTATTGTCAACCTGGCCCTCGGTGGCATGAATGGCGGCGACCCTACCCTTACCACCTATCCCAGACAATACATTGTTGATTATGTGCGGGTTTATCAGTCAGATAAATAAAAAGGTAAAGCAGTAAGGCGAATGCTGAAAGAGGAATATGCATCTGGTGCATATTCCTCTTTCCTTTTGTACAGGTATGTTTGCCCACCGCCCATACGGTCTGGCAGTCGTACGCATTACTATTGTTCGCTAAACGTTCCGGTAAAACTGGTTGAGCTGGTTTACCAGCTGGTCGTAAATGGGTTTGGTAAACTCTACAAACAGCTGCTGGGGCGAAGGCGGCCCCATCGGCCGTATGTTGCTCAATTGTATTTCCTCGGGAGTAAGCGCCCGTTCGTCGCCTTTGAAATCGGCCCATTCGGCAAACCACACGTATTCACCGGGAATATCCTGGCTGTATAATGAAGCGTGATTGTAAGCATCCTCAATGTGCATGCTTAAAATGCCGCGGGAAATCACCTCTACATGGGTGGTGGTGAGTTTGGCGGATACCTCCCCATACACCGGTTGTTTTTTGCCGTTGCTGATTTCAACCTCACCCACTTTTACCGAATCTCTGGTAACGGTTTCTTCTTTTTGCCGGGTATTGGTTTGCCCTACATTAAAATCTTCAAACTGAAGGGTAATGATCTGATCAACCTGTACTTTTTCTTTTTCCGCTTCATGCGGGGAATAAAAACGGAGAAACCCACTTCTTCCCGAATAGCTTCGCAGATAGTTCTCTACCTGATTCTGAAAGAAATCGGCACTTACCTTAAAGTACCGGGAGGGCAGCGATACCTGTTCTACCACTACTTTCAGGGTGGCCATATACCTGGCTTCCGCGATCTTCTTTTTCGTATCCAGGTAACCCGGCACATACTGATCGGCCTGCACAAAACTGTAGTAGGCTTCTTTGGCGCCTTCGCGGGTACCGGTGCGCAGGGCTTTTTCTCCGGCACTGTACTGTTCAGAAGCGGCCTTGTCCTTTAGCTCTGCGTACTCTTTATACAGATTCTTCGGATTGGGAATTACCTGTTTGGCAGCCGGCGAACGCTGAATGGCTTCGTACATCTGGTTAATTTGCTGGTAACTATCGGCCGTATGGCTCCACTTAAATGGCTCGTTGGAGGCTCGTTTGTTTTTCGCGTCGTTCAGCAGATAATCTACCGCGACCGGATACGCTCTTCGCAGCACATCCCGGTTTTTATCGTTGTTAGGGCTTCTTTGCAATTTATCAACCGCCGTAAGCACGGCATTGTAATAATTACCCTGCTTGAGCAGCTTTTTACTGGAAGAACAGGCTCCGAATGTAATCAGGACAAACAGGAACCCGTAAATTAAATATTTGTGCATATGATAGTATTTCTAATGGAACTTCTTACTTAAAAATAAGCAAAAGACACAGCAAATTGTACATTAGTTGTAATTACAAATACTATTCCCAACCATAATTTTATACCAGCTAAAGCAGTAATTCCGGCATATTTATGTGTATTCTCTCCCTCAAAGGATAAGCTTCTGCGCCCTTTACTCCATAAAAAAGCATGCCTAATGCTTCAGATAGCCGAAATGTGCATATCGCCGTTCCGGATTTTTATTCCTAAGCGTCATAAGAAATAAAAACCGATAAGTATGGATATAAACAAAACCAGCCTGCTACCTGAGACCGTGCATGCTCTTATATTATTATCAGGAAATACAACACTTACACCGCAAACTTTCCTGATTAGCTAAGGTTAGCCGCTGAAATCACGTGGGCCTTCGCCCAGTGGTTCGGCTGAGGAAGAAATCCCAAACCAGTACAGCTTGTTGCTGCTGTCGGCCGCCCAGTTGAAATACAGAGGCTTTTCGGTTTGCAGCATGTTGTACATGGCATCAAAATCAGAAACAGGCGCATACCCCACCACATATTTGGAGGAGGTTGGCGTCTGATAGCCTATATCGGTATCGTTCACAATTTGTTCCTGTAC
>JBGTIS010000182.1:0-9242 GCA_041745535.1 Cyclobacteriaceae bacterium | reverse complement strand
AGGATATAGGATTTAGTTAGTATATTTGTTTAATATCCTTTACCCTATGTTTATTGAAAAGCTACATCTTACCAATTTCAAAAGATTCACTGATCTTACTATTGATTTAAGTGCTTCCCCAATTCCTTATAAGCTGGTATTACTGATAGGGGCTAATGGAAGCGGCAAAACTTCTGTTTTTGATGCATTTGAGGCCATATCTTCTTATGGAAAAGACAAGGGTATCGATTACGCGCTCAATGATTATTATAAAAAAAATAAGGAAAATGACTTTGAAATAGAGTTAAATTTTAGTGATGGAAAAACTATAATCAGAAATATTAATGAAATGGGTTTGATAACCAGTAACTCCTCCTTTTATGGAAGAAGCAGCCTGAGACAAGTGCCCATCTTAACCCGCACTGGTTTAGGGCAGAATTCTGTTGATTTTCTTAAAGATAGCGACCGGCCCAAAAAGTATATTGAAAGAGATGAACGATTTGAAAATGACCTGGAACAGGTTACCAAAAATATCTTACAGGATTTTTTCAAATCGGAGAAAGAGAAAAAAGACATCACCAACAGCTACATCAATCCAATTAATGATGCACTGCAAAGAATATTTGGAGAAAGTGATGCTACTACATTTAAACTTATTTCCATTATTCCTCCTTTGGATGGAAAAGTGGCTGAAATCATGTTCAGGAAAGGTGATTCTGAAATTCATTACGACTTACTAAGCAGCGGAGAAAAAGAAATTTTTAATATACTGATCAACCTTTTAAGCAGAAGCGGTAATTATCAGAATACTATTTATTTTCTCGATGAAATTGATCTGCACTTAAATACTAAACTTCAATATACCCTCTTAAAAGAAATTACTGAACATTGGATACCGGAAAACTGTCAGCTATGGACTGCCAGCCATTCCTTGGGTTTTATAGATTATGCCAATGACTATGAAAAAGCAGCCATCGTTGATTTTGATGATCTGAATTTTGATATTCCTCAAATATTATTTCCGCAACCCAAGAATAAATTCAATGTATTTGAAATTGCGGTTAGCCAGGAATTTCTCACTAAACTATTTGAAGGCAAAACTATTTTTTTTGCCGAAAATACCGATTCGCCCTTTTATAACAATTTGAAACTTGATGGTATTATCTTTTTTACTGCACTGGATAAAAGAGATGTTTTTTATAAATCCCATAATACAAATTATAAGGGAATTATTGATAGAGATTATTTAACTGACGAGGAAATAGAACTGATCAGAAAAATCTATCCTGACTTGTACATTCTACATTATTACAGCATTGAAAATTACTTATTCCATCCTGACAATATGGAAGAATACTATAATACTTTAAAAAAAGATTTTGATAAGGAAAGTTATAAGCAACAATGGCTTAATGAAAAGAATATTAACTTAAATAAGCTTTTGTTAGTACTACAAAATGCTCGTAGTGGGTATCCTTTTTTTAAGGAAAACGAAAATGCTGAAAAACTTAAACAATTCAAAAAATCTGAAGCAATTCTAACATACCTGGAAAGCCTGGATTTTGAAACTTTCTTTAAGGTTTTCCCGGCTAAAGATTACGGTAAAACAATTCCTGAACGACAAAATCTAAACAAAGAAAAACTGGCTCAAACCCAATGGTTCAAAACGCAAATCATGAAAGTTTTAAAATTATTGTGATTTTATCAGTTAATTTTACTTGATTAGAGGCTTTGTAAAATATCCCTGTAAAAACCTCATTTGTTGTTAAAACCCTATGAAACTTTACCTTACCTACCTTTTTTTTCTTTTTATCTTTTTTTTATCAGTCGCCTGCCAGCAGGAAAACAAAGAAGTGGCACATCCTAATATTGTATGGATTGTGAGCGAGGACAATTCACCGCTGCTGGGTTGCTATGGCGATACGTTCGCTACTACCCCGGTGCTGGACAAATTTGCCAGCCAGGGTATTGTATACGAGAATGCTTTTGCCTCGGCACCGGTTTGCGCCCCTACCCGCTCTACGCTTATCACCGGCGTGTACCCGCCTTCTATGGGTACCCAGCATATGCGCAGCGAAAATCCTATTCCCGATTTTATTCAGTTTTTCCCGCACTACCTACGCGAAGCCGGGTATTACTGTACCAACAACTCTAAAAAAGATTATAATACGGTAGACCAGTCCAATGCCTGGGATGAGTCCAGCAACCAGGCTACCTATAAAAACCGGAAACCCGGTCAGCCTTTTTTTGCCATATTCAACCTCACGGTTTCTCACGAAAGTTCTTTGCATACACCCCTGGATACCTTAAAGCACGATCCTGAAAAAGTACCGATTCCGGCCTACCATCCCCGCACGCCAGAGATGAAACACGACTGGGCGCAATATTATGATAAAATTGAAACCATGGACCAGCAGGTTGGAAAAATTCTGAGCGAACTGAAGGAGGCGGGACTGGCCGACAGCACCATCGTATTTTATTACAGTGATCATGGCGGCGTGCTGGGCCGCAGCAAGCGTTTTCTTTTCGAATCGGGCCTGCATGTACCGCTGCTCATTCGTTTCCCTGAAAAATATAAAGACCTGGCACCGGGTAAGCCTGGCACGCGTACCGATCGGCTGGTAAGCTTTCTGGATTTTGCGCCTACCATTTTGAGCCTTTGTGGTATTGATATTCCTGATTATATGCAGGGAGAAGCTTTTTTAGGAAACCAGCAAAAGCCTGAGCCGGAATATGTGTACAACTTTCGGGGGCGCATGGATGAGGTGTATGATATGTCGCGCTCGGTGCGGAACAAACAGTTCCGGTATACCCGCAACTACATGCCGCACCGCATTTACGGCCAATACCTGGAATATCTGTGGCGGGCGCCTTCTATGCCCTCCTGGGAAAGGGCTTACAAAGCCGGCACACTGAATAAAGCCCAATCGGCCTTTTGGGAACCCAAACCTGCTGAAGAATTGTATGAGATCGCTACCGATTCTGATAACGTGCATAACCTGGCCGATAATCCGGAATATGAGCCGGTACTGGAAGAAATGAGAAAGGCCAATACAGCCTGGCTGAAAAAGACCCACGATTCCGGTTTTTTGCCGGAAGGCGAAATGATCCGGCAGGCAGCAGGCAGCACCATTTATGAGTTTGCGCGCGCCGATCAGTACCCCATTGAGGCTATCATAGAAACAGCCAACATGGCTACCCTGGGCCACGCTGAGAATCTGGATAAGTTAATAGAAAAGCTGGACGACCCTAACGGAATTATTAGGTATTGGGCTGCTACTGGCTGTGTGATATTAGGAAAAAAAGCCAAAGAGGCACAACCCGTACTGGAAAAACACTTGAACGATCCGGTTCCCGATGTGGCTATTGCCACGGCAGAAGCCCTCTACGAGTTGGGTGAAACTAAAAAAGCGATACCCACGCTGGAAAAAGCCTTGCGGCACAGTAATGAGAAAGTTCGCCTGCATGCATTGAATATATTCCGGCTAATGGACCAGAATGCTGCCCAAAGTTTGAAAAGCATCACCGCCATGACGGAAGGCCGTGACCACGAAAGTAACGATTACGACATGCGGGCTGCCCTTTATCTGATTGAGCAACTCAGTCACAAGCCATGAGTATCCGCAACGAACAGCCTCATTTAGCTTATTTTTAGTGGTTTCATGGTGAAGGTATTTAACACAATGTTCAATATTCAATTTCCAATATTTGATGTTCAATCGCATGGAATTTTTTAGTTGATCATTGCGTATTGAACATTGATTATTATTGAACATCCTCTGCCGCGGTTCAACAGGCCCGCATCTCCCCCATGTTGCATCATTAGCGAAATGACTACTAAACATTTCATGAAAAATATTACACTCAGTTGCTTATTGGATATGATAAAATAAATCAGTCAATTCCAGAAAGACCACGAGAGACGTTAAACATAAAGGGAACGTATGATATGGAAATAGTAAAGTTACTTCGATAAGCTGGCTTTAGCGGCTGGAATTATTTCGTCTAACAAACAGGTTAACTCACTGATCATCATGGCGGTAGCTCCCCAGATGATGTGGTTTTCAATCCGGTAACAAGGGACTTCAAATTCATGACCTTCGTAGGTAGTAATTTTCTCCGAACTATGATTTAATGAATTTAAAAGGTCTTCTACCTCAATTTCAATAATATCTTTTACCTCATGAGGATCTAACAGATAAGCTGGCTGATGATCCATATAGGCTACAATGGGTGTTACCAGCAAATTACTGGGGGGAATATAAATGTTTGACAAGCAGCCCAGCACCTGTTCTGGAGAAACTTTCACACCTATTTCTTCCCAGGTTTCCCGCAAAGCGGTATCCACAATGCTGGCATCTGTTTCTTCGAATTTTCCACCCGGAAAACCAATCTGACCGCTGTGTACCCCTTTGTAAGTAGCCCGTAAAATAAACGGAAGCTTCAGGCCTGTATGATCAGTAAAGAACAAAACCAGTACACCCGCCCTTTTGGCATCAGCACGGGGTTGCAGGCGCATTTTCCTGTGCAGATCGGTAGCCATCAACTGATGGGCAGCCCATCCCGGAAGTTCTTTCGACAACCTTTTCTCAAGTTTCTTTATAATTTTCTGATCCATTGCAGCTCTCTTTGACAGTAATACTAGCTATACGATGCAAAGGTAATATGGTTTAAGCAATTTCCACTAGCAAAACTTTTTCCAATTAATTTTTTTCCTGATAACTTTTCTATTATTCTGTGGTTTATATAGCAACCTTAACATAAATAATTCAAATTTTTATCAAATGAAAAATATTAATCTTTTTACTTTATTTACCTTACTCATCCTAACGACTGGCCTTTCCTCGTGTTCTGTCATCGAAGGTATATTTGAGCTTGGCTTCTGGACCGGAATTATTATCGTAGCCGCGGTAATTATTCTCATAATTGTGGGCATTGTAAAATTATTAAAGTAACCTACTGGCGATAAATTTTACTTTCTAGGGAATTTTTTGCTGCAATAAAATTGTTTGTTTCAGCGTATTACTTACGCTTTATGAAAACAATCAAAATATTTTATATCATACTGTTCAGCGCGCTGTTAGCAAGCTGTGGCGGATCCATTGGCCTCAAACGCCTTTTAGAAAAATCTTCTCCCTACCAACAGTATCTTACTTCTTTGCGTGAAGTAGCGCTTACCAATACAGCAATGGGGAAAGACTGGGTTTTGGCGGGGGAAGCAAGCCTGAACAGCGCTTCATCTGTCAATTTGCCCTATCAGGAAATTGTATATTTCAATCCTGAAAAGCCTCAGGCCATTAGCCTGCGTTATCCGGTACAGGAAGGGCAGGTTATTTCAATCGATCTGGATGCGACAAACCGTACCACCAAAATTTTTCTGGATATTTTTAAACTCAGTGAAGGTAGGTATGAACCGCTGGCTGGCAGCGATACCACCGGAATTATTGAATATGAGGTAAAACACGATGAAACTCATATTTTACGATTACAGCCCGAACTGTTGCGCGGCGGGCAGGTCGATATCAAGGTTGAAGTAAAACCTTCAATTAACTTTCCGGTGGCAGGTAAAAACAGTAAAGCAGTAGGGAGTTTTTTCGGCGCTCCCCGAGATGGGGGTGCCCGACCGCACCAGGGAATAGATATTTTCGCCCCACGTGGTACGCCTGTAATAGCAGCCACCAAGGGCAGAGTCAGTCGGGTAACGCTGAACCGCCTGGGTGGTAAGGTGGTATTCTTAAGTGGCGCGGATAAAGGTTTTTCTATGTACTATGCCCATCTCGATTCACAACTGGTTAGCACAGGGCAACGAGTAAAAGTGGGCGATACCTTAGGATTGGTGGGCAATACCGGTAATGCCATTACCACGCCGCCTCATCTTCATTTTGGCATTTATAAATTTACCAGTGGCGCGGTCGATCCTTATCCATTCGTAAAAAATGATTTTTTGCCCTTAGAAACCATAGTGGCCGATACTGCCCAATTTAATGGTTTAAATACGATCAACTCGGTAAAAGCCAATATTAGAATCGCACCGGATGTCAATGCTGAAATACTTACCACGTTGCCTCAAAACTCTATGATAGAAGTATTGGGAGGCACCGGAAAATGGTACCGTATTGAATTGCCGGATGGCACCCTCGGTTTTGTGTATCACACCCTTATACAAAAAATGGAAGCGCCCATTAAGAAAGTACCAGTGCGGAAAGGCAGTGACTTTTTTAATCGGTTCAGCGACAGCGGCTTATATGCCATGCGGTTTTCAGACCTCGATTCAGTAAAAGTATGGGCTACTTTCGATTCGCTGCAGTATGTGGAAACCAGGGAAAAGGGATTTCTATGGATGAAGAACAGTTAATACCTACTGTTTTATTTTCATAAACTTTAGTTTCTTTTATTAAGAACCTGAACGATGGCCCAAAAAACAGCAATTCTTCATTTTCATCAATTGTAATTCGCTGAAAATATATGTAATTTTACAAACTTTTTTTTCAGTAAAGGGGCCCCAACATGATAGACGCATTAGACATACAGATAAATAAAGTTGAGAAATCCAGAATCAACGAAGTAGATCCTAACAATATTCCATTTGGAAAAATCTGTTCCGATCATATGTTTCTGGCGGATTACGAAGATGGTGAATGGAAAAACCTGAGGATTGAACCCTATGCCTATTTACGCCTGAGCCCCTCTACCGCGGCCATTCATTATGGACAGTCTATTTTTGAAGGGATGAAAGCTTTCAAAAACGAAAATGGTGAGCCCATGCTGTTTCGGCCCAAGAAAAACCTGAAGCGTTTTAACCGGTCTGCCGAAAGGATGTGCATGCCGGCCGTACCGGAAGAAATATTTATGGGCGGCCTTACCGAACTGATCCGGCTGGATGCCAACTGGATTCCAGACCGGGATGGAACTTCCATGTATGTACGGCCATTCATGTTTGCCGCTGACGAATACATTGGTGTTCGCCCATCCAACACCTATAAATTTATGATTTTTACCTGTCCGGTAGGCGCTTATTATACCGAACCTGTAAAGGTGAAGATAGAAACCAAGTATGCCCGCGCTTTTGAAGGCGGTACCGGATTTGCCAAAGCAGCCGGAAACTATGCTTCTTCGCTGTATCCTGCGCAACTGGCCCAAAAGGAAGGCTACCACCAATTGATCTGGACCGACGGAAAAACGCATTCGTATATTGAAGAATCGGGTACCATGAACATCATGTTCATTATCAAAGATAAATTAATAACACCAGCTGTAAGCGATACCATTCTGGAAGGCATTACCCGCGACAGTATTTTACAGGTTGCACGCGACTGGGGCATGGCGCTGGAAGAGCGTAAAATCACCGTTCAGGAAATCCTGGAGGCCATTCAAAACGAAACCATACAGGAAGCATTTGGCGTGGGCACAGCCGTTACCGTAGCGCATGTTTCCCTGATTGGTTATAATGGTGAAAACTTTAAACTACCGGTTCCTGGTAAAGAAAATTTCTCTGTACGGGTACTCAACTATCTGGAAAGACTGAAAAGAGGAAAAGAAGAAGACAAATTTGGATGGATGTATAAAATATAATTCCTGTTTTCCTTTCAGGTAAACTGATAATAATCCGAAATTTGAGGTCCACTTTCAAAAGGTGGATCTTTATTTTATAATCAATTTTACAAAGCAAAAATTTTTATGAACAGCGATCAATTGAAAGATTTAAAGGTCAGGATAGAGACTTTGAGGAGGTATCTTTGACTACGATAAGAAAAAAGAAGAAATAAAAGAAGAGGAGTCCATTACCCTGCAGGCCGATTTCTGGAATGATCCCAAAGAAGCGGAGAAAATCCTGAAAGAAATAAAAAACAAAAAAATATGGACTAACAATTTTGAAAAGGCGCAAACCAGCTACGATGACCTGGCTACTTTATACGAATTTTATGAAGCGGGCGATGTAGAAGATAAAGAAATTGACACCGAATTCAGCAAAACTGAAAAAATTGTAGAAGATCTGGAATTCAAAAAAATGCTGAGTGGCGACGAAGATCAGCTCGATGCTTTTTTACAGATCAATCCTGGTGCCGGCGGTACGGAAAGTCAGGACTGGGCCGAAATGCTGATGCGCATGTACATTATGTGGGGAGAAGCGCAAAAATATACCGTCCGGCAAATAGATTACCAACCCGGTGAAACAGCAGGCCTGAAGTCGGTTACCCTGGAAATTGATGGCGACTTCGCCTATGGAAAGCTGAAGTCGGAGAATGGTGTACACCGCCTGGTGCGCATCTCTCCTTTTGATTCCGGTGGGCGGCGCCATACTTCATTTGCCTCGGTGTATGTATACCCTGTTATCGACGATACCATTGAAGTAGACGTGAATCCGGCGGATATTACCTGGGAAACCTTTCGTTCCGGTGGTGCCGGCGGGCAAAATGTAAACAAAGTAGAAACTGCCGTACGTTTAAGGCACGCTCCTTCCGGCCTCATTATCGAGTGTCAGGAAGAACGATCGCAGTTGCAGAATAAAGAAAAAGCGCTGAAAATGCTGAAATCGCGCCTGTATCAGATAGAAGTAGAAAAACGCGATGAGGAGCGGGCTGAAGTGGAAAGCAATAAAATGAAAATTGATTTTGGTTCGCAAATCAGAAATTATGTACTGCACCCATACAAACTGGTAAAAGACAATCGTACGGGCGTGGAACGTACCGATGCCCAGCAGGTGCTGAATGGTGACTTAGACGATTTTATAAAAGCCTTTCTAATGGGGCAATAACGGGTAACCTTTTATAAGAAATTCAGGTAAAATATGGGCAGGGCTTTGCACTTATTCGCAAAGCCCTTCTTCACTTTAATTTTCTTACAGTTACCAAGCAACATCAAAATTTTGGCATACCCGTGCGGCATCGCTCTATTTACAACCTGCAATTCGGATTACTTTGCTTAAGCTCATTTATGTTTTTCGCCAGCTTCAACATGATGATTCCCGAGCTTCCCGGATTTCTGGACCAGTTGGGTGGCGGCGCTTATAAAGGCTTTATTATTAGGTTTATTTACGCTAACTGCCGGCATCTCCCGACCCTTTAGCGGTAAACTGGCCGACACGGTGGGCCGCATTCCCGTAATGATATTTGGCGCGGCAGTCTGCTTTTTTTGTGGATTCTTCTATCCTTTTATTACCACCATTTCAGGGTTTTTACTGCTCCGGTTTTTTCATGGATTTTCTACAGGATTCAAGCCTACCGGTACCGCTGCCTATGTGGCCGACATAGCTCCGGTTAACC
>JBGTIS010000181.1:0-5724 GCA_041745535.1 Cyclobacteriaceae bacterium | reverse complement strand
ACCGATCCGCTTGATGAATATATCCGGGTTAATTTTACGGAGAAATACGATGTGGCGGTGCGGTATCGGTTTGTAGACCGGTATGTAGACCCTACCAAGCGGGTTACCCCACCCCGCAAGGAAGTGGTAGAACCCATGCTGAATTTTCTAAATAACTTCTGGATCGATCCTTTTGTAAAAGTAGAGAATGGGGAGGAATTCTTTAAAAATCATGTACCTGCCGAGGTGGTGCTAATCGGTTCTTTTATTTATAATAATGATGGCACCGTTACGCTGGGTACAGCGGATGCCGGCGCCAGAATTACCCTCACGGAAGTAAATAACATAGAAGAAGACAATGTAGTATGGATACACAGGCAACTGGGTACTATTTATCATGAGTTTGCCCACATCGTACACCAGCGCTATAACCTGCCCACTAATTTTCAGCAGATATCGCCGCAGGGATATACTTCATCCGGTTCGTGGTTTACCTTGACCGATGACGAAGCCCTGCGCCGGGGATTTGTTTCTCCTTATGCGACCAGCTCTTTTAATGAAGATTTTGCCGAAACGGTAGCCCATGTGTTATATGTTCCTGATTTTTATGAAAAATTTATCAACCAGCAACCCTGTACTACCCAGGATTGTGAGGAACGCAACGAAGGCAGGGCCCTGATCAGCAGAAAGCTGAACGCCATATTAACCCATTATGAGCAGAACACTGGCGTAGACCTATTAAAAGTTAGAGCATT
Organism: Cyclobacteriaceae bacterium; assembly: GCA_041745535.1. Taxonomy (GTDB): domain Bacteria; phylum Bacteroidota; class Bacteroidia; order Cytophagales; family Cyclobacteriaceae; genus JBGTIS01. The sequence goes on along the minus strand of JBGTIS010000181.1, from coordinate 4,990 downwards.
AATTCAGGCAAAGTATTAAAATGAGATCGAATTTACTAGTATTTGTATTTGGCATATTGCTATTGATTTCCTGTAATAATGAAGACGTGAGCCTCTTCGATAAAGATGCGGATACCCGTTCGGCAGAGGCCACAGCGGCATTAAAGGAAAAGCTCGCCGCTCCGGCCAATGGCTGGCTGCTGAAATACCGCCCTGAATCAGAATCTGGTTCCTATAATGTGATTCTGAAATTTGACACTGAGAATAATGTGAATATCAAATCAGACCTGGGGGTAAATGATGGTGAGTTTTTTGACCAAACCATTACCTATCGGATCGATAATTCGTTGGGACTGGAGCTTATTTTTGAAAATTATTCTTTCTTCAGTTATTTGTTTGAGCAGGATCAGGCTTCTTTCGGTGCCGAATTTGAATTCAATTATGTAAACGAAACCGAGGCTGGGGACCTGGTATTTAACAGCAAATCGGATGTGGGACAACCCACCGTAATTGCTTTTCAGCAGGCAGCGCCTGGCGATGTTAATTTGCTGGGAACAGCTATTTCAGGCAATATTAGCAAAATGACAGAAGGCGTGCCTACTCTGACTTCTGTATTGAAAATGAGTTACACTCAAAAAGATGTGGCCCTTTACTTTAGCCTGGACGATTTCAGAAGAATACTGAGTTTTAATTTTATTTCCAAAAACTCAACTACCCAAAACGGACAGAAAATAAAATTCTCAAGCGGATATACCATTGATGGGAATACCATTATACTGGACAATGCGCTTACCGGTAGTTTTATGGGCAACACCGTGTCTGTATCCGCTATCCGGCTGAACGATTTTTCCAGTACGGTTACCACCCTGTGTGCCGATACGGTTACGCTGTACAAATACACCGGCACGCTGGACTCAAACGAATCGGTGGTTTTGGAAACCAGTTTGTTAGATCCGGAGGGCACCGATTTTGATCAGTTGTATACTTTTTTCAATGCCCCGATCAGAAATATCCTGAAAAAAGACAAATCATCGGCCCAGGATGAAGTAGCAGCCGATATAATCGGGGTTTCCGACATGCAGTTGTATTTTACCGAAACGCAGAATGGTCCCTTGAACGCCCTGGGTTTCAGAATTGAGAATCCCAATGCAAGCGTTACGTTTGCCCTGCGGGAATTTGATTATACCATAGAAAACAATGTGATCAAATTTGACTTCGCGCCAGATTATACACTTTTTGGGGATACTACTGTTACAGTTGACACCGCTGCCATGAACAAATACCTGGACCTTTTCGCGGAAAATGATAATACCCATGTGTACCGGTATTCTGAAACATTGTTCGAGTTCTACAATCCCTGCAATGGTTGGGGATTTTACTTCTTTGTGAATCAGAATTAAAGAATAATTACCGGCCGACGAAACTTTCCAATTCTATCACGGTAACCGGGGTGCCGGGCATACCGCTGGCCCCTTCATATTTTAGAAAAACTCCATCTGCTTCCCGATACCAGTAATAGGCAGACCAAAGGTGCGATACCAGAAATCCATCCAGCCTCAGCTTTACCTTTATGGTAGAAAAAGTTCCGGCACTTGTTTGTAGCATTTCAGTGCCTACTTTTTCCGCTTTAAATTTAATAGGATCCAAATCGGAAGATAGTTTCAGTATCCAGAAAACAATTTCATCTTCATCGGATTTTACCCAGGGGCATAAACCCTGGTCTATTTTGTTCATCCAGCATTTGTCATCCACCTTTACGGTTTTGTGAATGGCTTCGCCTTTAAACATCCCTTTGATAATGATATCGTTTTTATCCCGGATGATATCGAAATCGTGCAGCAGCTGGGTATCTTTATGCTGCCACCTTACCGTATACCCGTCAGGTTCAAAATAATGACGCGAATCGCGGTAAATTCCCTTCATTTCAATTATGGATTGACTTTGCTCGGTTTGCCTTTTTGAGATGTTTACCATTAATCTTTCCCCACTGGTTGTTTCAGAATAGGTATATTCCTGGGCCATTAAAGGCAGGGTCCACAGTATGAATATGCACAAGGTTAGCTGAGGAAGCACTAACCCACGCTTTCCGACGCCCCTAATCAACAAAGTTGTATTTTAATGAAATGGCTTTTTTACTTTTTATCATATTGTATTTCTTAGTATTAAAAAATGATGAATCAAAAACAGGCACATTAATGTGTTCCTGTTGCTTAATAAAAAAACTGACGGTTATTAAGTATGAACGTCAAATGAAGCTGAAAGCCAACCGGCCGGGAATTCCTCTGCAATATTTATACGAAAATTTGCTGAACCTGAAATTAGTAATGGGATAACGCCGTATTAAACAAAAATTATATGTAATAAACAAACTATTACTGAACATGTAACTTCGCGAATTATTAATTTCTAAATATATAATTAAAATTTCAGGAAGTTTTTATGAATTATATAGCAGGGGAGTTTGCATTTAAAAAATTATTTAAATTATTTAGAACAGAATAATTGTTTCTCTATGCTGAAAGCAAAAAAAGTATTAACTCCCTAATTCCGCGGATGATGAATAATTAACATACCATACCCTTGCGCATCGAAGGACAATTATTCCCAACACAAACCGAAAGTTTAATAATCAATCCTATCTGACCTTTATTGTGAACCAAAATCTCTTTCTAAAAAATAGCGCATGCCTGTTGGCTTTTCTCTCTTTATTAATTTTTTCCCAATGCTCAGAAAATAAAGCAGACAGGCAACAAAAAGCTGTTGAAGCTGATATCATCATTTATGGAGGGACTGCCGCCGCTGTTACCGCTGCCGTACAGGCTCATAAAATGAGGAAATCTGTCGTAATAGTTTCTCCGGATACCCACCTGGGCGGCCTTTCCTCCGGTGGACTGGGCTTTACCGATACCGGCGACAAAGAAGTAATCGGCGGACTGGCCCGGGAGTTCTATCACCGGGTGTACCTGCATTATCAGGAACCTGAATCCTGGGTTTGGCAGCAACAATCCGAATATGGCAACAAGGGGCAGGGTACACCGGCCATGGATGGCACGAATCGCACCATGTGGATTTTTGAGCCGCATGTGGCCGAGCAGGTGTTTGAGGATTTTGTAAAGGAAAATGACCTGAAGGTATATCGCGACGAATGGCTGAACCGGGATAACGGGGTAACTGTGGAAGATGGTAAAATTACAACGTTTGAAACCTTGAGTGGGAAGCAGTTCAAAGGGAAAGTATTTATTGACGCTACCTATGAGGGCGATCTGATGGCCGCGGCCGGTGTGAAATATCATGTAGGCCGCGAACCGAATGCGAAGTATGGGGAAACCTGGAATGGCATTCAGACGGGCGTGCTGCACCACGATCATTACTTCAAGAAAGACATTGATCCGAACCAGGTGCCGGGTGATCCGGCCAGTGGCCTGCTGCCCCGCATTTCCGGTGACGATCCGGGTAAAAAAGGGGAGGGCGACGATAAAATACAGGCCTACTGCTTTCGCATGTGCCTGAGCAACCATCCGGAAAACCGGGTGGCTTTCCCCCGACCCGAAGGCTACGATTCTACCCAGTACGAGCTGCTGGTGCGGGTGTATGATGCCGGTTGGGACGAAACCTTCCGCAAATATGACCCCATCCCGAACCGGAAAACCGATACCAATAACCACGGCCCTTTCAGTACCGACAACATCGGGATGAACTACGATTATCCGGATGCCAGTTACGAGCGCCGCGAAGAGATTATCAAGGAGCATGAGACCTACCAGAAAGGATTGCTGTATTTTATGGCCAACGATCGGCGCATACCCAAAGCGGTGCAGGAAGAGCTGAACCAGTGGGGGCTGGCCAAAGATGAATTTATGGACAACGGCAACTGGCCGCATCAGATCTATGTACGGGAAGCCCGCCGCATGCTGGGCGAACACGTAATGACCGAAAACCAAGTGCTGGGCAAGCAGGAAGTGCCACAGTCGGTAGGGATGGGTTCATACGCCATGGATTCACATAATATTCAGCGGTATGTAAAGCCCGATGGTTTTGTACAGAATGAGGGCGATATCGGGGTGCATCCCGAAAGCCCTTACCAGATTGCCTACGGTTCTATTACGCCCAAAAAGGAAGAATGCGCCAATCTGCTGGTACCGGTGTGTGTATCCAGTTCCCATATCGCATTCGGCTCCATCCGCATGGAACCGGTATTTATGATCCTCGGACAATCCGCTGCCACTGCCGCCGCTTTGGCGATCGATGGTGGCACTGCCGTTCAGCAGGTGGATTATGCCGCCCTCAGTCAGCAACTCAAGGCCGATGGGCAAAGGCTGACCCTTACTGAAGTGCGGTAGTTATTCCTACAGCCAAAAACGCGCACGTCATAGCGAGGGAGCCGTCGGAACGACGGAACCCAAAGCTATCTGGTTCACTTGTGCGCATTGGTTAACAAAATACAGGGAAGCGGCAGGCGACAGGTTTACCAGATAACGTCGGTCCCAAGGCCTTGCCTTGGTCTCTCGTTATGACGAGGTAATGACAACCAACGCGCACCGTCATCAGCCGAATAGTGGGATGGGTTCAGGGATAAAGGAAGTGCGAAGTATGATAAAGGGAAATTAAAGCCAGGCCTTATCTCCCTTTAGCCAATAACATCAAAAGAATTTGCCGGATTAAACAATCACGCCCAGCAATTCCAGTTGCTGTGGATGTTCTTTCAATGCCACACGGGCAATGGACATGAAGTCGCTCATCCAATTGTGCAGTGCTTCCAGGGCGGCATCCCGTTGCTGGGTGGCCTGCTGGGCCAGACTGGTTTCTATTTTCTGTCGGGCAAAGGCAGCGGCTACGGCCTGGGTCAAAGTTTTACCTTTATCCAGATCGGCCTGCGTGATATTGAACTTTTTAAATTCCTGCACTACGGCTGGGGCATGGCTGTAAAACGTATTGGCCTGATCGATCCAATCGGCATACCCCTTTTTCCGCTTTCCATTCAATTGCAGCGTTTTCCACCATTCCCGGTTGT
>JBGTIS010000180.1:0-24774 GCA_041745535.1 Cyclobacteriaceae bacterium | reverse complement strand
TTTCTGCAATAACCTTCTTGCCGTAGTCTGGCACGGAAGCAACTTTCTCGCCAGTAAGGGCTGTATTGGAAAGGGGGTCAAAATAAAAAAGTTAATCGCTATTCGTGATGGTAAATTACCACACAACGAATAACGATTAACAAACAGGGAATAATCAAATACTATCGAATGTACCTGAAATCGTGGTTGTTCTTTAGTTGTACCAGAAACTCGTACATCAGCTTAATCACGTTCTCCACATCTTCGCGGTGGGCCATTTCCACGGTGGTGTGCATGTACTTAAGCGGCAATGAAATCAGGGCAGAGGCCACCCCTTCGTTGGAATAAGCAAAGGCATCGGTATCGGTGCCGGTAGCCCTGGTGGCAGCCGCACGCTGGAAGGGTATTTCCTTTTTTTCCGCTACATCTATCACCATATCCAGCAGGTTGTTGTGTACGGCCGGGCCATAGGTCAGCACCGGTCCTTTGCCTGCCCGCAGGTCGCCGTTCACCACTTTGTTGTACATGGGTGAGGCGGTATCGTGACAAACGTCGGTAATAATGGCGACGTCCGGTTTAATGCGCTGGGCTACCATCTGGGCACCCCGCAGGCCAATTTCTTCCTGTACGGCATTCACCACATACAGTCCGAAGGGCAGCGATTGCTGGTTTTCTTTCAGCCGTTTGGCTACTTCCGCGATCATAAAACCGCCCATCCGGTTATCCAGGGCACGGCCTACATAAAATCGGTCGTTCAGTTCCATAAACTCATCGTCAAACGTAATAACCGAGCCTACGTGCACGCCTTTTTTCAGCACCTCGTCTCGGGAACTGCAACCGCAGTCGATAAAGATGTTCTTTAAGGTAGGCGGCTCTTCTTTCTCCGATTCGCGTATGTGAATGGCCGGCCAGCCGAACACGCCTTTCACAATCCCTTTCTTGGTATGGATGTTCACTCTTTTGGAAGGCGCGATCTGATGGTCGGACCCGCCGTTGCGGCGTACATAAATAAAGCCGTCGTCGTTGATGTAGTTCACAAACCAGCTGATTTCGTCGGCATGGGCTTCTATTACCACCTTAAATTTCGCATCCGGATTTATGACCGCTACCGCCGTACCGTACATGTCGGTAAAATGCGTATCCGCGTAGGGCCGCATGTAATCGAGCCACAACTGCTGCCCCGACGTTTCGAAGCCGGTGGGAGAAGCATTATTCAAATATTTAACTAAAAACTCCTTACTGTTCTGATCCATCATATTTGGTTTATTAAAACATAAAGTCTGAATTCCTTTTCAGGCGACAAAAGTACAAAATACAAGCTGAATGGATACGGTAATGGCCAGGAGATTGCCCTATTTTCTGAATATTAAATGCTGGTGGAAACACAAAATAACCAATGGGTAAGCGGGTATAACAGTGAAAATGTAAACAGGTTACCCCATTTCTTACATGCAGATTGCGGCACAAACCCAAAGCCTACAGGGTAGGATGGCGCAATTAAGTAAGTAATAAGGTAAGATATAGTACTGCGTAAGTCGTAAACCAGTGCTTATTACCAGTCGACATGCACTTTAGTTGATGCGTTCGCAAGGTGCGCATCTATATTTCGCAGGCTGCGAAATGTTATTTCGAAAGGTGCGATTGACTAATGCGCAGCCTGCGACAAGATACTTGCCACTGGTAACGATTTATGAAAGTAGCCGGTACGAATTACGGTACTGTTGCCCGAAATAGCGTTTACACTGATTTGCCAGGGAGATGCGGGTAATTCCGGAGGCAGCATGAAGATCAGTTGAGAGGGCATGTTATCAATAATTTCCCTGATGCGCAGGGTGGTAGCACCGGAAGTTAAAAAGATACCTTGTTTAGGTTCAGCTTTGTCAAACTTCAGGTTTTTGCCCTGAATTTTGCATATACCGCCCGGCGTGAGTTGCTGGTCATAGGTTTTGCTGGCAAAATCTTTTATGGTGAACAAAGCCGGTGCAGGGTGCCGGTTCGGTATTCTTTTACCCTTCAGCCAGGCAGCACAGGCTTTCAGACTTTTACCAGTACTCAGGTTAACAACTACCTTATGTCGTTTGGGGTGAAAGGGTTCATTGTGACGGGAGAATTTACCTTTGATGCTGGTACGGGTATTGAACAGAGGGGTGGTGATTTGTTTTCCCTCGCTCAGGGCAAAGATAATTGCCTGCTGGTATTCTTCCAGTACGGCTATAATTTCAGAGCGGGCAATGCCTACGTTACGTTTCGCTATTTCGTCCACCAGCTGTTCCTGTGTACAACAGCCGCTGTGCGCCACCCGGGCCATATATTCTGTTTCTTCTTTTTTGAAATGATTCTCGTACAGCGTAAATTTAATATCCATTCTGCTTGTATAATAATTAGCCCTGAATTTCCTGTTTGCGGTGCTGAATTTCAATCGCATTGCCCTTAATTTATTACACAAGTTGTTGTGTCTGAATTTTTACAAGGTATTACCGTTATCCAAACCTTTCTTCAGGTTGAAACAAAATCCAGACAATGGAAGAAAAAATATGGGAAATGGGAAATTCAGAAATAAATACAGCATCGATTGTTTTACGACCACATTATCCGCCACGCACAGGCATACCATCATATTTCCAATTACATTAAAAATAATCCGATAAACTGGAAAGAGGATAAATTCCGACATGGGTAAAATGATATAGAATTAGGTTTCCCGTAGTAGATTAGGATATAATATCATTAGGTTTTTTATCTTTGAAAAAAAACGATGCGGCATGGAAACCATACTGGTAATCGCGTTTGACGCGGATGATACATTGTGGGTCAATGAACCCCATTTCCAGGAAACAGAGAAACAATTCTGTTGGAAATAGAAATACAGAATCTGCCCCATTACGGTTATGGTATTAAAAGTTTTATCCTCTCCATGATAGAGGCAGCTATTAAAATAACTGACAAAACAACTGAACCACATCAAAGAGGTGCTGAATTACCTGTAACCATGTTAAAGAAACTGGACATAGCCACCTGGGATCGGAAAGAACATTTTCACTTTTTCAAACAATTTGAAGAGCCTTTCTTTGGCATTTGTACCGAAGTGGACTGTACCCTCGCTTATCAGCAGGCAAAAGCCTTACAAACATCGTTTTTCCTGTATTATCTGCACAAATCCATCGTAGCGGTAAATCACGTGTAGTCATGCCAGAAGTTTTTCGTATAATGACAGCATCCCGAAAATATCGTTTGGTAAACTAACCGATACGGAGGGAAAGAAAATGATGCCGGTTTCCATTCATGTACACCATGCCCTGATGGACGGCTTCCACCTCGGGCAACACATAGAAAGGTTTCAGGAATTACTGAACCAGACCTGAATGGCGGAAAGGGTAGCAGTATTTTGGGTCCTTCCAATACATTTCCGTGTTGGTTGACCCGCATCAAAATCAAAAGCACCACTCACAGGGAATGGTGCTTTTAACTATACCTTCATCAGCATGGTGGTGCTAATACATAGAAACCATTATGACAGATAACTCAGATAATCTACATAACCAGCTTCCAGGTCATCCAGATCGGGCATATTATCTTCGCGGATTAATTCCTGAATGGCAGCCATCTCTTCATCACGATTGACCCCCAGCGCAGCCAGCACTTTTTTATTTTTAATATAAAAAGCGATGAATTCCTCTTCTTCCACATTGCCATCGTAAATAATGCGGTCATAATCTTTCACGTAACCAACATACCGGAAATTCGTTTCCTGCTGGGTAGACCAGAAAAAGGGTGTCATTTTGTAGGGTTCCTTTTTCCCTGCCATGTTATATCCGGCAATGCGGCCTTGCTGGCAGGCTACCTTCCAGTGTTCAATTCTTACTTTGTCGCCCATATACGGAAAATGCACGATATCACCGGCGGCATACACATCGGGTGTTACCTTCAAATACTGATCGGCCTGTATGCCTTTATCTTTTTCCAGCGATATATCTTCCAGAAAACCCGTGGCAGGTTGTACACCGATGCCAATTAGCACCAAAGTGGCTTCCAGTATTTCTCCGGTTTCCAGCACCACCCTTTCTATCTGGTCTTTACCTTCCAGTTTGCCTACCTTTTCGCCCAACCGGAAATCTATTCCATTTTCCTCATGCAGGTGCTTGATCATTTTACCGATTCTTTCTCCCCATTTATCAGCGAACGGCGCCGAATCGGGAGAAACTACCGTTACCTCACAGCCCAGTTTACTTAAGCTCCAGGCGCTTTCCATGGCAATAAATGAAGAACCTACCACAACCACCTGCTGTGGAGTTTTTCCGGCATCTCTGATGCGCTCACTGTCTTTCATTGAACGCAGCGTAAACACATTGTCTAACTGATTGCCCGGTACTTCCAGTTTGCGGGGCACACCACCTGTACAAAGTAAAAGCTTATCAAAGACAAGTGTTTCACCGTCTTTAAACGTGATTTTTTTAGCGGCAGCGTTTACTTTGGTAACGGTTTTGCCCATCATAAATTCAATATCCAGGTCGCTGTAAAATTCTTCAGACCGCAGTGGCATCCATTCTTCAGGAGCTTCATCCTGAAGAAATTCTTTGCTGCAATTCACCCGGTCGTACGGAATGTCCGTTTCGCGGGTAATCATGATAATTCTGCCGGTATAGCCTGCTTCCCGCATGGCTTCCACGGCATAAGCGCCTGCCGCGCCTCCTCCCAGTACCGCATACACCTGGTTATTGGACGCGTCTTTTTTCACCATAGGTGGTGTTTCGCGCTCAGCCTCCGGATCGTTTACCCGCACAATTACATCTTCCCCTTCGGTACGAACTTCGTAACTGGGTAGTCCGTCCATGCCAGGCGCTTCCAGCTGGTGGCCCGATGTAACATCAAAACAAGCGTGATGCCAGGGGCAAACCAGGCGATTGCCATTCAGTACACCCTCTGCCAGAGGAGCTCCATAATGCGTACAATAGGCATGTAAAGCATAAAATTTATTATTCTGTCGGGCTAACAACACATCAGTTTCACCCACGGTAACCTGCTTCATTTCTCCGTTTTGCAGGTCGTTGATCTTAGCGACGATTTCTTCTTGAGAAGGCATGATAAAATTGTATTAACTAAAATTATTTGTTTATAAATAAAACACGGTAATGATTCAATCTGTTTGAATTTACTTTTGAAAAATATAGGGAAAAATTAAAAGTAGCAAATAAAGTATTTGAATAGTGATTAAAAAGTCATTTTCCGCTCATCTATTTGGGAAAGGCTATAGGGGTTTCTATTTTTGCCTCCTTTTAAAGCAAAAATGTATGAGATTATTTTTAATACTAATAGTAATTATTTTTATCCCGGCTATTGCTTTTTCACAAATTGTGGTAGTAGAGGGAAACATGCTCAGTGAAGATTCATTAGGCTGGGTCGGATCGGTAAATCTGAATTTGTATAATACCAAAAACACCGATAACGTAATTACCCTGAGCGCCGGTTCGGTAGTACAATACCGGATCAGCAAGCATCGCTTCGTTTCGCTGAACAATATTAACTTTATTCAGAAATTATCCAACGAATCGTCGGCCGATGAGAATAAAGGCTATCAGCACCTGCGGTATAACTACATATTTAATAAAACATGGACAATGGAAGCTTTCGCGCAAGGGCAGTTTGACCAGGTATTGCGGATAGGTTTCAGAGGCTTGTTGGGGGCGGGACCTAAAGTTACAGTATTTAAGAAAGAAAAGGGATATATGAATGTAGGGTTGAGCATGATGTATGAGCACGAACAGGAAAAAGGCAATTCCATTGTACACAATGATGCGCGGGCCAATACGTATGTGTCGTACCAGCGGCAATTGGGCGATAATGTATCTGCCTCACTCATTGGCTATTACCAGCCACTGGTAAATGACTTTTCAGATTTCAGGGTTTCATCCGGATTTACCTTTAATGTACAGTTTACGAAAAGGTTCGGGTTTAATCTGAATGCAGGCCTGATTTACGATGCCAAACCGGTGGTTGATGAAGATATTAAGAAACTGACGTATTCTATTAGCAATGGGATAAGTTATAATTTTTGAATGGATTTGTTGTTGGTTGTTCGTTATTAGTTAATGGTTATTCGTTATTTGTTATAAAATAACTATTAACGAATAACAAATAACTTTTTAACAAACAACGAAAAACTATCAACCTACACCGACGGGTTATTGATGGGAGCTGTTGAGCGTATAGCGTTAAATTCCTTCCTGTAGGAAATGGCGGATTTTGGGTGGTTGGTCAGACATATGAAACACATTGGCCCGCTCCTGAAGTCGCTTATCCAGTGCGGTGGTTCGCTCGTGTTGTCGCAAATGTTCCAGCCACGACGAAACGCTGAATACCTCCAGGTACCGTTCCGGTTTTTCCAGGTCTTTCACCAGCGACCAGGAGAATGCTCCCGACCGCATCCGGGCACGTCGCAGCTTCTGCATGGTGGTTTTAAAGACTTCCACCTGATCCAGGTCTATCAGATATTCAATCGTAATCATCACCGGTCCGTCGTGCAAAGCGGGTTCAAAACTAAGGGAAGGTGCCGGCCAGAAAACCGTAGGGGTAAAGTCAATGGCTTTTCCTTCCGGCAACGTCACCCGCCAGGTAAGCAGGGTGGCAAGTACCAGTCCGGTACCCGCGGCAACCAGCGCAACGGTAATAGAAGAATAGGAAGATACCAGTCCCCAGATAAAGCTGCCAAAAGTTTGTGCCGCGAAAAAGCAAACCAGGTACACCGCCATAACCCGGGCACGCACCCAGCCGGGTACTGATTTGAGTACAACCGTTTGCAGGTTCGACAACACGGCCATCCAGCCCACACCACCAATAAACAGCGCGACATAAGCGATGTATGCTATTTTGGCCAGTCCTAAGCCAATCAGCAAGATTGCTACCAGCAGCGAACCGAACATCACGATCTGGTGCAGGCTTAAATATTTTTGGATGCGGGGTAAAATGATGGCACCGCTAATGGCCCCAATGCCCAGGCAGCCCAGCATAACGCCATAACCAGCCGAGCCTAACTGCAGTTCCTGCCGGGCTACCAGGGGCATCATGGCAAACATGGCACTGGTAAAAGGAAAAAATACAGCCGCATGCAGCAAGGTAGATTTCATGATCTGCGAGTTGCTGACATACCGAATGCCCGCTACCATCGATTGGTAGAACTGTTCGCCCGGTAAATCACTTTTGTCAGGTTTCCTTTTCCAGAAAAATATAACCGCGATTACGCCGATAAAGGAAAAGGCATTTAAGATGAATACCCAACTGGTTCCAAAAGCGGCGATGATCGCACCACCCAGGGCCGGCCCGATTACCCGCGAGCCGTTCACAGCCAGTCCGTTTAACACAATGGCCTGCGACAGATTTTTATCTGAAACAATTTCAGGGGTAATGGCCCGCCAGGCAGGCGCGTTCAGTGCCGAGCCCAGTCCTAACAAAAAAGTAAGAAATAACAGCAGCGGAGGCGTCATTACATTGAGGGCGGTTAATACTGCCAGGAGTACGGCGGCAATCATCATCCAGGTTTGTGAAATCAGTAACAGTTTGCGCCTGTCGAAGAGGTCGGCCAGCGAACCGGCGGGTAAGGCCAGCATAAACATGGGTAAAGTATTGGCTACCTGCACCAGCGATACAATCAGTGGGGAAGTAGAGAGGGACGTCATGAGCCAGCCTTCGCCTACATTTTCCATCCAGGTGCCAATGTTGGAAACCAGGGTGGCGATCCAGAGCCAGCGGAAAACCGGCTCCCGCAGGGGCGCCCATGCGCTTATTTTCTCCGGTTTAACTAAAGTAGACGGTTGGGTTGGATTGGTGGCAGACATACATACAACATACAAAAATATCGAACTCAGTCTAAGGCAGATGAGTTACAACTAAACCATATTAATTGGTAAAAGTTGATAAAAAGCTAAGAAAAAAGCACTGAGGAATAAGATAAATTAAGATCTTTTCAACAAATTATCGCATAGGATATTATCGGCCTTATGATGTCGCGTATTTTTTTCAATCGGATCGCCGAAGCGAATGGAGCCTAACACGGCTTATTGTTAAAATTCATGGCTCAAGTTTCAATATTCAATGCTCAATTCCATATCCACGGTTCGCGGTGTAATTGAGCGTTGAGCCTTGAACATTGAGTATTAAATATGACGTTATGATTACACAACCAATACCAGCGGTAACCGCGTCTGTCTACTGGAAAACATGCGATAAAACAGCTATTCCAGAAAACTTATCAGACATGATAAGGGTATTACATGCGGATACTTATACCGTAGAATTTACTTCTTCAGGCTGCGTTTTCCAGCGTTCGTGCAGCCAAACCCACTGGGAGGGCGCTTCGCGAATAAAATTTTCAAGATAATTTGTGAAAATCTGGGTGTTTTGCCGGATATCTTCCTCATAATTCCCGGTTCTTACCTTAGCTACTTCTGGTAGCGTGGTAATCTGGTGCTGGTTGTTATCAAGGCGGTGGGTAGCCATAGGAATTACAGCCGCTTCTGTTTTCAATGCCAGAATAGTGGCGCCAATGGGTGTATAAGCGGGTTTGCCATAGAAATCCACAAAAGCGCCTTTTATTTTTTTGATATCCTGATCTATCAGAATAATAACAGCTTCCCCCTTTTTTAATGCCCGGAGCAGCTTAATGGTTTCTTCGCCGCTGTAAATGATATCGGAACCCCGGCTGGTACGGCTCTTCAATAACAGGTAGTTGAGCCTTTCGTCTTTCAGCTTTTTAACAATCACATTAATACCGTAGCCTCTCAGTGAAAGGTTGCTCTCAATAAACTCAAAAGCTCCCAAATGGCAGGTAAGTATAATCACACCTTTTCCCTTTTTGTAGGCGTTATCGAAATGCTCCAGTCCTTGGTTAATCACAATTTTATCCAGTTGCGCCAAAGACTTGATGTGAAAAGCCCGCAGCAGGTCCATCGCGTTTTTACCAATATTGCGGAATACTTTTTTACTGAATTGCCTCACCGCTTTATCCTCCATCTGGTTACCAAATATGTAGTGAAGGTTGTGGGCAATAACAGCACTGGACTTTTTGAAAATATAAAAACTCAGCAGCCCCAGTGTATCGCCAGTGGCTAGCAAAATTTTTCTGGGTATTAATCCGGAAATGGTAATCAGTGATTTAACCAGCCAGTAAATACTTTGATATTTAATAGCCTTCCATTTCTTTTGTGTCATAGGTAAATGATGAAAAAACTCAATGTATAAATTTCCTGACGCGATAACTGTTTATTATGCGGAAAACCTGCCAGGCCCTGTCTTACGTTCAGATGCAGTCACAAATTATTTTCTACTGGCCTGCATACCGCAAAGATAGGTAATTGAACCGAAAAGCTTGCTTCCATTTTTTGCCAAAATTATGAAATTCCTTCCGTTCTGTGATCGGCTGGCCGTCTGAAGAAAGAGATTCACCAGTATGGTAAAAGTTCGATATCGGACATATATTGTCCTAAAACGTACAGTTGTAAATAAAAAAAGCCCCATCAGAAGGTAAAAAATGACTGGAGCAATGTTTGGATATTAAATACATGAATTGTCATTTTACTTCTTACATATGCTTTATAATTACCTAAAAATCGCATTTAGGGTATTTACCCGAAACAAGTTAATCAGTACCATTAATATATTGGGCCTGGCGCTTGCCCTAACGGGAAGCCTGCTAATCGCCATTTTTATTCAGGATGAATTAAGTTTTGATCGGTATCATGCGCATTCCGATCATATTTACCGCGTTACCAGAAACTTTCTCTCACCCGATGGCAGCGAAAGTTTACATCTGGGGCTTATCGCGCCTCCTTTTGGTCCGCTTTTAAAAAATGATTTTACAGACATCCAGGAGGTCGCCCGGACACGGGGGGTATATCGAGCCCTTAGCGCGATTGAAGATGATGGAACCTTCAAAGAAAATCTGAATATAGAAAATCCATTCTATGCCGAACCTGCCATATTTAAAATATTCTCTATTCCCATAGTAGCGGGCGATACCAAAACGCCCCTGGAAAAACCTTATACCATGATGATATCGGATGCGGCGGCTGAAAAATATTTTGGAACGCGGGACGTAGTAGGTAAGCGATTGCAGGCGGACGATGTTTTTTTTGAGATCACAGGCGTATACCAATCCTTTCCGGCGCAGTCGCATTGGCACCCGGATGTATTGGTGGCTTTCAGTACCCTTAATGACGATAACATGTATGGCAGAGAAGGTTTGGAGACCAACTGGGGGAATAACAACTTTAGTACTTATTTGCTGGTAAACGATGAATTCGATCCTGAAAAAACCGAAGCGCGGTTTCCCGCATTTCTGGACAAGCACATGGGAGAGTCGGGCAATCCTGTCCAGCCCAGTATGTGGACCCATCTTTTTCTACAGCCTTTGACGTCCATCCATTTGCATTCACAGCTCGACTCCGAAATTGAAGCCAACGGCAGCATCAACCACGTGTACATTATGGGGGCTATTGGCCTATTTTTGATTCTGATTGCCTGCTTCAATTTTATCAATCTGTCGACTGCCCGGGCCACTACCCGCGGAAAAGAAGTAGGTGTACGTAAAGTAATGGGCGCCTTCAAAAACCAACTGATTACCCAACACCTGAGCGAATCAGTACTGATCGCCTTTTTTTCATTTCTGCTGGCCATTATATTGATCAATATAGCCCTTCCCTGGCTTAGCGATTTCACTGGGAAATCCATTCAGTTGGAGAATTTCGCCAACCTGGCCACCATTTCGCTTGTGCTGGGATTTATGGTGCTGGTAGGGTTAATGGCGGGGATCTATCCTGCTTTTGTGATCTCCGGTTTTAAACCAGCTCTTACGTTAAAAGGACAAAACGGACCCGCAAAAGGTACAGGAGGTATTCGGAAGGCTTTGGTAGTAGTACAATTTTCAATATCCATTATCATGATTATTGCTACTTTAATTACCTATCAGCAGTTGCGTTTTCTCAACGACCGCGAGTTGGGGTATGCCAAAGAACAGGTAGTGACCATGTATTATGACCGTGATATTGATGAACGTTATGAAACTTTTTACCATGAACTCACCAACCATCCTACCATTTTAAACGTGGGCAGGTCGAGTATAATTCCTACCGGCAGGTTACTGGATTACCAGGGGACCGCAGTGCAACAAGGCGACAGCTTAGTGGCTACAGATATCGCCATGAAAGATGTACGGATCGACCCTGAGTTTTTTGACACTTACCAAATCCCCTTTGTCAGCGGAAGAAACTTTTCAAAAGAAATTAAGTCAGACGATTCTCTCAGCTTTATCATTAACGAAACCGCCGCGCGCATGGTGGACTGGACCAATGAAGATGCGGTAGGGCAGGTGCTCCAAAATGGACCGGTCAAAGGTACAGTTGTTGGTGTGGTCAAAGATTTTCATTTTGAATCGCTCCATGAACCCATTGTACCGGTGGTATTTCATGGGCAACAGGACTTTAACAGGATATCGGTGCTGGTTTCCGGTACGCATACAAAAGATGCCATTTCCCACATTGAAGCGGTTTGGAAACAGTTTATGCCCAACCGGCCTTTTTATTATAACTTCCTCAGCGACCGGTATCGTCACCTGTACGACAGCGAACAAAGCCAGAACGAGTTGTTTATGATTTTTGCCGGACTGGCCATCTTTATCGCTTCAATGGGATTGTTTGGCCTGGCTACCTTCAATACCCTGCAACGGATTAAAGAAGTGAGTATCAGAAAAGTGTTGGGTGCCCCTGTCGGAAGTATTCTTCAGTTGCTGAGTAAAGAAATTTTAATTTTAATATTAATTGCCAATCTGGTGGCCTGGCCCATCGCCTGGTATTTCATGAACAAATGGCTAAGTGGATTCGCCTATCATATGGAAATGAACCTGATGCCCTACATGGTGGCGGCATTACTTGCCATCGTGATCACGATTATTACCATTAGTAGTCAGACGATCAGGGCGGCCCTGACCAATCCTGCTACTATTTTACGAAACAATTAAACAAACGGCAGCAAATAAAAATCTATCAGCTCTTCCGTTTTTCAAACTGTGCCATAAGGCATGGGGGCAAACCGTGTTCGGAAGCGTCTAAGGAGGTGGACAAGCCTAATAAGCAAGGATCTCCTTCATGCTACCCAATGCGACTACCGCCGGAATTCGGCAAATACTCATCAGTTTGGTTCCCCGAGTGGGATATGTATGTCTACCTACTTAATTATGGCTTTAGGCTAATATGGGCACTTTTCCAAACACTTCATATACCTGTATTTTTTCTTTTTTGCCTCTCAAAACCAACGCATCCCAGGCTTTTACCTGTATCTTGTCTTTGGTATGATGATAGACCGTATCGCTGATCAGGATGGTATTTGGAAAATCGCGGGTAGCAGCTTCAATTCTTTTGCCTGTGTTTACCGCGTCGCCCGTTACCGAATACGATATTTTAGCTTCTGAACCGAGGTTACCGGCTACTACTTCACCAGCATGAATGCCAATGCCTATTGTAATAGTCTGCCCGATAATGGCTCCGTAGGTTTTGTTGAGTTGCTCCAGTTTCTGTATCATTTCAATGGCACAGAAAACAGCATTTTCTTCGTTGTTAGAAGATGCAACCGGAGTGCCAAATGTAGCGAAGATCTCATCGCCGGTAAACTGATGCGCATAACCGTTGTGCTTTTTAATCACTTCCGTCATAAGGGAGTAGTAGTCGTTAAGCAAGGCAACTACTATTTGGGGAGTAACCCCTTCGGACAAAGTGGTAAAACCCCGGATGTCGCAAAATAGTACTGAGATGTATTTGGTTTCACCATCAAATATAGATTGATCGGTTTGTTCCAGGGCTCTGGCTACTACGGCTTCCGGCACATATTTAGCGAATAGCTTTAGTATTCTTTCCTGTTCTTCTACCTTTTGCTTCAGGTCGTAAATCAGTTGTTTGTTTTTTTCCTGCAGGGTGTACATGGTTCGGGCATTATTGATGGTAACCCGCAGTTCGGTTTCATCCCAGGGTTTGGTAATGTACCGGAACACTTTGCCGGTATTAATCGCATCAATAATAGCCTCCACATCGCTGTATCCGGTCAGAATCATGCGGATGGCATCCGGAAATTCCCCTAATGTATTTTCCAGGAACTTTACCCCTGTCATGCCAGGCATGCGCTGGTCGGATATAATGAGCTGTACCTGGTGCTGATTCAGTAGTTCCAGGCCTTCCGAGCCACTCTGGGCAAGCAGAATGTTAAACTCTCTTCTGAAAGTAGCTTTGAAGGACGTTAGATTATGTCGTTCATCATCTACATATAAAATAGAAAAATCCTGAGCTTCCATAATAAAGCGGTTTTGCCAATGGTTAAATGGTGATTTCTTTGTTTTTATCAGCAGGAGTTACCACCGACTGCACTTTGGGCAGACTAATGATAAACTCTGTTCCGTATCCGGGTTTACTGTTTACAATTATTTTTCCATTATGTTTTTCAACAATGCCATAACTGATGGCCAGTCCCAGACCCGTGCCTTTGCCTACCTCTTTGGTAGTAAAGAAAGGTTCAAAAATTTTATTCTTTACATCTTCGCTCATACCAGAACCTGTATCCCGAATGCTGACCTGAATGTCATCTTTACAGCCCTGGGTTTTGATAAATATTTCTCCGGTTCCGGGAATGGCCTCGCCCGCGTTTTTGAGCAGGTTCATAAATACCTGATTCAGTTTTCCGGGCTGGCATTCAATGGCTGGTAATTTGCCCAAGTCCTTATGAATGGTTATGCGATTTTTAAATGCGTTGCCCAATAGCACCAACGTAGAGAGGATGCCTTCATTAACATCGGCAGTTTGCCATTTGTCTTCATCCGTTCTGGAGAAGTTGCGCAAACCGGCTACAATTTCTTTGGTACGCCGTGCTCCTTCCTCAATGCCATCGAGTAGGGCGTCGTTCTCTTCCAGCAGGTAATCCAGATCGGCGGCTTGAATGGTTTCTTCGATTTTGGCCAGGTCAGCAGCAGGGTTTTTCGACTGGGGGATGGTTTTCAGTAATTCGATGATCTTCTTTACCTCTTCAATATTCATTTTGATGGGCCTTACATTAGAAGAAACAAAATTGATCGGATTATTAATTTCGTGGGCAATGCCGGCAGTCAGTTGCCCGAGAGAGGCCATTTTCTCAGCGGCAACCAGCTTACTCTGGGTATCTTTGAGTTGGTGGTGCGTTTTCTCCAATACGGTATACGACTGTTCGATGGCATCGCGCTGGGTAGTAATTTCTTCAGATTTCTGCTCCAGTTCATGGTTTTTCTCCTGAATTTCCTTTTTCTGCCGTGCAAGTTTACGGTTAGAACGCCAGGCGGCAATCAATCCGGCCAGAATTAAAACCAGAATAATTCCGATCAGGGAAGTAGTAAGCTGCAGATTGCGTTGTTTTTGTGCCTGCTGTTGAATTTCCATCTGTTGCAGGTCGCGCTGGTTTTCAAGGATCTGAATTTGCTTTTGCCGCTCGCTACCCCGCAATTCCTGCAGTTCTCTTTCTTTTCTTAAATTGGCGATTTCGCTTTGGTTCCGTTCGCTCTGGTACTTTTGTTCAGCGAGCGTGAGTGCCTGTAAGGTTTTTTCTTTTTCCAGTTCCTGCCGCTGTATTTCGGCTTCCTGTAGTTTTTTTTCACTGATCAACACTTCATTTTCTTTTATTTGCTTTTCCAGTTCCAGTTCGCTCCGTTTCATCTCCAGGGCTTTTAGTTCTTCATCGGCAATCCGAAGGCGGGCAGCTTCTTCCTGTTTTTCCAGTACATTGATCTTTTCGCTGATAATCTCTGTTTTTCGGGAGGTGGCCAGTTGCAACGAATCGGTGATATAGATATACTTTTTGGCATAAGTAAGGGCATTTTCAAAATCATTAAGTTCCCGAGATAATTCCGAGTAGGTATGATATACCTGCTGTAGGATGTCGGGAGTATTTCTTTTCTCCGCGGCTATTACAGAGGCTTCGCTGTAAACGATGGCATTGTACAGATCATTTTTCCCCCAATACAGGTTGGCAATAATATTATTGATGTTGGCTACCGCGTCATAATTTTTTTCTGCTTCCCGGATGTTCAGTGCCTGTTCCAGATAACCAATTGCCTGTTTCAGGTTACCCATCTTCTGGTGAGTTATGCCAATATTCAATAATGTATTGGCCTTAAAATCGTCGCCCTGCTTCAACTGATCATCCAGAAACAGCGTTTGTTGAAAATAAAAGAGCGCGCTGTCGTAGCGTTGTAATTGGGTGTAATTGTATCCGATATTATTTTGTGTAGCAGCAATGGCCCTTATGTCTGTTTTCTTTTTGTTGATAGTAAGGATGCGCAGGTTGGTATTCAACGCATTTTTTTCCTGGTTGGTAAGGTGGTACAATGCTACCTGTTTTCTCAGAATGTTAAGCGTAGCCTCCTGATCGGTTAAAGCGTACATCAGCAACTCCTGGTTGTGGCGAATAGCCTGCTGGTAATCGCCTGTTTTTGTATAACAATAGGCTAAATTAGCTAGCATTTTGCCGCGAACTTGCTTGTCTTGCGTGTTGTCGTAGGCTTTCTGATAGTATTCAATGGCTTTTGTATGATCGTGGAACGATTCATATAATGATCCTATTTCAATATAAGCCAGTTGTAATCGTTCACTTTGGTTGCTTTCCTGAAGCAGATTAGCAGCCTGTAAATAATAATCGAGCGATAGCCCATAGTCCTCCCATTGTTTATAGGCATCGGCCAGTAATAACAGGCTGGAAATCCGATGCTCGCTATCGATGTGTGAAAGGTTATAGGCTTGTCTGGCATAGGTAATGCCCGCTTTGAACTGACTTTTCCCGATCGCCAGTTGGGCCATATTAAGAAGGCGGACGGCCTCTGTGCTATCGTTGGATACAATATCCTGCGCCCCTGCCGGCCAGTAGCATAGTATGGAAAGGATCAGCGGAATAAGAACTTTCAGGCGAATACTTTTTAGCGTACGATGGCTATAGATTTCTTCCATGGGTTTATTCCATTTTAAAACTGAGGCCAATTTGCATAGTCCGGCCGGGTTGCGGATTATAAGGTAAATCTATATCCACCCCCGTTGGTTCAATGCCCGCGTATAGCGTGTTAAATACATTTTTGGCTTTTATAAAAACCCGTAAAAATTTATTCAGATCATAACTGCCCAGCATATCAAGGGTATAATATCCGTTTACGGTATAATAAGGGTCCTGGTAACTGGCAGCATCTGGTATATAACGCCGTATCCAACTGCTGGTGATTACATGGTCGAGCCGAAAATATATATCTGGTATGGGTTCAAAATCGATAGTAAGCTGTCCCAACCACCTGGGCATCATTCGAAAGTCGTTGATGTATCTGTTTTCATTGGGAAGTTTACCAATACCTTCTGTGATAGTTCTGTCATTTTCAGGGAGTTCTTCCGCGCCCTTCGCATAAGAAAGGTGTATTCCTGTATGGAGCTTAATAGCCGGGATAAGGTTCTGGGCATCCAGTGTACTTTGTACGCCAAATAACCAGGCTTTGGCTCCTTCGCTGTTCACATTTCTTCTCGCATAGTAAGGAAAAACATTGGATACGGAATACGGAACAGCCTTAGGAAAATTTTTAGGATCGAAGGGTCCAATAGAAGAATAAATCAGATTGTCAATTTCATTGAAGTAACCGGATAAGTCTAACGAGATTTTATCGGTGAATACATGGCGTACCCCAAGCTCATAAGCCTTCAGGTATTCAGGTTTTAAATCCGGATTCGGGATAATCTGATAGCTAATACTATCATGCTGGGGAACGGCTATCGAACCATAGGTAATGCTGGTAGCAGGCGCCCTGAAAGCCGTACCAAAAGAAGCCTTTACCGAGGTGCGATTGGTAAGTTTGTACAAAAAGGCTGCCCTGGGATTGACCGTACCCCCATAAATTGAGTTATGGTCGGCACGAAGGCCGGCAATAAAACTGCTTTTTCCAAAAGTGAAATATCCCTGTAAAAATCCGGCTACATTAGTAAACGTGAGTGGATTAAATCCGAAATCGCCATAGTAAGGATCAGAAGGCGGTTTTTTAGTACTGAAGGCTTTATAGTTATCAGGATCAAAGGGTGTACGTAAGTCATTGGTACCGGGAAAATTTCCTGAATATTGAAATGAACCTCCCAAAACCACTTCCAGATTTTGGAATACCTGTACGGTAAATAGCTGTTCGGCCATCAGATCATCAGAAGCCATATACCGGTATGCATTGCCTGTATTCGGAATAGCTGTTGAATCATAATTAATGTCGTAGGTAATGCCAAACGAACTGTTATTATCCAGCCGAAAACGCAGATAAGAAAGGTTGGTGGTAGAAGATAATCGTTTGAAGCTGGTCTCATAACTCAGGGCAGCTCTTTGAATGGTTTCGCCCAAATAGTTCAGCGGATTTGTATAAGTATAATAATATGGTGTTTGGCCGATAGAGCCGTGGTCGCGCCGGTACATATTCTCGTATGAAAGCCGAAACCCCCTGTAATTCATTTCCACGCCCATCATACGGCTGTGATGCGATAACTGCCCAATAACCGGTTGGGTAAGGGTACCCTGATAATAAGGGTTATATACATTTTTTAAAAAGTCCTGCAAAGGAATGCCTATCTGTTTTAATAATTCTTCCGTAATTTCTTTAGGCTGGAATGTTCTGCCATCGTCGAGTTCGAAAATAATTTTATTTTGTTGCAAATAGTTTAGCGGATTAAAAAGGTCATCCTTATACCGGAGGTTCAGATCGCGGCGTTGCGCACTGCTGCCATATACACTATATTTTAAAATATTTTTATTTTTTCCGGCTTTACCACCTACAGTGAAATTCAAATAACTGTAACCAAATTGCCCAAAACTGGCATCAGCCTGGGCGTAGGTAGGGTTTTCAGTAGTTTTTGTAATGATATTAATGACCCCAGCCACGGCATCCGCACCATAAATGGCTGAAGCAGGTCCGTAAATAATTTCTATTCTTTCTGCCTGCCGGATGGGCAACTGCGCGCCAATGGGCATACCACTGAGGGTAGAAGGTTGTACCGGTAAGTTGTTTATTAAAATTTTCGTAAAGTAGTTGCCATAAAGGCCTCTCATTAGGAAAGTTTCTCCATTTTCACCGGAACCCGGCTGCGACACCCGCATACCTGGCACATGGCGAAGCACATCTACCAGTGTTACATACTGGTTTTTCAGAATTTCTTCCCGGGTAACTATGTATACGGTAAAAGGCAGGTCATTCAGATTTTTAGAAGTTCGGCTGGCAGATACCACCTGCATGGCCTCAGTATCTGTTAACTTGTTAATATCTTTTATACCCAGCACATCTCTGTCCATGACCGAGGCAGCATCATTTTGCGCAATAATCGCATGTTCGGATAGCATGAACAAAATAATCCAAGGATAGCACGAGGCACAGCAAAAGAAAGTAAATAAGGCGTTTACTTGTCTGATAAATAGGCGCATAACTTAACCACTTTAGTGGCACAAAAGCTATGTAAATATAAGCGAAATACTGATGAGTAGTATCAATGCATCAAGGATATTGTTGTGTCGGACTCCGCCAAAGTTATGCTGTTGAAGGCAGGCCGATGAAATTAGATTTGTAGCTACCCATACTTCCTGTGCTAACCATTGGCGTTTATTGTAATAGCAGGCCAACTAATAAACATCTGTTTTAGGTCGCACATAGAATCTCAGGTTTAATCCTAAGCGAAAAGTGCGTTGATAAATACGGCTCCACCATGATTTTGAAACCATATCTTTCCGGCTGTAGGTATAATATCGCAATACCTCATAGCCATTGCCATTGGCTTCAAAAAACTGAAGCATAGCCGGAATGGTGGGCTCAAACAAATGATCGGGAGTTTTCCAGGCATGTTTCCAGGTTCCTCTTCGCAAACCAATCCGTTTTGTTGTCGTGTATAAAATATTCTTTTTTTCCTAGAGCAATTAGAATTATCTCTTTTTTGGATATTGCCTTTTTAAACAGATTCTCCATATTATTTTTAACGTATTTTTTCCCATGAACTACCCCCAAAGTAGTCTAACAATTGGTTTAAATCTTTGTTATGAACTACATTTTCAGAACCAATCAAAGCAGCTTCTGTTATACCATTAGCTGTTTTCCCTCCCGGAATCCATTCCCAAGGAATAGCACCCCCTTCATTCCCATTTGGAATATCGAAAGAAAACCTAAGTACAATCAAGAAAGATTTGACGGGAGGAATGGTAATTTTTGTAGGACAGCTTGACAAGTTGTCCTACCGCATTCCTCATTTCTTATTTGTTTGTACTTAGAAGTAGCCATTGGAAATATCAATAATATTTTATCTTCAGGTAAAACAATAGAACCAATTGCTTTTACTGATATTAAAATAAGGTTAAATGTTGAACAGCTACAATTAATACGTGTTCATAGTAGATAGCCAGCGCTATTGGTATTGTTGTAGCTTATTTTTATAAGTATTATAGGAGATACCTAATGCTTCTGCTGCTTTTTTCTTTTGGTCTTTGAAAATCTCAGTAACCATCAGAATATGTTCTTTTTCGGCATCCGCCAACCGATAAGAAAATTTGGCAGGAATATTTTTTATCCTGTCTGGTAAGTCTTTTTCTGTTACCTCGGTGTCACAAAACACATAGAGATTTTCAATCATGTTTTCTAATTCCCGAATATTCCCAGGATAAGGATATTGGGTTATTTTCTGCCATGCTACTTTAGTAAAACTTAGTTGGGTAGTACGATGCATTTCTTTTCGTTTTTTATGAATAAAAAATTGAAGCATCTGTTCAATTTCAGCTAGCCCCCTTTCCCGTAATGAAGGTAATTCCAGTTCGACAACAGCAAGTCTGTAGTATAGGTCCCACCGATAACTCCCCTTTTCACAGAGCTTTACTAAATCCTGATTGGTGGCAGCGATAATTCTCACATCTATCTGTTTCGGCTTTCCTCCTATGGGATGAATTTCTTTATCTTGTAGTACCCTTAGCAATGATTGCTGCATATAGGTGGAGATATCGCCTATTTCATCCAAAAATATAGTTCCTCCATCAGCTTGCTCGAAAATTCCAATCGTATCACTTTTGGCATCTGTAAAAGAGCCTTTTTTATAACCGAAAAGCCGCGATTCTAATAGGTTGTCAGAAAATGCCGAACAGTTGATGGCTATGAATACGTTTTTTCTCCTTTCTGAATTTTTATGAACATGTTGGGCCAGAATTTCCTTCCCAGTTCCGGTTTCTCCGGTAATTAACACAGTTGAATTCCTTGAGATACCAGCTTTTTCAGCCTTTTCAAAAACAGGCTTAATACTTTCCGTGATTTGCACCAGCGCATCCGGCTTATTAGATGTGTTGATTTCCTTTAAGGTAATAGCCTGAGGCGTAGCAGACTGTAGAATGTTTAGAAATAATTTTTCGGGCTTTTTATCAGGAGTGAGTTTGGGTGCACGCAACTGAATCAGGGATGTATTTAATCCCAGTGTGGCATGGCAAAGAAACCAGGTTAGCTGCATAATGGAAGTGCCAGGCGAAAAAAATATATCAATCTTGTGGTCTTTTAATTCCAAAAGCACAGGGTCTATCTTTCCTTTTACTTCATCCAGATCTATTACATCCTTTATGCCCATATACCTGCCTGTTACATGGCGGTCCGGAAATTTTGTTTTAATAGCGTTAATCAAAAATTCGAAAGAGGTATCCGACTCTTTTTCCGAACACAACAAAATATGCTGGTCATGCTCATAGTAGAAATTGTGAAAACTCAGGTTAGGCCCTTCTAAATTAACCTCCCCATTATTAAAATCATTTGTTTTGGCCATCCAGGAAACAAGTACTTTCATAGTGTCATTATTTGATGCAAATAATCAAATTTTGACACTAAAGTATATTATTTTATGTAAAAAACAACAAAACTAGGAATGGCTTATAGTTTGTTTCTGATACCATAATGATAAAATTATAAAAAATTTACTTTTTCTAAGTAATTAAACTTGCATTTGATATGGCATCTATTCATATTTATAAATCACAATTAGCCCACAATTTTATTATTACCAAATTGAAGAAACTTAAATACCTCAGAGTAGAATTTGAAGGCAACTTAAAACCTTTTGAAATTCCTGCCCTTCGGGGTGCCTTAGTAGACAAGATTGGAAAAAACCATCAAGTTTTTCATAACCACAATGGTAATGACGGTTTTATTTACCGATATCCTCTGGTACAATACAAGGTAATCAGAAACCAACCAGCACTGTTATGCCTGGACGAAGGAGTTGATGAAATCCACCATTTTTTTCAGAAGCAAGATTGGAGCATTGATATCAGTGGCCGTACCCTAACTATGAAAGTTAGCAGGCTTGATATGAAGCAGTTCAACCTTCAGGCATGGGATAAATCCTTTTACTTTAATATCAGAAACTGGATTGCTCTCAGCCAAAAAAGCTATGCGGATTATAAGCTGATAGAAAACCTGGCTGAGCGAATCAGGTTTTTAGAAACCAAACTCATTGGCAATATTCTTTCCTTCGCCAAAGGTGTGGATTGGCATATTGAAAAACAGGTCGAAGTAAGTATTACACACATGAATGACCCAAAATGGGTATCGCTAAAAAATCAAAAAGTACTTGGTTTTGACCTGGACTTCTCCAGCAATGTGTTCCTACCTAATTTCATTGGCCTGGGCAAAAGTGTGAGCCTGGGTTATGGTACTGTTGTTCAAAAAAAATCATAAATAACATGACTGATTTACAAAGGCAAGTGGTCTACCTTGCGGGCCTGCTACATGATATTGGAAAATTTTATCAGAGAGGCGATGTGTATTATGAAAATTCTTCCAAGCTTACTTCAACTTCAAAAAAGATAGCTGATTACATCTGTCCTATAGGAAAAAATAAAGTTCCAGGATACCAGCATGTAATATGGACTCATGATTTTTTTGAACTTCCAAAAATTGAAGATAAACTAAAAAGATTAGGTTTAAATTCTTCAAGCGGTTTAGAGGACAAAGAAAGTGATACACTTTTGACCCTAAGTTGTTACCACCATAATCCACAGACTTTCCTGCAATCTATCATACAGATGGCAGACTGGTGGAGTAGTGGAATGGAC
This sequence comes from Cyclobacteriaceae bacterium, assembly GCA_041745535.1. Taxonomy (GTDB): domain Bacteria; phylum Bacteroidota; class Bacteroidia; order Cytophagales; family Cyclobacteriaceae; genus JBGTIS01. The sequence goes on along the minus strand of JBGTIS010000180.1, from coordinate 2,673 downwards.
AGAAACAAGCGATATGATACTGATGAAAATCAATTTAAGGAATATTCAAATTTCAGAGAAGTCAGGCTTATACCGGTTTTTGAGCAATTAATTGTCAATGAAAGTCTTGGTCAAAAGCAGGATTATACCATGCCTTTGAAACCGTTGGACATTGATACATCATGTTTTCCTGAAAGCTTAGATACTTATCAGCAAGAACAATATGATAAGCTTTGGAAAGAGTTTTTGAAGGAAATTGATCTAATTCCAGTTTATGAAGGAAAAGAAAATCAATCAGAAGCAATAGAAGCATTTGGCGAAACGCTTTTGTTCTTGTTAAAAAAGTATACCTGGTGTGTGCCATCGAGTGCCCATAAAAAAGATTTACCAGACGTAAACCTTTATGATCATTTACGTACTACTGGCGCCATAGCGCAATGCCTTTACGATTATTGGAATAAAAATAGAGAAGGTTTTGAACTCAACCAAATAGCGGGCAGAAAGCGACTAATTATCAAAGAAGGGCATTATCCGCTTATGCTTTTTTGTGGAGATATTTCAGGCATCCAAAAATATATCTACGACATATATTCCTCTAAAGCCGCCAAGAGTCTCAAGGGCAGGTCTTTTTTTCTGCAATTACTGGTAGAAACTTTAGTCCAAAAGATTATAACCAGGTGTCATGTTACGCTCGGACATGTGGTTTATGCCAGTGGAGGCAAGTTTTACATGCTCTTACCCAATACTGAATCTGTATGTCAGGCACTCAAAGAAATTGAAGAAGAAACTGCCCGTAACATTCATAATGAGTATCATGGTGCCCTCTATGTCTGCATGGATTATATTCCATTCTGTTACCATTTTGAAGAAGGAAAAGGGAGTATATCCATGCTCCTTGAAAAAAATAAAAACCATCAGAGCACAAACCTGGGGGAGTTATGGCGAAAGCTGTCTGAAAAAACAGGAATGAAAAAACAACAAAAGTTTAAGCAAACCATGTTGGATGATTTTGATAGCTTTTTCCTGCCAGAAAATATTACTAATGTAGAACAGATATGTGCTGTTACCGGTCAGTTTTTTGAAGATGAAAAAGACAAAATAGAGATAGGCCAAGATGAAAATAACCAGCCTGTGTATGTAAAGGCTAAAGTCTATGAGCAGATAAGTTTGGGTGAAAAGCTTAAAGACGCGGACTATTTTATCACCTACCGATCTCCTGAATTTGCCAGGAAACTGAAAATCAAAGATCATGAACCGCTTAGCCTTGGTATTCGCCATCACCTTTTTGACAGCGAACACCTGACTTTTGATAATGCTGAATTCCGAAAAGTGAGTTCGGTAGATACTGCCCGGGTAAGAAGAATCAATCAAACTGATTTTAACCTGATCAATACACTAAAAGGCAATCGTACTTCTTATGGATTTACCTTCTACGGTGGAAATCAACAGGCAAAGATCACAGATGAGAAACCAGGAAAATCAAGAAATAAAACTTTTGAGGAACTAGCTGAGTACTCAGCTGGACAGAAAACTAAATTAGGTGTACTACGCATGGACGTGGATAATCTGGGAAAATTGTTTATGCATGGTATCCCAGAAGAAAAGAGAAATTTATCCCGATATGCCACCCTTTCTTCCCAACTGGATTGGTTTTTCAGTGGTTACCTGAATACAATAAGAGATAAAGATTATCCTAAAGATGAAGATAGAAATCCTCTCTTTAAAACTGCTAGTGGTGAAGTAGAATATTTTAAAGATTGGGTAAACATCCTCTATTCCGGTGGAGATGATGTATTTGCGGTAGGCCGATGGGATATGCTCATTGCTTTTGCGGAAGAGGTACGTAGCAGTTTCCGCAGGTTTGTATGCGGTAGGGAAGATATTTCCATTTCCGCAGGGATCGCCATCATTTCCCCTAAATTTCCCATTGCCAAAGCGGCGGAACTGGCCGGAGAAGCTGAGAAAAAGGCCAAAAAATTTACCCTTGATGGTGATAAGCCCAAGAAAAATACATTTTGTTTGTTTGGCCAGGTAGTATCCTGGGAGAATGAGTTTGTCGAGGTAAAAGGTATTAAAACAAAATTGGTACATCTAATTGGTAACCAACACTTGTCGGCGGGCATACTCCAGAAGTTCATTCTATTTCAGCAGGTCGAGAATAAAAATTCAGGCTCAGGTAAAACAGACAAAAGTTATATATGGAATGCTGCTTATTACCTAGCAAAGTATAGGGAAAGATTCAAGAATCACTCTGAACATGCTGCTGTGATTTTCCTGGATGAACTTAAAAACAAACTGTATACCAGCGGAGGCTTTCCCCCGTATGAACGATATTTTGACTTGGTAGCACTGGCTGCCCGCTGGGCTGAGTATGAATTAAAATCAAACAATTGATAACCATGTATACACCAAAAAGAACAGAAGAATTTAAAGCCTGGCTCCAATCCCCTGAAGGGTTGTCCAATGAAGCCATTCGGTGGGCAGAGGAATTCGGTAACCATCTAGCGACTGGTGAAGGAAGAGAAGGACTTAATAAACTTTCAACTTCTCAACTCAGAAAGTTTTTTGGCCAGATGAAACGCCTGCAAATTGATCTCCTAAGCGGAGAACATAGAACTCAAAATAAAAATAACAGCTATGCAGGTTTGTTGATGCTGAAGCCACAACTTGCTTATGCAAAGGGAAGAGATTTAA
>JBGTIS010000179.1:0-29111 GCA_041745535.1 Cyclobacteriaceae bacterium | reverse complement strand
TATTGCAGCTTAAAACTCTACATACAATTGCTGTTAACAAATGATTCAAAAACAGGTTTTGATTTTCTGGCAATTATTATCCAATGCGCAATCCGTTAAGTGTATTACGTCCTGGTTGCAACAAAGTGACTTCTCCACTTTCTCCCACAGCGCCTAATACCAGGCATTCGCTCATGATATTGGCAATTTGTTTGGGAGGGAAGTTCACTACGGCCACTACCTGTTTACCAATCAGATCTTCCGGTTGGTACAAATGGGTAATTTGGGCGGAGGTCTTTTTAGTACCTAATTTCCCAAAATCAATCTGGAGTACGTAAGCTGGTTTTCTGGCTTCTTTAAATACGGTAGCTGCAATTACGGTGCCCACCCGCATTTCTACTTTCATAAATTCAGCCCAGCTTAAATGATTTTCCATCAGGATTTATCTTTTAGCCACAAAGCTAATAAATAGCGGGGAAACCTGTTCCGCAACCTCTTTTCCTAATCTAAATTATTGGGTTGAGCTATTGTGCCAGTTGACCAATTTTGGCCAGGGGAAAGGAATTTGCCACAGACAATAATTTTTCTTCGGAAATATCCTGAATATCCAGGGTAAATAAGGTATTGTTAAAAGGAATTTGTAGTTGATATCCGGTGGTGCCGGCTTCTGTATTTTCTGATTTAGTCAATAATGATTTATATCCCTGAATTTTAACAACTTTCTGATCGCTATCGCTGCCGGTACCAAAAAATGGAATAGCAAACAAGGCGGTAATGGAGTTAATGAGTGGTGAATTATTGATGATATCCACAACGGCGTGTTTAGGATCTACACCATACGTTCTGTGTACATAAAGGCCCATGGCCATTCCGGCACCAGCGCCATTCACATTGTCATCAGTTTCGTTAACAGGGCGGGCGTCCAGGGTGATGGGGAGCATGTTCAATATTTCCTTGCCCAGCGCCATGTCAATTTCATGCAACATTTGCTCCATAGCGAAACGGGCATCGCCCAGGTTACCGGAGGAGTAAGAAGAACGGGCATCGGCCAGATTTTTTGAAAAGTCCTGCTGCGCTTTGGCAGTAAAAGTTAAAGCCAGAAGTATAAGTGCGAATAAATATGTTTTTTTCATGGTAGTTCAAATTATGGTAGAGAAACAAAAAGAAATAACTATTGCTCGCCAAGCCGGGCTTTGATGTCGTCGATTTTGATTGCCTCGGCAGCATTCATCATGTCGGTTTCAGTGGCGAAGTTCACCCCTTCGTATACTACGATCGAGGTTTGGCCCACCGGAACGCTCAACTTATAACCGCTTGATTCGTCAAATTCTATAATGGCACGGTTACCCTGTACTTTGGTTTGTTTCCAATCCTGTTCACCTCCGGTGGTTTGCGAATAGCCAGCATTGGTAAAATACATATTCACGGCCGACATCCAGACAGAATTATTGGCGATGGTTACTTTAAATTCTTTGTCGCCTCCGGTATAGGTGCGGGCAATGGTAAGACCGGCCCAGCCCCAGCCGGTACTGGTTACCTGGTCGGCACTTTCATCTTTGTTCAATCCACTGATGGCATCGGGCAGCGATTTCAGAATTTGCTGGCCAATTTCCATTTCCACGCCCAGCATCGCCTGCTGCAAGGCGTATCGGGCTTCCCCGTAATTAGACGATTTAAATGAATTCTCGGCATCGCTCAGGTTCTGATTCACATCCGGCGGGGTAGAAATCAGGCCGGCTCCGCCGGTATTGCTTTTGGAACTTTCTGATGAAGAATTATCGTTGGGTGCCGATTCGCTGGTTTTTTTCTTTATACCAAACGCCTCGTCAATTTTGTCGTCAACTTTTTCTTCTATTTTGTTGTCTATTTTGTTTTTGATTCTGTTCAGAATCTGACCGTGGGTGGGGCCAACTGATGCATACATCATGGCCACCATGAGTAGGAAATATTGAGGTTTCATATAATGGTTAGTATTAAGTGGTGTCGCTAAAATACACAGAATTAATATAATTTTTCTTATATATTAGAAAATTAATTTACGACAAAAAGCCTGAATAAGCAAGCTGGTATTTATTGGTAAATAAATAAAGGAAAAGGTAACTTCAAAAGGCGAGAATTTCTGAAAACGTTTGTAAGGGTGGAGTCCAATATAATTCAATCTTTTATGGCACTAGGCTGTATTCAATTCTGATTCTTTTTTTACGTGCTCCTGCCGAACAAATTCAATAATTATGGTATAAATGCCCAGCAGGGTACCCACCATGGGGAAAAACAGATACACACAACCCAGTACCAGCACGGCTTTTTCGGCCCATGATTTACGATACAGCAGCCCTGATCCGATAATGATGGATGGCAGGCTGATTAACAGTACTACGCATATAATAGTAGCGCCAAGCACCATTCTGAACAAAGCCGGCAGTTCAAAGAATTCCCGTATTTCATCGGGATCTGTAATAAATACAATTGAAAAAATGAGGGTGCCCAGTATCAGGGAGAAAAGTTCAATCAGGCCCAGTACAAGATAAATAATTCCTAAAATTCGTCGGTGAATATCCATAGGATTTTGCTTTTTGAAAGGTAAATATAGCAATAAGTACTATGTTTTACAAGGTACTGTATAGTATTTGTTTTTAAATATTTGTTTTATCAAGATTTAAAACATTATATATTCAGGCAACCCTTTATTAAAAAGGGTTGTAATAGGAATTAAAACCACACCGCGTGAGCGCAGCGCAAGATGAACATCTGAATAGCCTGATCAGGGGCTGTCTGCAGGAAGACAGGCACAGCCAGGAAATGTTATATCGACATTTTTACGGGTATGGTATGAGCATTTGTTTGCGCTACAGTACTAAAGAAGAAGAAGCCATAGAGGTGTTAAACGATAGTTTTCTGAAAGTTTTTCAAAAAATTGATACCTATGATACCACCAAACCCTTCCGGGCATGGTTTCGAAGAATTCTGATTAATACATCCATTAACAATTTTAAGAAAAACTGGAAACACCATAACAATCATCAGCAAATTGAAGAAGCTTACCATCTGGGTATAGAATCGAAAATTTTGAGCCAGTTAAGTTACCAGGAAATTATAAAGTTAGTGCAGGAGTTATCGCCCAGTTACAGAACCATATTCAATTTGTTTGTAATTGATGGCTATACCCATGAGGAAATAGCAGAATTATTACATATTTCGGTAGGAGCGTCAAAGTCAGGTTTGTCCAGGGCCAGGGAGAAACTGAAACTGATGCTAAAAAAAAATCATAAGGAAATTTATGAAAGGTATGAGTGATCAGGAATTTGATGATTTTTTTAAGAAAGCCGCGGCCAACGAAAATATTCCGTATAATCCGCAGGCATGGAAGAAAATGAGCGCCAAATTAGGAAAGCCCGGCAAAAGCCCGTTTCTGAATGGTAAAACTATTGCTATATCTGTCATTTTATTGATTTCACTCATCGCGATCACTACCTGGTATTTCTGGCCTGGCACTGCTTCGGAAACCAGAGTTGCCCATACCAATAAAGAGCCGGTTGAAAATAAAGCTGACGCTGAAGACGAATCCAATCCGGAAAGAACAGCTGAAAACGGTGGTGCCCCCTCTGCCAACCCGCCTGTTCAAACGGATACAGCATACAACCATGCGCCTGAAACCCTGTCAGAAGAACCAGCCTCTGCTTCAGCAAATAAGCTTTCTGACCTAAACAACACCAATACAGATAGCATAGAGAACGATAATAAATCTGAAACCCGGCAACAGGATAGCGCCTCTAAATCTGCCAGCGGTAATTTTTCAGCAACCCAGTCCGCAACAAGTAACGAGGAAGCGGCTGAAAAACTAACTGATCAGAAAGAGACCGAAGAAGCCACCCAATCTTTACTTTACAAGGAAACTTCCGAAAATACGAGAAAAGACAATCGGTTGGATGATAGTAGCCAATCTGCCGCTTATTATTTCTCTACCGAAGATTTCAGTCAGCAGATCAGCCTGGTAAGCGGGCAGCCTTTGGCCGAACCTTTGTTTTCTCAGCATATGGGTAAAATCAGTTTTATCCCTCAGCATACATCCATGTCAGCAGCCGATGGGCATATGGCTGTTAATGAAATTGTAAACCCATTAAAACCGTATCCAAGGTGGGGGTTGAGTTTTGCGTTTTCGCCCGATCTCAGCAATGTAAATGCTTCGCCCATCACACAGGTGGGAACCAAAACCGGAATAGGGCTGGAATTTTTTATATGGCGACATGCAAGCCTGAATACCGGTCTTATTTTTACAAACTCGCTGTACACAGCAGGGGTAGAGGGTTATAAACCCCCTTATCCTGGTTTCTGGAATAAATACGACAAACCTGATAACATCCAAGGTCAATGTAAAATTGTGGATATTCCTTTGGATATTAAAGTTTATGTGCTTCAGAAAAAGAAAAACAGGTTTTTTATAAGCTCGGGTTTGTCTTCTTATTTAATGCTTAACGAGAAGTACAATTACGTGTATAAAAGTTATGCGCACAGCCCCTACAAGGGTTATGAGGTAAAAAACAAAAATCAACATTACTTTCAAATCTTTAACCTCTCAGCAGGGTACGAAAGAGCTATTGGAAACAAATGGGCTTTTCAGGCAAATCCTTTCGTGAAAATCCCTTTGTCAGGGGTAGGCGCCGGTGAGATAAAGCTACTTAATTTGGGTGTTTTTCTTTCCCTTCATTATCGTTTTGGGTTTACTCAATAGAGAAAAATAAAGCTGCAATCGGTGTTTAATACCAACAATTGTATTTGAAGAAGTCTATACCAAATTTACTTCCTGGCGATTAACTCTTTTCTCCGTAAAATTTTTTAACTTTAGTAATATTCACGTATTAATAAAAAATTTTTAAAAGAATTTACAAAAGTTTTTATTGTTAAATTGAAAAGATTGATTCGATAAAAAATATGGTTTATTTAGTTTTTATCTAAACTATTTTCTTTTGAATTTTTACTTGTCTTGCAGGCTAATCATTAATACTTTTCCTAAAAAAATGTATGCAAATAAAGAAAAGCTCTAAAACTTACGATGTATGTGTGGTAGGTTCTGGTGCAGGCGGCGGAATGGCTGCCAAAGTGCTGACAGAAGCCGGGGCCAGCGTGGTGATGCTGGAAGCCGGACCCATGTTCGATTCCGCGAAAGGAGATATGTTCAAATGGCCCTACCAGTCGCCCAGAAGAGGGGCCAATACCCACCGCCCGTTTGGCGAATTTGATGCCGCTTACGGGGGCTGGAACATTGAAGGTGAACCTTATACTACCGTGGGTGGTACCGAATTTGGCTGGTTTCGTTCGCGCATGCTGGGTGGGCGTACTAATCACTGGGGCCGGATTTCGCTTCGGTTTGGCCCAAAAGATTTTACCAGAAAACAGGTAGACGGTTACAGCGACGACTGGCCCATTACCTACGAAGAACTGAAACCTTATTATGACAAAGTAGACCAGTATGTAGGTGTATATGGTGCTAATTTTGACCCTGCACTGGGGCTCGACAATGAACCCGACGGTATTTTTATGCCGCCCCCCAAACCCAGGGCGCATGAATTGATGGCACAGAAAGCCTGCGGACCTTTGAATATTCCGGTACTGCCTTCCCGGCTTTCTATTCTGACCCAACCCCTGAATGGCCGGGCTCCCTGTCATTACTGTTCGCAGTGTAACCGGGGCTGCTCTACGCATTCTAATTTTTCTTCTCCTTCCGTCCTGCTGCCGCCGGCACTGAAAACCGGATTGCTGGAAATTGTGCCCAATGCCATGGCCCGTGAAATAATTACCAATAGCGAAGGTTTGGCTACCGGCGTTTCGTATGTAAATAAAGACGATGGAGAGGAATACCAGGTCAACGCGAAAATTGTAGTGCTGGCTGCCAGTGCCTGCGAATCGGCCCGCCTGATGCTGAACTCCAAATCGAGCCAGCACCCGAACGGACTGGGAAACAGTAACAACATGATAGGTAAATACCTGATGGACTCTACGGGGGCCGATCTGGGTGGTGTAATTCCTGAACTCATGGACCGCAAACGCTACAACGAAGATGGCACCGGCGGTATGCACCTGTATGTGCCCTGGTGGCTGGACAACAAAAAACTGGATTTCCCACGAGGCTATCACATTGAAATATGGGGTGGAATGGGCATGCCTGGTTACGGATTCATGGGAGGTATCCAACGCCTGAACGGTAAATTTCCTGCCAAAAATGGAAATGGCAATACCAAGGGCGGGGGCGGTTATGGCGCTCAGTTAAAAGCGGATTACCGCCGCTTTTACGGTTCTACCATTGGGTTCAGTGGCCGGGGTGAGCCGGTGGCCGATATCAATAACTATTGTGAAATCGATCCGAACGTGGTAGACAAATGGGGTATTCCGGTACTTCGTTTTAACTATAAGTGGAGCGATTATGAAATTAATCAGGCGAAGCATATGCAGGATACTTTCGAGGAAATTATTCACGCTATGGGCGGCACATTATTATGGGATAAGCCCGGGAAAGAAGACAATTACGGTATTCATGCTCCAGGGGAAATTATCCATGAGGTTGGGGTAACCCGGATGGGGAACGACCGCAAAACTTCGGTGCTGAACAAAAACTGCCAGTCGCATGAAGTGAAAAATGTGTTCGTGGCCGACGGTGGCCCTTTTGTTTCCAATGCCGATAAAAACCCAACTTGGACCATTCTGGCGCTTTCCATGCGGACGGCCGAATACATTGCGGATCAGAAGAAAAGAGGCAATATATAATAAAATGCGTTGATGGATCAGCTTCATGTTTTAAATGGCGATGCCACCCTGGAAATTTTCCGAAAAACAGCCATACAGGGAGATACCCTTGTTTGGCGTGAAGTACTGGTTGAGGGAAAGGTGACCGAAGCAGTAGGGAGCGCGCTTTTCTGGCAGGAAAGAGCAGCCTTTTTTGAAGGCATGCTGGAAACTGACAAAAATGTATATCAAACACTGACTATTCAGGAGTTTGAAAGGTTGAAAAACTTTCCTGATTATAAGGAAGTAACACTTTGGTTCGAATACGACCTGTTTTGCCAGATCAATCTGATGGCCTTGCTGAGTTGGTTTTGTAAACAGAAAATACGAAAAACCAGGATTTCTATGGTATGCGCCGGCGATGTAGCTGGATACAGCGGTTGGGTGGCACTGGGAACGATTAAACCTGAAGCCTACCCGATATTGTTCGGGCAACGAGTGGCGCTTTCAGGAATCGACCTGCAATATGCCGATTTGGTTTGGAAAGTATTCTGCGCAAGCAATCCGGTTGATCTGATTCCTTTTGCTACAAAAAATATGCACCCGAAGTTTCCCTATTTGCCGGCGGCACTAAAGGCGCACCTGAAACGGTTTCCTTCTGTGCGGAACGGTTTGAATGATATAGAAAAACAGATGCTGACATTGGTGCAGGATGGAAAAATCAGCGAAAAGGAGGTAGTGCGGGACATGTTGAAAAAGCAAAATTTCTACGGGTTTGGTGACCTTCAGTATGCTTTGTACCTGAAACAGCTAAATCCTTTATTTAAAACAACCAAACCACTTGCCCTTAACCAGTGGGGCGAAAAAATTTTAGCAAATCAGGCTGACCTGCTTGCTCTTTTCCCTACTCAGGAATACCTAGGAGGCACTTTAAAAAGAGCGTATCGGTGGGATCATCATACTGAAAATTTAGTAAAAGCTTAAATGCGACCAGGTAATTATGGAAAATAAAAATAAAATCTCACGCCGCGACTCACTCAAGGTAATTGGATTGGGCTCGCTGGCTACTTCCGCGTTTGTATTTCAGGGTTGTGACCCAAAAGAAAACACAACCGAAGCACACCTGCACGAAGCCAATACCGATAATGAATTTAAAGACCTGAGTGAGGCTGATAAAAAATTACTCGACGAAAAATTCTTTACCGATCATGAAATGAAAACCATTGCAGTACTATCCGATTTCGTGATTCCGGCCGATGACCGGTCGGGCAGCGCCACCGAAGCAGGTGTGCCTGATTTTATCGAATTCATGATGAAAGACCAGCCCTGGCACCAAACCGAAATGCGGGGTGGCCTGCGTTGGGTAGACATACAATCCCTGAAGCAACATGATAAAAACTTCGTGGATTGCAGCCAGGATCAGCAAACGCGACTGCTGGACCAAATTGCCTATCCCGAAACAGCCAAACCGGAAATGAGTCAGGGAGTAGCCTTTTTTAATAAATTTCGCGACTTTGTGGCTACCGGCTTCTTCACCAGCAAAATGGGCATTGAAGATATGGGTTATGTGGGCAACAAACCCGCCAACTGGCAGGGCGTTCCCGATGAAGTACTGGCGCAATATGGCGTGAGTTATGATGAATGGAACAAAATGGTAGGCCAGGCCTAAACGTATTCATTTACATTACCCTAATATTGGAGAGCCTGTAGTTTGATCTTTCATAGATTGAACGCAGGCTTTTATTTTCTTCTTATCAACAGCAGCACAATCCCTAATCCTATTAACGGGATCAATGGATCGAGCAAAAATCCGCCAGCACCCAATACCAGGTTCACCAAAGCGATTAAAGTACCGCCGGTAGCCCAGGCAATGGTAGTGGGCACAGACCAGGCCATGAGCTGTGGTTTCACATCCGCAATGCCCATCATGCGGTTCACCACCCAGAAGAGGCTGTCGTTGAAATAACTGAAAAACAATGAACCCATTACGGCGGCCTGGGCCGCAAACAGCATATTCACACCAGGCACATGGGCGAGAATGGGCGCCGTGATTGATGCTGAAGTAATCATGGCAACCGTACCTGAACCTTGAATCAGCCGGACTGCGGTAGCCACAAAGAAAGGAATCATAATGGGAGAAAAAGGAAGTTTTGCCATCTGTCCGGCCAGCTCAGTGCCTGCGCCACTTTCCCGTACCACAAAACCCAGGGCACCACCCGCACCGGTTACCATCAGGATAATGCCTGCTGTCCGAAGCCCTTCTTCCAGTCGCTCAGAAGTTTGATGCCGATTGAGGTAAGGCACTAAGGTATATACCGCAATAAGGGTACTGATGCACAGGGCTATGATTGGGCTACCGACAAAACTGAATACCTGCAAAAGCCAGAAGTCAGACTGAGCAAGGTCTGGAAAAAGGTTGATGGTTGCCTTAATAAAAATCAAAACAATGGGGGCAACGATGGGAAGCAACGACAGCATCAGGCCCGGTAGCGGGCGATCTGCCTTATCTTTCAAATAATTTTCCTGTACTGTTTTCAGGTCATCGTCTGTGAGCGCCTCTTCCGTAAAACCGGGATGCTTTTTGCCAAGCCATTGGGCGTACCACACAAAAACCATGGCACAGGGAATAGCAAGAGCGATTCCCAAAACCATCATAGCGCCAACATCTACTCCAAACAGGCCGGCTACTCCCAGGGGACCGGGGGTGGGTGGCACCATGGTATGGGTAACGGCAAGGCCACCCGCCAGGGCAACACCGAGGGCTACTAAGGGGCGGTTACTTTTTTTGGCCAAGGCTTTGGCGATGGGAAATAATATCACAAAGGCAGAGTCCGCAAAAATGGGTATGCTCACAAAATAACCCGTCAGGGCCATTGCCCATTCTTCCCGGCGATGTCCCAGCCATTTTACAAAGGAGTAAGCGATTTGTTCAGCGGCGCCGGAAACTTCCAGAATGCGCCCCATCATTACTCCCAGTCCGATTACAATGCCAATGGTGCCGAGTGTGGCACCAAAACCTCTCGTAATGGCATCCAGTGTTTCATTTACCGACAGGCCGCCCGTGATGCCTGCTATGCAGGCTGCCAAGATCATGGCGATCAGCGGATGCACTTTGGTGCGCAATACGAGAAAAATAAGAACAAAAACAGCAATGGCGAGCCCTATAATGGGGACAGAAAGTTCTTGCATCAGCCTGACTACTGGTTGGATGTGATAAATTGTGTGATGAATTGATCAAAGTGCGCGTCAGCCCTGAATCCAAGCTGCAGGGCACGGGTGTTATCGATAGTACCCGGCCAGCTGCTGACAATATTATTGATAGCGGGGTCGGGCCTGAATTGTACCCGAGCTGTGGTTGCTTTGTCGGTAACCCGTTCCAGAGACGCCAGCATTTGTTGCACAGTGACGCCTATTCCAGGGAGGTTTACCGTACGCCAGTCGCCGAAGGCCGTAGCTTCCAGCGTGGCTCCATGGATGAGGTTGCTGATTACCGTATCCGGACTGGACAACCAAAGGGCTAGCTCAGGCGATACGGGGCAAACAGCCTGTTCGCCGTTCAGAGGCTCTCGGATAATGCCGCTTACAAACGATGAGGCCGCCTGGTTAGGGCGACCGGGCCGCACACAAATGGTAGGCAATCGCAGCACCCTGCCATCTACAAAGCGTTTTCTGGAATAGTCATTAACAAGCAGCTCACCGATGGCTTTTTGGGTTCCGTAAGAAGAATACGGAGTTATGGCAGTAGTATCGTTCACAATAGCCGGTAACTTACCACCATACACTGCCAGAGAGCTGGCAAATACAAACCGAATGTTGGATTGCTGCTGACGGCAGTCTTCCAGCAATTGCCGGGTGATGTCCATATTGACCTTCCACCCCAGGTCAAAATCTTTTTCAGCATGACTGCTTACCACCGCGGCAAGGTGAAAGATTATCCCTGTTTTGTGTGTAATCAATCTTTTAGCGGTTCCATCTTCCGAAAGGTCTGTCTGTTGGCAGGTAACCCGATCATCCTCACCCGGACTGGAGGGCATTACCATATCGACCAATAATAATTCCTCAAAGGTCAGGGTGCTATTCAGAAGCGCTTTGGCCAGCCGCTGGCCCAGAAAGCCTGCTCCACCTGTTATGATGATTTGCATAGGTTCACCTACTTTTATGTGATTCGAAACAAAAAGACAGCTTAAATTTATAATAATATATTTATAAACAATACATTTATTGAAACGCCGGTTGGCAGGCGTGCTATAGCAATGCTGCAGGTGATTAATTAAAGCACTACAAATGTATTTGAATGTAACTCAGAAAATGAGTCAGTTACCTCCTGATTATAAAGAGGAATTGCTCGACATTATTCGTGAAGAATTTATTAAAAGTGAGAAAACCATTGTGGTACTTGACGATGACCCCACCGGCACACAAGCCTGTTACGATGTAACGGTGCTGATCTCGTGGGAAGTGGCGCTGATAACGGAAGCACTGAAAACGAAACCTTCCGTTTTGTTTATCCTTACCAATTCACGCAGTCTGCCAGAGCAGCAAGCAGTGGAGCTTGCGGTAGAAATTGGTCGCAATTTAAAAGAAGCTGTCCGGGCAAGCGGCAGGGAGATCGCCGTGGTGAGCCGGAGCGATTCTACCTTGAGAGGACATTTCCCGGCGGAAGTCGACGCCATTGCCAAAGCACTCGACCTGAAAGATGCCGCCACCGTATTGGTACCGGCTTTTATTGAGGGCGGTCGGTATACCATCGATGATGTGCATTATATTGTAGAAAATCAGGAACTGGTACCCGTTTCGGATACGCCTTTTGCTAAAGATATAGTGTTTGGTTACGAACATGCGGATCTTAAGCAGTGGGTGGAAGAAAAAACCAAAGGCAGGGTTATGGCTTCCGAAGTAATTTCTTTGTCGCTGGAAGATATTCGGGTGGGCGGTCCACAGGCGGTGGGTGAGAAACTGAAAACCTGTGGGTCGGGAAGCATCTGTATAGCCAATGCCGCCAGCTACCGCGACCTGGAGGTAATTGTGATGGGCATGTTGCTGGCAGAAAAGTCGGGAAAGAAATTCCTGTACCGCACTTCGGCTACTTTTGTTCCGATCCGGGCGGGATTGGAATCTGGCAAAATTTTTAGCCCTGAAAAGGATAAAAGGACTTCTTCACATGGAACACTCGTAGTGGTAGGATCTCATGTACCCAAAACAACGAGCCAGCTCAACTGGCTTCTGTCGCATGGCGCCTACAAAAGTATAGCGGTAAATGTGGAAGAATTGCTGCGCTCGGATGAGGTCTCGTTGCAGGCGGAAACGATAAGCCGACAAACCGATCAGTGGCTGGCCGCAGGCGAGGATGTGGTCATCCATACCAGTCGGAAGCTGGAAGTGGGTCACGATTCGGAAAGCAGTCTGAAAATCAATGCTTTCGTATCCGATTTTCTGGTTAGCATTGTCAAAGGACTTACGGTGCGGCCAAAAATTATAGTAGCCAAAGGCGGGATTACCTCCAGCGACCTGGCTTCCAAAGGACTTTCAGCAAAAAAAGCGTTGATTCTGGGACCTGTAATTCCAGGGGTGCCGATTTGGCAGTTGGACCAGGACAGTAAATTTCCGGACATTATTTACGTGGTTTTTCCAGGGAATGTCGGCGATACGGCGGCATTGGCAGCGGTATGCGAAAAATTCTAAAACCGGCAAATACTGATTCTTACAGCAAATATCTCTTATTAGCAGCTGTTGATCCTGAATAGAATTATTAGCTTCCAAACTGAAAAATAAGTTATACATTTGAGTTATCACACAAATATATGACTATATGTTATCTGCAATCTTCCTGTATTTGCTGAAAGGCACCTTGTACCTCAGCCTATTCGCACTCGCCTATCGCTGGCTTTTATCACGCTTTACCCATTTCCACTGGATGCGTTTTTACCTGATTGTTGCTGTATTATTAAGCATAATTTTACCATTTATTCAGGCGCCTTTACCCGCCCTTTTACCTAAAAGTGTCATTGCTCCTGAGAATGGCTTCTTACCTTTTCAATGGAATTTTTTACAAACCCAGCCTGATAACCCATCAGCAGGAACTGCTGTGGCAGCGCAGCCTTTCAATTGGGTACAAACGGTGGGAGTTGTGCTTCTAAGTGTATATGTACTGGGCCTCTTGTATAAAATGGTTGCGATCAGCAAAAATCTGTTCAGCATACGCCGTTTTGTTACCAGCAACCCTGTCATAAAAGAAAACAGGTATAATCTGGTAAGCCTGTCGCGAAACCTGCCGGCTTTTTCTTTCTGGCGGTATATTTTTCTGAGTCCGCAGTGCCGGCAACTTCCTGCCAGTGAATTGAGGCAAATTAAACAGCACGAACTGGTACACATTCAGCAGCACCATACCCTTGATCTATTATTTTTTGAACTTGCCGGGGCGGTATTCTGGTTCAATCCTTTGATGAATTACCTGAAAAAAGCATTGCGCGGTGTACACGAATTTCTGGCCGATGCCGCTGTGGCCGGAAAGGGTGATACTCAGAAAACCTATGCGCATTTGCTGTTGAAACTATCGGCCATTCCGCAAGCAGTGCCATTGGCTAACGGATTTTCCGACAAGCAGATCGGACAGCGTATCATGATGTTAACCAAAACCCGCTCGTTGCCTCGACAAAAGTTTGTATTCCTGCTGATGCTGCCCCTTACCGCCTTGTTGATGCTGCTCGGTTCCTGTCTGGACAAACCGGAAAGCAACGACATGGTAAATGGAAATGCAACGACCGTACAACCAACCGGTACAAAAATTGGAAACATTATCTGGAACGGTAATGTAGTGTACGATGATGATAAATTGAATGAGATTCTGACATTAAAAGCTGGAGATAGCTACGATAAACAGGAGCTTGAAAAACGTATTAACAACAGTATTTATGGTGAAGATATATCTTCACTTTATATGGACCAGGGATATCTGTTTTTCAATGTAGAAACAGAAGAACAGTGGGTAAGCCCTGATGCAGTAGATCTGGTACTGAATGTATTTGAGGGAACAAAAGTAAAAGTCGGAAAGATTATCGTTAAAGGAAATCAAACCGTTTCTACCGATAAAATATTAGAACAAATTCCCTTTAAAAGTGGAGATTGGTTTAACCGATCCAAACTAATTGAAGCGCAACAAATAATCGCGTTTATGGGTAATTTTGATCCAAAGCAGGTTGGCATCAATCCTTATCCCGATGCTACCGCACAGGCAGGAGAAGATGGCGGCACGGTTGATATTGAGTTTACGGTTGTTGAAACTAATACCAAGTAAGAAGATGAAAGAAATGGAAGAACTTACCAAAACAGAAGAGCGGATTATGCAGGTGTGCTGGAAGCTGAAAAAAGCCTTTGTAAAAGATATTATCCAGGCATTGCCCGACGAGCCGAAACCGCCTTATAATACCATTTCTTCCGTAGTCCGCATTCTGGAAAAGAAAGGGTATCTGACCTACAAAGCCTATGGCAAAACCTATGAATATTATCCCGCGATCAGCAAAGGCGAGTACCGGAAAATGTACCTTAGAAAATTACTGACCGGCTATTTTGACAATTCTCCCGCTTCCCTGCTTTCTTTTATTGTGGAAGAAGAAAACCTGAGCGAGAAGGAAATAGAGAAGCTGAAAAATATAATTGATAAATCGTAAGCTTTTTCTCAACAACATTTTAAAGTGCAAAGCGGACTCCTGAGACCGCTTTTTTTCACCTAAAAAGTTATTAACGCGGTTGTTTTAAGTAGTGGAGCAATAGTTTTAGGGTATTCTCCCCGTCGGGGCGCCGACCGGATTTATTCCGGGGTCCCATGAATGGGATGCCGGGTGCCGGCCACCGGAATTCGGCAAAGCCTCATCCGGCAAGGAATACCTTATTACTTTTGCTCACCTGCTTAAATTGAATTTTAGACTAATCTAAAAAATATTTTTTACTTACAGAATATTTATCTTAGCTTTGTGGAAAAGGATAAGATGATGAAAACTATACTTTTATTGTTTTGTATGTGTACAGGCGCCAACGAATTGTGGGCGCAGGATAAAGGAAAGGTTACCGGAATCATATCTGGCAAATCGGGTCCGATACCCGGGGCTACCGTACAGATTGCCGGCACCGACAAAGGAACTGCCGCCGATGCCAGCGGCGCCTATATTTTAGAAAACATTGAGCCGGGAAAAGCTCCCCTGGTTTTCCGATCCATAGGATTTGTTTCCATAAAAAAAGAAATGGTAGTGGTACCGGGAAAAACGACCCAACTGGATGTGGAACTGGAAGAAAATAGTCTGGGCCTGGGCGAAGTAGTGGTAACCGGCACCATGAACCCCACGTATGTGAAAGCCTCTCCGGTAAAGGTAGAGGTGGTAACCTCCGAATACATGAATACTTTTACGCCCTCGGCTGCTTCTTCTATTATAGAAGGCATCAAACTGGTAAATGGTATTCAGGAAGTAGTAGCCTGTGGCGTGTGTTTTACCAACAGCATCAGCATTAATGGCTTGCCTGGTCCGTATACGGCCATTCTCATGGACGGTACGCCCATGTATGGCAATCTGGCTTCGGTATACGGCTTAAATGGTATTCCCAGCATGATTATCGACCGGTTTGAGGTAATTAAAGGGCCCAGCTCTACCTTGTATGGTTCGGAAGCGGTAGCCGGTGTCATTAATATCATTACCAAAGATCCTGAAGACCAGCCTTTGCTTTCGGTAGACCTTATGGGCACTTCGCACCTGGAATCGTTCGGTAATGTGGCCGTGGCGCCCACCCTTGGAAAATCAAGCGGATACATCGGCCTGAACTACGCCTATATCAACGATTTTGACGACCGGAACAACGATGGGTTTGGCGATATGGTTAACCTGGACCGGTATTCTCTGTTCACCAAATGGAACATTCACCGAAAAAGTGGTAAAAAGTTTACTGTGGCCGGAAAATACTATTACGAAGACCGCCGGAATGGAGTAGAACAATTTCTGAAAAACCGGAACTACCGGCACCTTAGAGGCAGCGACAGTATTTATGGTGAAAGCATTTATACCAACCGGTTTGAAATGTTCGGTACATATGAGTTACCCACCACCGAGCATTTTAAAATAGATTATTCCGCAAGCTACCACCGGCAAAACAGTTATTATGGAAATGCCTATTACGAAGCCGAACAAAGCATTGGGTTTGCCAACCTGATCTGGGACAAATCGCTGGGCAACCATCAGTTACTGGCTGGCCTCACGGCCCGTTACCAGCAATACGATGACAATACTATTGCCACTTCCAGTGCCGACACCGTTAGTGCCAATCAGCCCGACAAGCAGTTTATTCCCGGCGTATTTTTACAGGACGAATGGGCGCTTACCGACAATGTTACCCTGCTGGCTGGCGGCCGGCTGGACCATTATGCCGAACATGGCCTTATTTTCTCACCCAGGCTGAATGCCAAGTACAAACCTGGCGAATGGACTACCTTTCGGGTGAATATGGGAACCGGCTTCCGGATTGTAAATCTGTTTACCGAAGACCATGCTTTTGTTACCGGGCAGCGTACGGTGGAAATCGCGGAAGAACTGGAACCAGAACGTTCTTATAACGCGGCCCTTAACCTGAATCATGTGTACACACTGGGCAATAGCCAGGGCACCATAGATGTAGATGGGTATTATACCTACTTTACCAACAAAATTATTCCCGATTATACCGATCCGGCCAAAATTGTGTATGCCAACACCGATGGCTATGCCATTACTAAAGGCATTGGTCTGAACATACAACAGGAATTTGATTTTCCGCTGAGTGCAAATCTGGGTTTTAACCTGCAGGAGGTAACCCAGACCGAACGCAATGAACATGATGATTTTGAGAAAACATATATTGAATTCGCTCCCAACTGGAGTGGCGTGTTTACCGGCAACTATACCTGGCGGAAACCGAACATTACCTTTGCCTATACCCTGCGGGTAACCGGACCGATGGCCTTGCCGGTGGTATACGATCTGGATGAAAACGGAAATCCGTTGTCCACGCCACGTGCTACCCGCTCCGATGCTTTTTCTTTCCATAATATCCAGATTACCAAAGGGCTGACCAAAGGCTGGACGGTGTATGCGGGCGTACAAAACATTTTTGATTACATACAGCCCATATCACCATTAATAGGTTACAACGATCCGAATGCTTCTACCGGATTCAGCGAATATTTTGATACGGCCTATGCCTTTTCGCCCATTCATGGCCGGGAATTCTATATCGGGTTTCGCTGGGACCTGGAAAGAAAGTAGTTGGTTGGTAAAGGAAGCATAAAGAGAGTATAGGGTGGCAGTTAATTCATAAACTGAATTAAAAATCAATTCGGACTGCCAGCCCTATTCCTTACCTTACTTACTTCTTCAGGGCTGACGGCACTGGCATTATTCCCAAAATTCTGCCTGATAAAGGTTAAAATCTCAGCAAGCTGCACATCACTCAAAAACATGTGTTGCGGCATCACACTGTTGTAGGTTTCACCATTTACTTCAATGCTGCCCTCCAACCCATTCAAAACAATATTAATCAGCCTGGTTTTGTCGCCATTTACCCAGTCGGTACCCGCCAGCGGTGGAAAACGGCCTGCAGCGCCCTTCCCATCTTGCTGGTGACAGGTGCCACAAAAAGTATTGTACAGTTTCTGGCTGGCCAGCAGATTTTTCTGCAGGTCATCCGCTGTCTCATCCGGCGTTTTAATATGAGACAACAATTTCCGTTTTTCCATAGCCGCCAGTGCTGCCGCGCCGAACGAATTCTTTTCGCCCCGGTATAGTACCCGCCATATTTTCCCGGTGTTCGATTCGGTGATGTACAGAGAACCATCCGGCCCTTCGGCCAGTCCTACCGGCCTGTACACCGCATCACTGGTATTTACCACCGTATCTACGCTGGTAAAACCATCGGCGAATACTTCCCAGGCGCCGGTAGCGGTTCCATTCTCGAAAGGAACAAAAGCCACAAAATACCCGGACTGCGGATAGGGTGCCCGATTGGTAGAACCATGAAAAGCAATGAAAGCCCCGTTTTTGTATCGCTCAGGAAACTGATCTCCCTGATAAAATAACAAATCATTAGGGGCCCAGTGGCCTGGGAAACCCATTACCGGCAAATCCATATCAGCACACCGGCCTATTATTTGTCCATCGCCTCCATATTCCGGCGCCAGTACCTTCTTTTCCTGAAGCTGGTCGTAATAGCAATAGGGCCAGCCATAATCCGCACCATCGGTTATTTTTAAAAACTCTTCGGAAGGAAGTACGGCACTTTGCCAGGGCGTAAAACGACTGGGAAACAAACTGTGCAAATTATCTCTTCCGTGCATCACAATGTACAGGTGGTCATCTATCGGATTCCAGTTCATAGCCACCACACTTCGGATGCCGGTGGCAAACCTGTAGCCATCTTTCTGCGTCAAACCTGTTTTAGTGGCGTCAAACCGCCAGATGCCGCCATGTGCTTCCAATTCAGGGCAGGGGTCCAGGCCTACTCCTTCAGGAGCGCCATTGGGGGTGGCACTCAGTTCCTGGCAGGCATTGGAGGGGGCGCCAAAGGGCACATACATATATCCCTGCTTATCAAAAGCTACCGGTTTGGTTATGTGCCAGTGCACACCATGCGCATGGTCGTCGGTCAATACAGTCTCTCTTTCACTTTCCGGTATTAATTTTCCCGGCGTTAATTTTTGTCTGTAAAGTTCGGTGGCCGAACTATAATACAGATAACCATTGTGGATGGTCATGCCTGTGCCATAAAAACCTCTTACATCGCCTTCACCGCCAAACCTTTCTATAATATCAGCCCTGCCATCGTGATTGGTATCGCGCAGGGCCATATTACCACCCTGCAAGCTGTCGGACGAACTTAATTTTACATAAATATCTCCGTTATCATTTACTGCCAGGTGTCTGGCGCGTCCGATGCCATCGGCTACCACCAGGGCCTCAAAATTTCCGGGAAGAAAAAGGCCTCCGTTATCGGGATCTGCTTCGGGTAATTTCTCAGACTGCTTACACCCAATACAATTTGCCAACAACCCTAAAAGAATAAAGCCTTTCACACTCAAGCGTTGCAGAAAGGAAATCTGATGACAATAAGGGGAAGCTAATTTCATAGTTTGTATGGCCTGTTTATTTTTTAAATTCCTGTGCAGCCATACCGTTCAGGTCCCACACAACCTTTCCAGCTCGAATGGTCAGCTCTGCTTCAAATTTACGGTTGCCCTGCAGTCGGTTTCCACCGGCATCAATGTATCCGAAATCACCCTCTCGCAGGCGTAATACAGCAATATCCGCTGCTGCGCCTTCACTCAGGTTTCCCAGGTCTTCTCTTTGGATAGCCTTTGCCGGATTCCAGGTGGCACGCAGCAGCACATCTTTCAGCGGCATGCCCATACTGAGATATTTGGACATTACATTCAGCATGTCTTTCATACCCGCGTTCATACTGAAACGGTGCAGGTCGGTGCCAAAGGAATTGGGCCAGAGCCCCTGCTCCAGGGCTGGCATTGCCTCACTGAACCAGAAGCCGGCTCCACCATGTCCTACATCAAACAGAATGCCCCGGTTTTTCGCTTCCATTACAAAAGGCCGCACCTTGCCCTGTTCATCCACCACCGACATGCGTTCAGCAACTTTCTCATAGGAATGGGTAATCATGTCGCCCGGTCGCATCCGCTTCAGTTGGTCGGCCAGGGAATACTGCGGCAAATGGCACTCTACAAAAAGGGGTTTTTTCGTCTGCTTTCCTGCCGACAAAGCCCTGTCGAACGGTGTCCATTCGCTGCCTTCATAGTGGCCGATTTTGATGCCGACGATCACATCCGGATATTCATCTGCCAGTTGTGCGGTTTTTTCAGCATCCATATCTCCGATATCCTGCTGGGTGGGATTGCCACTCATGCCCGAACCGGCAATATTCAGAAATGCCAGCACCCGTGTTTTAGACTGGTCAATTACCTGCGCTTTAAACTGGGGGAAATTCCGCCAGCCAGAGGTGCCCGCATCTACCACCGTGGTAATGCCTGCCCGAAATGTAAAATCATCCGGAGAAAGGCTGTTAATACCATCGGCAAATTGACCGGACTGGCTGCCCACAAACACATGCGTATGAATATCAATCAGGCCAGGCACTACATACAAACCGATAGCGTCTATTACTTTTTTGGCCTCATTAGCGGGAATGTCAGCAGCTACCCGGAATACTTTGCCCTCAGCAATGGCTACATCCATTACGGCATCTATGTTGTTTTTAGGGTCAAACACATGTCCGCCTTTAATCAGAAGGTCAACGGCCTGTGCTTGCGTAGCATCCGGAGCAAATAAAAATAGTATCAGGCCACACAGGATAGCTACCATGCTATTTCTTGTACAGTGCAGGGCATTATATATGGGAAGAAATCTCATCACTTTGCCGTATTGTTCTTTTCACTTTCCCAGTCCTGCATGCTGATGCCGTTCAGATCCCATACCACTTTTCCGGCCCGGAGGGTCAGTTCTGTCTCCAGTTTCTCTGTGCCATGGAGGGTGGTTCCGCGTATATCCACAAACCCAAAATCACCTTTTCGCACGTTAAATATGGCTACATCGGCCTCAGCGCCCACCGTCAGGTGCCCCAAATCGGTTCGGTTGATTACCTGCGCAGGCTTCCAGGTAGCCCGAAAAACAGCATCCTGCAGGGGCATGCCCATGGCTATAAATTTAGACAGCACATTGCTTAAGTCTTTCATACCGGCATTCATGCTTTGGGTATGCAGGTCGGTACTGATCACGTCTGCTTTAAAGCCCTGTGCCATCGCCGGTACTGCCTGTCGCCAGGAAAAGGCGCCTCCTCCATGGCCTACGTCAAAGATAATCCCCCTTTTCTGCGCCTCAAACACAAAAGGTTTCACCTTGTCATTTTCGTCCACAATGGTTTCCCTTTGCGTGGGGCCATACGAATAGGTATGGGTGAAAATATCTCCCGGTCGCAGGTGTTCCAGATAAAGCGATTTGATGGACAGTGGTGGGTCGTGCTCGCCAAAATCTACCATCACAGGTACATGTGCCAGGTTGCCTGCTTCCACAGCCAGGTCCACCTGGGTAAAATCGCCCCAATAATGCGCTGCTTTGATGCCTACCAGGATGTCGGGAAACAACTTATTTATCATGTGGGCGGTCATCACCGGATTCATATCGCTTACATCCTGCTCTTCGAAACGGCCATACATACCTGTACCTACAATATTGAGCAGGGCCAGTACCCTGGTAGCTGCCTGATCAATGGTTTGTGCTTTAAACTGCCGGAAATTTCTCCATCCCGAAGATCCCGCATCCACTACGGTGGTTACACCGGCCCTGAACGTAAATCCGTCGGGCGGCACGCTGGTAGCACCATTGGCGATATAGGAGCCTGGCTCGTTGCCACTAAACACATGTACGTGCATGTCGATAAGGCCGGGTACTACATACAAACCCGTTACATCAATCAGATTTTCGGCGTTTTCCGCGGGGATATCAGCCGCTACCCGGGCTATTTTTCCATCAGCTATGCCGATATCCATTGGGGCATCTATGTTATTTTTTGGGTCAATCACATGGCCGCCTTTCAATAAAATATCCAGATCCTGGGCTCCTACTTCCTCAAAACATAACAGGTAACTAAAAAACAGAATTACACACGCATACTTATACATAATGTGGGAAAGATGATTTTAAATCCAAATAGCAAGTGTTTTATAAAGCCGCAGTCCTAATATTTTAAGTGGCCAGGGGTGGTCCGCCCGGAATGAAAATAGGTTTGCGCTCCTGGTCGTAACGGGCTCGGGTGGCTGTAAACTCCGCGGTAAGGTATTCGCCCAAATAAATAGAGCCTGAAAAGGAATCGCCTTCAATTTTACCTGAAAACAGAAAACTGATGGAATCGCCGGGCATGCGCTGCCGGCTACTGAGTTTCACCATATTACCTTCTACCATGCCCACTACCTCCTGCATGGAGAAATCCGCTTTATGGGTACCTTGCAGCCAGTTGCCATCCTGTTCCAAAAACAAAGTATGCTGGCTTTTGCTGGTAAAATATTTAACTTCAACATCCCAGTGCCCGCCAATGTTCGCGCTGGGCGGCGTTAGCGTATCCGATTTCGGACTGCGCTTTTGAGAAAGCACTTCAAAAATACGGTCTGCCACCACTTTCACGTTCTCTTCCTTCATCTGATTGGGGGTAACATTAACCGAAGTCATACCATCCTGGGTACGACTGCCAATGGCTACCCTGGGTTTGTTCCTGGCCAGGTCTTCAGCCAGGTCTTCTCCGGTAATATGTAACTTATCAGGATCCCAGCTGATGTGCAGCACGGGGGCATGGTTCGACAGCCCTTTGGGATCTGTTACTTTTGTAGAAACGCCATCAATTTTCAGTACTTTTTTAGAAATTTCATCCAGCCACGAAAGCCAGGTGTGCCACTCACCCTGGTGGTCTCGGGTGGTCCAGGCCTCTACGGCTGCCAGCATGCCCAGCATTTCTTCTTTTCCTACTTTGTTATCGCGACCCGGGCCATGGTGGGGGGAACTCGCCTGCCAGGCCGACATAAGTATATTTTTATTGCCCAACAGCAGTCCGGCACACTGCGGGCCGCAAATGGCTTTGCCACCACTATAGGCGACTACCGTAGCTCCTTTTTCCAGGTGCACAGGCGGGATGGTAAGGTCTTCCGCGGCGGCATCGGCCAGTATGGGAATATTTTTCGGTTTGGCAATACCTGCAATTACTTCCAGCGATAGTGGCTGACCGGTTTCAGAATCTGACCCGGTCACAATGTAAATCATGGCCGTTTTGGCATTGATGGCTTTTTCCAGTTCCTCCGGCGTATTTACCTCCACGATGGTAACGCCCACATTGCGTACGGCATGGTCGTACACATTGCGGGAGTAGCCGGGAATAATCACTTCTGTTTTCTCAAAGCCGGTCAGGTTGGGGATGCGAACCAGTTTTTCAGGATTTCCACCGGTAACGCAGGCAGCGGTAACATGCTTCAGGCCTGCAGCGCAACCTGCTGAAACCATGCCCCAGTCAGATTTTGTGAGTTCGGCCAACCGGCGGCCAATGCCGAAAGCCAATTCGTCGTATTGCACGAAATACCCTGATGCAGCTTCCATAGCCGCCAATACTTCAGGCCGCTCAATAGACCCTCCGATTATGGTAAAAGTACCCCGGCAATTGACAACCGTATCCACCCCAATGGCATTGTAGATGTTCTGCCCGGCTTTGAGTGGGGCCGTTACTGACGACTGTCCTTCGGACGTAGGCACATAAGGCATGGCACTTCCTACAAAAGGTAATATAGACAATTGCTTGATAATTTCTCTGCGATTCATAGTTGTGATGAGTAGTTGAGTGGTGCTACTAAAATAGCAAAAGCTATTGTTTTCACAAATCGTATTGAGAATTATCTATGTAATCAATTACTTTATGATTACCCATACTGCTTTCTCATTAGTAAGTAAGCTGCTTTGTCTTAAAAGGGATATTACATATAGAACAGGACCAGATTTCATGCCTTGGCAGGATGTGGATGCTCAAAGGCTATAAAATTGGTCAACTCATTCTGGTGGTTCAAAAGAGGATGGCCTTCAATTTTACAGAGATACGTATCCCCGTTTTTTTTATAATTGAGAATTACTATTTGGAATGATTGCCTGTTTTGTACAGCCTGGCGAATAATTTTCCGGCTTTGCGGGGAAGTTTCTTTTCCCTGAAATATTTTTGGGGTTTTTCCTATTACCTCATGTGCGAAATAGCCAGTCATATGACGAATGTTACCGGAAGCGAAAATAATTGTATTGTTAAGATCCGTAATCAGTACCGTTTGGGATTGCTGCTTTAAGATGCTGATCATATTCCAGTTGAGTTGCCACTGATACCGGGCCGATAGCTTCTGAAATAAAAATAAATCTCTGGCGACTATCTTCATATCCTGGTACGCCATCATATAGTAATCCCAGAATAATAAAGGCGTGGTTTTGGGTTTTTCGTCCGGGCGATCATTAGGAGGAACAAATTCAGCTGAATAATGCATAGACGATGGTTTACATGATAAATAATGATAGAACAAACTGATAATAAGCTGACTTTCAGATGGTGCGCTTAATTGCCAATTTGAAGCGTGCGCTATAATTAGTTTCAATATCTAAAGCAAATCCCTCCCGCAAGGCGAAAGGGATTTTATTAGCTTGGTTACACCTATAACTAAATTCAGCCAAAGTAGTTTGGTGGTAGTAGTAGACTTATGCAGTTCTCTGCTTTAATGATAGAGGTTTTGTTTCTGAATTCAAGGAGAAAAAGCCTGGTAATTTAAGAAAATTTATAAACCATTGAATAAGTTGCCTATTAACTGTATCTTAACAGGATAAAGGAAACTTTTATGCGATACAATAATGTCATTACAATTGAACCGGGAAAACGAGGTGGTAAACCCTGCATTCGTAACATGCGCATCACGGTATACGATGTGCTGGAATATTTAGCTTCTGGAATGTCAGTGCAAGAAATACTGGATGATTTTCCTTATTTAACAGAAACAGATATTCTTGCCTGTTTGCAATATGCCGCTGATCGAGAAAAACGCCTTATGGTAGTATGAAACTACTTTTTGACCACAATCTATCTCCACAATTAGTTATCCAATTAGCTGACTTATTTCCTGGCTCTGATCACGTATATCACTTGAACCTAGCTGAAGCTCAAGATAGAAATGTATGGGAGTATGCACGCCAGCATAACTTTACCATTGTAACAAAGGATGCTGATTTTAGCGATTTGAGTATACTATTAAGCTCTCCACCTAAAGTGGTATGGATTCGCCGAGGGAATTGCAAAACGAATGATATTTTCCAAATACTCAATAAACATTATACTGATATACAAACATTGATAGAAGACAAGGAAAGAAGTATTCTTGTCTTGTTTTGATTGGCCCTAATTGTTTACAGCCGAAATTTGAGATTTGAAATAGTAAGATGGATAAGCATATAATTATAGAAAAATTAAAAAACTATAAAACTACACTGTCTGACTTTTTTGGGATAGAAGCTATAGGTCTGTTCGGTAGTTACGCTAAGGGTTGTGCATCTATTGAAAGCGATATTGATTTGATTTATATTACCAAAGAGGGTGTGCGCATAGGATTTGGTAAAAAGATACAACTAGAAGAATATCTGTCTCAGTTATTTCAACCATCAAAAATTGACTTAGTGAATTATAAATACATCAATCCCATCATCAGAAGTGATGTAGAAAAATATATTATTTATGTATAGCATTTTTATTCTTATGAATTAAGATTGGGATTTAAAAAAAGGTAGTTGTGTGTGAAAGTTGCATTTTTTTTACATAAAATCAATAAATTTCGATAGATAGCCTTATATTGAGGCTTTCTTACTTATTTTTACTTAAAAAATTGGGTAGCATAAATACTGATACTATTAAACCTGTCTATATTGATTTATTTGCAGGATGCGGTGGCCTTTCACTTGGGTTATATCAATCTGGTTGGAAAGGTTTATTTGCAATAGAAAAAAGCCCCGAAGCTTTTCAAACCTTAGAGTATAATTTATTAAAAAAGCTAAATCATTTTGACTGGCCAAATTGGCTACCATGCCAGCCCTTTGATATTAATGAAGTTATTGAAAATTATAAAGAGAATTTGAAAAGCCTTAGGGGCCAAGTTGATTTGGTTGTCGGTGGCCCACCATGTCAAGGATTCTCTTCTGCAGGTAGAAGGGTAGAAAGTGATGAAAGAAATGAATTGATAAAATCATATTTGAGGTTTATACAATTAGTAAGGCCTAAAGTTATCTTTTTTGAAAATGTCAAAGGATTTACGTTAAACTTTAAGAAGAATAAATCAAAAGGAATAGCTTATTCTGAATTTGTATTAAGGTCACTAAAGTGGTTAAATTACAAAGCTTATGGACGTATGGTTAATTTTTCCGAATTCGGTATACCGCAAAAAAGAGCTAGATTTATCATAATTGGTATTAGGGAAGATTTCGCAGATCAGAAAAATTTGCAGACTCTTGATTTTTTTCATAGAATTTTTGAGAATAAAAAGAAGTTTTTAGTCTCAAAAGGTTTAACTCTAAAACCTAATTTAAAGCAAGCTATTTCTGACCTGCTTTATGAAAATGGAACAATAGATTGTCCAGACCGAAAGGGCTTTAAAGCGGGTTTGTATTCTAAACCGGCTTCAAAGTATCAACGGTATATGAGAAAAGGAAATACAGGTAAAGTTCCTGATAGCCACAGTTTTGTTAACCACAAAAAGGAGACAGAAGAAAAGTTTAGGTATATACTCGAAGTAGGTAATAGAAATAAAGATCTAAGCAAGGAAGTAAAAGCAAAATTAAGGATCAACAAGCATCGAATTGTTCCTCTTGATGAAAATCAACCAAGTATTACACTTACTACTTTACCAGATGACCATATACATTATTGCGAACCAAGGGTTTTAACTGTAAGAGAATATGCAAGAATCCAATCTTTTCCAGATTGGTTTAAGTTTAAAGCTAAATACACTACAGGTGGGAAAGAAAGGGTTAACGAAGTACCAAGATATTCACAAATTGGGAATGCAATCCCACCATTATTTGGAGAGCAGAGTGGGTTAGTTTTAAATGAATTGATTTATGGTAGACTATCTTGAATTTAAAGTTAGTTCGGGATTAAAAAGTATAATAGGACGAGACCTTATTACGGATGATTTTATTGCTGTTTTTGAGTTAGTAAAAAATGCTTATGATGCTCATGCTACTACGGTTGAAATTGTTTTTGAAGATGATAAAATTATTATCAAGGATAATGGGAAGGGGATGTCGTTAGAGGATATAAAGAATAAGTGGTTATTTGTAGCTTATTCGGCAAAAAAGGAAGGGGAGGAAGACAAAGAAGAAGGGGAGGAAAACAACCGCGAAGGTTATATTGACAAAATAAGGCCAAAATTTTACTATGCAGGAGCAAAAGGTATAGGAAGATTTTCCTGCGATCGTTTGGGAAAACAACTTACACTAATTACAAAAAAGGATAGTAGAAATTCTAGGCTTGAACAAATTAAAGTTAATTGGAGTGATTTTGAAGAAGATGCAAAAAAAGAGTTCATTGCTATACAAATAGAACATGAGGTGATCTCTAATAATATTTATCCCGATTTAAAGCACGGTACGCTACTAGAAATAACTGGGCTTCATTCAAATTGGCCTCGGAATAAGTTACAAAAATTAAAACACTCACTTGAGAAACTAATCAACCCATTTAATGCTCTTGAAGAAGATAGTTCCAAGTTCTCAATTATCATAAAGTGTGATCGAGAAAAGGAAAAAGATGAAGAAGAGGAGATTGAAAGAAAAAAGATAAATGGTCCTGTCAACAACTTCATTTTTGAGACTCTAGAGATAAAGACTACGCAGATTAAAACTTGTATTAATAAAAGTATTATTGAAACAGAACTGATAGATCGAGGCTCTCTTATATATAAGATAAAAGAACCAAACAAGAAATATAAGAAACTAGATGATGCAAAGTTTCATCTGTTTTTTTTAAATCAGGCAGCAAAGACCAACTTTACTCGTCAGATGGGTATTCGTGCAGTGCAGTTTGGTTCTGTGTTCTTATTTAAAAATGGCTTTAGGGTTTATCCTTTTGGTGACCCAGACGATGATAGTTTAGGAATAGACCGTCGCAAACAACAAGGATATAGCAGATACTTAGGTACTCGTGATGTACTTGGAAGGATTGAGTTGTTTACTGATAATTCAAAGGAGTTCAGAGAGGTATCTAGTAGAGATGGTGGACTCGTTGAGACAGAAGGATATAACCAACTAATAGATTCTTTTTTTGAGGCATGCTTTAAACGATTGCAAAGATATGTTGTAGATGTTCAATGGGGGCAGGCTATTGATAAAGTAATAAGAGACCAAATACCTTTTAAAGAAGATACGTTTAAAGAAGATATTTCCTTTATTTCAAAGACTATAGAAAGCAGAGGTGTTTTGGTTAACATAATAAAAAAACTTGTTGATCGTGATGATGTAGAGGTAATAGATTACAACAGGGACTTAGTAAATATTACCAGAGAGAAGATAGATAAGTTAACGCCAAACACATTTAAAGATCTATTAGCAATTGCTGAAAAAACAGGTAATGATCCTTTTAAAAAGGAAATATTAGATGCTGATACTAGGTATCAAAAATTACTCAATGAAAAAATTAATGCTGAGCAAAAGGCGCAAGAAGAGTTAGAGAGGAGAGAAAAAGCTGAAGCAGAAGCCCGAAAAGCAGAGGAAGCAAAGAAAATTGAAGAAGAACGACGGAGAAAAGCGGACGAGGCTAGAAAGAAGGCCGAACTTGAGGCAAAAGAGAAAGAACTACAACGTAGAGAAGAAGAACTTAAGAGAAAAGAAGCTGAACAAAAAGCGAAAGAGGCAGAGAAAGCTAAACATGTGGCTGAAGTAAATCTAAAAGCTGAGAAAGAAAAGAATAAGTATCTTAATGCTACCAGAAAAACTTTGAGCGATGATGCTGAAGAATTAATACATAGTATCAAACTTTCTGCTACCGAAATAGATGCCTGCTTAGATGCTTTGAATCGTAAAATAAAAGAAGGATTAAAAGATGATGAGATACAACTAGAAGAAATTAGCCTGATTAAATTTCAGGTAGATAAAGTCCTTAAAATTAGCAATTTAGTTACAAAAGCTAATTTCAAAGCTGATCAAGAAGTACAAAAAGTCAACCTACCAGATTATGTGAAAGAGTACATTTCTACATACAGTTATGCCTATAAAGATATTGTAAAGATTCAAGTGAATAATGACGGGGAATTTAAAACCAAATTAAGCTTACTTGATGTATCGATTATCATTGATAATCTCATTTCTAATTCGGTAAAAGCTGGTGCCAACAAGATTGTTATAGACATGCTCAATTCAGGAAAATGTTTTTTGCTTGATTTTCACGATGATGGCAATGGGGTACCAGAAGAGTTAGCATCAAGTAATGGAGCTTTATTTTCTCTGGGAACAACAACTACCGATGGATCGGGTATAGGTTTGTATACAATCAAAAATAGAATGAAAAAATTATACGGTGAGGTCCAGTTTCTAGGTAATGATAAGAAATTAAGAGGCGCATCTTTTCGGCTAATTTTTAAATAATGAGAGAAAAAGTAATATTAGTTATTGATGATAAAGATCAAATTAAAGAAGTTGAAGAAAAGGTTGTTCGAGACTGTACATGGAACTGTGTCAAAGTTAGAAAAATTATTAATTTAGCTTAAACACAGTTTTACAATGAAAGAAGAAAAATTCGATTATGATCGCTTTCAGCAGGAAGCCATCAAAGGCTTGTACGAGGGCAAGTCA
>JBGTIS010000178.1:0-59402 GCA_041745535.1 Cyclobacteriaceae bacterium | reverse complement strand
GGAATATTCAGTGGCTGGGGCGTGACGCGGGTGCCCTATTTAAGCACACAGATACCAGTGAAGTTTGAAAGGGTATGGATAGATGAGGACTTTAACCTGGTAAAAGGGGAGGTAGTCGCCTTAAGTGAGGGGTTAGAAGGTTTTCAACAAAGGTGGCAGCAGGAGCATCCCGCTCAGCCTGAACACCAACAAGACCCATCAGAAGCCAATGAAGCAGCGGCTACAGCGGCTGATAACCCTACCGGCTCACAGGATGAAGCAGCGGTAACCACCCTGACCATAGAGAGTGAAGTAGTTCAGGTGTATGTCAATGATGCAGGACAGGTAGTAGCGGTAGATTCTGAAAACAAAGAAGAAATAGTAGCTCAACAGGTGCCGAAAGAGGGGGAGGTATTGGCGATTACTGATCAAAATGGCAATTCCTATTCGGTGGATGCTGAGGGGAACATCAGTAAGGAAAACAACCTCAGTGGTTCAGCGACTAATGCCAGTGCTTCTCATCAGGATAAACCAGACGGCTCTGATCTTGAGCAAAAGTTGGTGGCAGAAGTATTGGAAGCATTTGAAAAGCAATTAGAAGGGTGGCTGAATACTTATGTACTGCTAAAACTCAAAATCAGGAAGATGTGATTATTGGCAAGATTAACAAAGATGGGAATTTTCAGTGGATTCGAGAAGTAAGTGGTAAATATGATCAGATAGGGAATAAAATTCGAGTTACAGATCAAGGTGATGTGTATTTTACGGGTACATTTAGTGGAAATATATCAGCTGAAAATATTGTGATTCAGAGTAAAGGCGGCTATGATTTTTTTTGTGGTAAACTAACATCAGATAATCATCTGGAATGGATAAGAACTGCTGGCTCGGTAGAAAATGATACTGGTTATACTGTAGAAGTAGATACGGAAGATAATGTATACTTTGGAGGGTACCTGAATCCAGAAACTACATTTTATGATGACGCTGACTCAATTCAACTTATATATTTAAATGATATTTATAACGAAGGGTTAGGCTTTTTGGCTAAATACGATCATTCAGGCAGCCTAGAGTGGGTGCTCAATGGAAATGCAAACTCATCTAATATTTTGGATATACATATTGATTCTAATAATAAGTTATACTTTGCCGGCTATTTCTCACCTGGGGCTGTATTCAACGATATGCCCATTCCTGTTACAAATTACAAAACCAGTAATTTTTTTGCCGGGTCTCTGCAATTAAATACTATAACAGGATTAGAACAGGAACATATAACTGATGAAGCAACCCTATATCCTAACCCTAGCAAGGGTTTTGTTGATATAATTGTACCACAAATGGGTTTTGAAGCCTGGACTTATAAACTTTATGATCAACAGGGCCATGTTATTAAATACGAAACCATTTCCTTTAAAGAGAAAACCACACTGAACTTTTCAAACTTAAGAACGGGTGTATACACATTAGTTTTTGTGCAAGACAAAAAATATTTTTTCAAACGTATTGTTATAGAACCTTGACTCTAACTAATCCTGTGACATACAGCACGAAACCATATGCCCCTGCCTGAGTCAAAATAGTTGGCAATACTACTGCCCTATCCAGTGGGTCAGAGGTCAGGGAAAAGAAGGAATGAAGTAGAAATGGAATTCAGCAAAAGAAGGAAAAAAAATAGCCTGGAGATTTAAATTCCGGGCTACAACAATAAAATATTGATTATAAAACCTATCCTCTATTTTGCCGTGGCTTACCGTACCATTTTTTCCGGTTTTTGTTAAAAGAATCGGATGAAGAATTCGGCCGCCTGTTCTTGTCAGGGTTAGCCGTTTTTGTTTGCGGAGCCGGTCCGGTATGGGTTAGCAGGTAAGGATGATCTTCTACTACAGGAATGGGTTTATCAATTAACTTATGAATATCTTTCAAAAAGGCTTTCTCTTCAGCATCGCAGAAAGAAAGGGCTTTTCCGCTGGCGCCTGCCCGGCCAGTACGGCCAATCCGGTGCACATAGGTTTCTGGAATGTTGGGTAATTCAAAGTTGATTACATGCGACAAATCATCTACATCAATACCACGAGCAGCGATGTCGGTGGCCACTAGCACACGGGTTCGCCCGTTTTTAAAGTTTTTCAGAGCATTTTGCCTGGCTGATTGCGACTTATTACCATGAATAGCTTCTGCGTGTATGCCATCGCTGGCCAGGTTTTTGGTAACCCGGTTGGCGCCATGTTTGGTACGGGTAAACACCAAAGCCGATACAATAGAATCGTCCTGCAACAAATGCGTAAGCAGTTGCCGCTTGTTTCCTTTATCAACATAATATACCGATTGCTGTACGGTTTCGGCTGTGGAAGAAGCGGGCGTAACTTCTATTTTTACCGGATTGGTTAATATACTTCGAGAAAGCTCTACAATGTTGGCAGGCATAGTAGCTGAAAAGAACAGCGATTGCCTTTTTGCGGGTAGTTTGGCAATCACTTTCTTAATGTCGTGAATAAAGCCCATATCCAGCATGCGGTCGGCTTCATCCAGCACAAACAATTGAATATGCTGAAGACTGATATACCGCTGTTGCATCAGGTCGAGCAGCCGGCCCGGCGTGGCAATCAGAATGTCTAAGCCAGCTCTGATCTGATCGGTTTGCTGTTTCTGGCCCACGCCACCATAAATAACCGCATGTTTTAATCCGGTATGGCGGCCATAAGCGGCAAAGCTTTCACCAATCTGAATAGCCAGCTCCCGCGTAGGAGTCAAAATCAGCGATTTAATAGTTTTTTGTATGTAAGACTTTTGTTGTCTTTGTTCTTCGTACAACAACTGCAGAATAGGAATTGCAAAAGCAGCTGTTTTGCCGGTGCCGGTTTGCGCACAGCCCAGTAAGTCTCTGTTTTTGAATATGATGGGAATAGATTGTGCCTGAATAGGTGTAGGAGTGGTATATCCTTCTGTTTTTAAAGCCTTTTGGATTGGCTCAATAAGGTTTAAATCTTTAAATGTCATTATAATATTTTAAATGTTTTTTTATAAAAGAGCTGTCCAGAACTTTCTGGTTTCTTAATCAGCGGTAAAAAATGCAGGAATTTAAAGTGGCCTGGAGGTTCAAATTGTAATGAAAGATGATAATAGATATATAGTTCAACCTAGTTGAGAACGACTTTCACAGAAAAAAGTTGTTCTCCACCATCGAAGATATGCAGACAGGTATAAAAAGGAACCAGCTTTACTGCTTTATATGGTTAATGGTTTCCAGGGCCAGCATCAGCGCATGCGTTCCTTTTTTTCCATGGCCCTGGGCTTTTACGGCTTCGTACAATTGTTTTACCAACGATAAGCCCGGCATAGCCAGGCCCATTCGGTTGGCTTCCTGTAGCGCGATGCCCATGTCTTTAATAAAATGTTCTACATAAAAACCCGGCTCGAAGTTACGCTCTACAATACGAGGCGCCAGGTTACTCAGCGTCCAGCAACTGGCCGCACCGCCGCTAATGGACTGTAGCATCACCGATAAATCCAGCCCGGCTTTATACCCATACAAAAGACTTTCGCAAACGCCAATCATGGTGCCGGCAATGGTAATCTGATTACACATTTTGGTATGCTGGCCGGAACCGGCTTTTCCCTGATACACAATATTTTTGCCCATAATTTCAAATAAGGGCATTACATCGTCAACAGCCTGTTGTTCTCCCCCTACCATAATAGAAAGGGTGCCATTTTTAGCCCCTACATCACCGCCGGAAACTGGCGCGTCAATGGCCTGTACTATTTTTTCTTTTGCGTGTTTGTAAATCTCAATGGCCAGGCTGGGTTCGGTGGTGGTCATATCTACCACACAGCTATCTTTTTTTATGCCTGCGAAAATACCCTGTTCGCCAAAATATACTTCTCGTACATCGTTAGGAAACCCTACTATGGTAAACACCACATCCGATTGCTGGGCTACAGCTTTGGGCGAATCGGCCCAGATAGCTCCCTGATCGAGCAACGATTGGGCCTTTGATCGGGTGCGGTTATATACTACACAGTGGTATCCCTGCTGCTGTAGGCGCGAAAGCATAGAAATGCCCATTACGCCGGTTCCAATCCATCCAATTGTGTTTGCTTTTGTAAAGGTTGTCATAGTAATAAGTATTTGTAATGTGTTTAGTTAACCAGGGTTGGTGCGTAAAGATTATAAGAATAGGCATTTTACGCAACTATTTCTTTATTTGGTTAAGCCTAAGTATAGCATCTTATTTTTTAGATAGTTGATTCAAAACCAGCCAATACATGCCCAATTGCTGAATGGCCTCTGTAAATTTAACATAATCTACAGGTTTTACGATATAACTATTCGCTCCCAGGTCGTATGCTTTTTGAATATCTATACTCTCATTGGAAGAAGTAAGCACTACTACCGGAATATTTTTGAGTTTTTCGTCCTTTTTTATTTTCTCAAGAATTTCCAATCCATCTACTTTAGGCAGCTTCAGATCGAGCAAAATCAGTTTAGGAATATTGGGAAGAGTTTTAGTAAACTCCCCATCACCGAACAGGTATTCCATCGCCTGTTGTCCATCAGATATTAACTTAATTTTATTGGCTAATCTGTATTTTCTTAATGACCGCAACATAAGATCAGCATCTTAAGGGCTGTCTTCAATAAAAATAACTTCTACATGATTTTCATCATTCATTTTACAATTTATTTAAGTATATTAAAAAATTGACCGCTGGTTTGCCTGGCATTATTCCCAAACCGCTTGGTCATGTTTGTTGTTCTTGCGTTAATTATCACCAATTCTCTGCCAGTTACTTCCGACAAATCATTCTAAAATATTTATTTTGGAAATAACCTGCAATTACTAAATATTTTTTTTACCGCATAAAAAATTACTGATGATGGGAAAGCGTAAAATAAAAAGTAGCGCCTTCACCTTTTTTTCCTTCAGCCCATATAGCGCCTTTATGTAACAGGATGATTTTTTGCGCGATGGCTAACCCTATTCCGGTACCTTCAAATTCTTCCTGCCCGTGCAGCCGGTGAAAAACCATAAAAAGTTTGTTATAATGCCGCATGTCGAAGCCATCTCCATTATCCTGCACATAATAAGCTACACCAGCATCCAGATTTACCGTGCCGATCTTGATTTGCGGGTTAGGATTTTTGCCAGAATACTTAATGGCATTGGAAATAAGATTTTCGAGAACCTGGGTTACCAGCGCCTCATCGCCATAGGCAGGCGGTATGGGTTCAATGGTTATTGCGGGTTTGTCCTTTAATAACGCGCGGAGTTCTTCAACTACAGAATTTGCCAACCAGAACATGTCTATCTGCTTTTTGCTGATTCCCGTTTTTCCTATTTTCGCAAACTGAAGAAGCGTGTCCACCAGATTGCCCATTTTTTTTCCATTATACGAAATAGTATGAATTATTTTTTTCGCGTCTTTGTCCAGTATATCCCCATAATCGTTCAATAGTACCTGCGCATAGCCATTTACCGCACGCGGTGGCGCTCTTAAATCGTGACTTACCGAGTATGAAAATGATTCCAGTTCTTTGTTGGATACCTCGAGCTGTTCGGTTCGGATTTTAAGATTGTCCACAGTTTGCAACAAAGCAGGTTCCGCTTTTTCTTTGGCTTCATCAGCCTGGTTCAATGACTGGATAATGGGCAGGCAGATCACAAAAAGAGTACAATAATACCTACCGTGAAAACGGCTGTGCCAATGTCGGAGCCAAATAATTTTCGCCATTCGGAAATCAGTAAAACACCGTCAAGTACTATAGGAAACAGTAATACCGCAGGAATAATTTTTCTGGCTACCACCCCACCTGCCCGGTTACTGGTAATGTGAACCATAATGCCCTGGTTAGGATATATTTATATAATGGCCTACCCCAGCAGAAAAAAACTAATGGCTGTATGGAGTGCCATAGGAATATTTTTCAGTACGGCATAAAATACATTTATCACATACAGGTAACCAATAATAGACAGTAATGAAATAAGCAAAATCAAGATGGCGCTATAGTCTGAAAAATTTTTACCTGAACGCGTTTGGTTATCCACCTGAAAGCGCCTTTAAGTTCAGTATTAGGGCTCATTGATCTGGAATCTGAATTCGGAAAGGGAACTAATTTTCTAATTAAAATTCCTAATGGCGTTGTCTGAAATAAATTGTTGTAAACACCTAAATTTTACTTTTTCTTACAATCAGCACTGGAATATGGAGTTGGTGTCTTACGCCTTCTACTGTGGTACCAAACAGCAAATCCTTAAACATTCGATGTCCATGACTGCCCATCACCAGCAGATCTGCTTCATATTGATTCACTATTTTTGGAATCGCGTTTTTAGGATTGCCAAACCCCAGCTTTGACGACACATTATATCCTTTGTCGGTTAGTTTGCTAACATATTCATACAGAAAAGATTTATCAACTGTGGTTTCAAAATCTTTAATGTCTTTTCCTAACACATGAGCGCCTACAGTTTCTACAATGTGGATCAGCAGGTATTCGGTGTGCTCGTTGCCCTGCGCGATCGCGTTCTGAATGGCAACCACATCGGTGTCAGTAAAATCGAGGGTAACAGCAATTTTATTATAAGTAGGTTTGGTCAGATTTTCCAGTGCTTTTGCTTCGCCATGCGGAATGTGTTTCAGTTTCTTTATGCCTGGTTTAATAAAAGGTTTTACTACAATATAAACCAGAATACACACAGAAAAAACCGCGATGGGAACCACTGTAAGCCAAAACCAGATAGCATTTTCTCCTGCCTGTTGTATCCAGCCCAATATTTCCTCATACATCAGCTTCAGATTGAGCGAAATAATAATGGCTGCCGAAACCCACGACAGGATTTTTAACCAGAGTCTGATCGCGAAACGGCCCATCGTCTCTTTATCACTTACAAAATGGATGAGCGGAACAATGGCAAAGCCCAACTGTAGGCTTAGGATTACCTGGCTGAGTACCAGCAGGTTACCGGTTTCCTCTTCGCCCATTAGCCAGATTACCAGAAAGGCCGGTACAATGGCGATTAACCGGGTAATTAACCGGCGCAGCCAGGGTTGCAACCGAATGTTCAGGTAACCTTCCATTACGATTTGCCCGGCCAGTGTGCCGGTAATGGTAGAGCTTTGTCCAGCGGCAATCAGCGCCACGGCAAAAAGGATAGGTGCCCATTTGGTACCCAGAATACCTTCCAGCAGCTTATGCGCATCCTGTATTTCTGAAACTTCGTACAGGCCTGATTTATAAAAAGCAGTGGCTGCCAGAATTAAAATAGCCGCATTCACAAAAAAAGCCATATTCAGGGCTACAAACGAATCGATTACATTAAACTTGATGGCTTCCAGTATGTTACGCTTTCCTTTTTTGATTTTTCGAGTTTGTACCAAAGCTGAATGCAGGTATAAATTATGGGGCATCACGGTAGCGCCAATAATACCAATGGCAATATAAAGCGCCTGATTATTCGGTAAGTAGGGAACAAAACCTTTGCTGATTTCTACCACATCGGGTTGGGCAAAATATATTTCCAATAAAAATGAGAAGCCAATTATTCCAATCAAAGCCAGTATAAAAGCTTCCATTTTACGAACGCCCAGGCGCTGCAAGAGCAGAAAGAGAAAAGTATCTAATACGGTAATACTCACACCTGTCAACAAAGGAATGCCAAACAGTAACTGTAAGCCAATGGCCATACCAATTACCTCGGCCAGGTCGGTGGCCGCGATCGCGATTTCGGCCAGGATATAAAGAAAAAAGTTGATTACTGCCGGATAGGTTTCGCGGGAAGCCTGGGCCAGGTCGCGGCCCCGTACAATGCCTAATCGGGCGCTTAGGCTCTGAAGCAGCAAAGCCATTAGGTTCGACATCAGCAATACCCAGATGAGCCGATAGCCAAACTGACTGCCTCCCGCGATATCAGTAGCCCAGTTACCCGGATCCATGTAACCCACACTTACCAGATAGGCCGGACCAGCAAACGCGAATAACTTTCGCCAGAAACCCTTTTTTTCAGAGGTTTCCACAGACCCGTGTACCTCATCAAGCGATCGGGAATCACTCTTTGTAAAATTCATCTTAATATAATTTTAGACAAATCTAAAAATTAATTTTATAAACTGAAAATCAACCTTAATTTTATCATTATCTTTGGTTCAAACCCCCAGTAATTCCTCATTATAATCGGAAAATTAGATGACCAAAAACCGTTTTGTATTTGATTGTATTACAAAGAGTTTTTATTAGATTTCCTTTATAGTTATGATACGAGGCTAAATTATTTTTAATTGGCTGCGGAATGATACTGTGTTTTAATCAAACTCTGAATCCAGAATTGTTAACCCAAAACAAAAATGACAAAAGAACAGGAACGCTTACATGAAGCTAATACCACCAACACGGCATGGAGAAATTGGGGGCCCTACCTAACCGAGCGGCAGTGGGGGACTGTGCGGGAAGATTATAGTGCTAATGGTGATGCCTGGCATTATACCACGCACGATATGGCGCGGAGTAAAACCTACCGCTGGGGTGAAGAAGGTCTGGGTGGTGTTTGCGATTTGGAGCAGATATTATGTTTCGCTCCGGCATTCTGGAATAAGAAAGATCCTATTCTGAAGGAAAGACTATTTGGTTTGTCGGGGCCGGAGGGTAACCATGGGGAAGATGTAAAGGAATATTATTATTATCTGGATAATCTGCCCACGCATGCTTATATGAAAATGCTGTATAAATACCCACAGGCAGCATTTCCCTACCAGCAACTGGTAGAAGAAAACCGGAAACGTAACAGAAATGAACCCGAGTTTGAACTTATCGATACCGGTATATTTAATGAAGACCGGTATTTTGATATTTTTATCGAATACGCCAAGCAAACGCCTCAGGATATGCTAGTTCGTATTACCGTCCATAATCGAGGACCGGAAAGCGCGGACCTTCATATAATACCCCAGCTTTGGTACAGCAATACCTGGGCATGGGGTTATAATGATTATAAACCCCTTTTAATGGCTACCGACCAGCACCGGTTAAAAATTGATCATATCAAATTAGGAGGTTATTATTTGTATTGGGAAGGAAACCCACAGCTTTTATTTACAGATAATGAATCTAATTCTGAAAAATTGTATGGCACCAAAAGGCCGGAACAAAAATATTATAAAGATGGGATTAACGATTATATTGTATCGGGCAATCAAAGAGCCGCTTCTGGCGAATACCAAGGTACAAAAGCGGCATTGAACTATAACCTGACCATACCGGCAAAAGAATCTGTTATACTCAAATTCAGGCTTACTACAGAAGAAAACCTGCCTGACTATTTTGCTGATTTTGATAATATTTTTACCCAGCGTATACAAGATGCCGACGAATTTTACGAAAATATGGAGTTAGCAGTGCATGCTGAAGAGGAAAAAAATATCATGCGGCAGGCTTTTGCCGGCATGCTTTGGGGGAAGCAATTTTACCATTATAATGTACCTAAATGGCTCAGTGGCGATCCGGCTAAACCGTCCCCGCCTGCTTCCCGGTTGAATAGCAGAAACAGCTCTTGGATCCATCTTATCAACAAAGATATAATCTCGATGCCCGACACCTGGGAATATCCCTGGTATGCCGCCTGGGACCTGGCCTTTCATTGCGTAACCCTGGCCCGGATTGATCCGGAATTTGCCAAGCAGCAATTGTTACTCCTCACGCGAGAATGGTATATGAACCCAAACGGTGAACTTCCGGCTTATGAGTGGGAATTTTCTAATGTAAATCCGCCAGTTCAGGCATGGGCCAGCTGGCAGGTTTACAAAACAGACCAGGAGCAGCACGGAAACTGTGATACCTCTTTTTTAAAAGCTATGTTTAACAAACTGCTGATTAATTTTACCTGGTGGGTAAACCGGCAGGATAACAATGGCAATAACATATTTCAGGGTGGTTTTTTAGGCCTGGACAACATCAGCGTATTCGACCGCAGCGCGGGTATGGACAACGGT
This sequence comes from Cyclobacteriaceae bacterium, assembly GCA_041745535.1. GTDB lineage: Bacteria > Bacteroidota > Bacteroidia > Cytophagales > Cyclobacteriaceae > JBGTIS01. Next base: position 49,430 of record JBGTIS010000178.1, on the reverse strand, counting down.
GAGTTTGTAGATCAGGCAGACAGTACCAGTTGGATGGCCATGTATGCTTTGAACATGATGCGCATCGCGCTGGAACTGGCTAAAACCGACCCGGTATACCAGGACCTGGCTACTAAATTTTTTGAGCATTTTTTATACATTGCCGGCTCACTGACCAACATCGGCAACAAAGGAATTAACATTTGGGATGAAGATGATGAATTTTTCTACGATGTATTGAACAGGCCCGACAATACTTTTGTAAAGTTAAAAGTCCGCTCTATTGTGGGGCTGATCCCATTGTTTGCCGTAGAAGTAATCGACAGTGAAAATATTAGCCAGTTTCCGGCATTTAAGGAACGCATGCACTGGTTTTTAAAATACCGGCCCGATCTGGCTAACCTGGTATCGAGGTGGGAGGTAAAAGGTAAAAGTGAAACCATATTGCTATCGCTGTTGCGGGGGCACCGTATGAAAATGCTGTTAAAACGTATGCTGGACGAATCCGAATTTTTGTCAGAATACGGCGTGCGAGCCTTATCGCGCTACCACCTGGAACATCCTTATACCTTCCATGCCGATGGAATCACCAATACCATCGGCTATGAACCCGGGGAATCGAAAACCAATTTGTTTGGTGGTAATTCAAACTGGCGGGGCCCCATCTGGTTTCCCATTAACTATTTAATTATAAAATCGTTGCGGCGGTTCCATCATTATTATGGAAATGATTTTCTTGTTGAATATCCTACCCATTCCGGAAATTACCTTACCCTCGATCAGATCGCTGATGAGCTGTCCAAGCGGATTTCTAAAATATTTTTACCGGATCAAAACGGGCAGCGACCCCTGCATGGCAATGTAGAAAAGTTTCAGAATAATGCTCATTTTAAAGATCATCTTTTGTTTTATGAATACTTTCATGGCGACAATGGAAGCGGCCTGGGGGCTTCACACCAAACCGGGTGGACCGGCCTGATTGCCAATTTGCTGTTAAGCAAAAAATGGTAGCCAAGTACTTTTTATTCCTGAATCAGGCACATAGCACTATAAATCACCAAAATCTATGAGTTGATTCCAACAAATTCATGTCAGAAAGGTTATGAGAGGGTAAGTCTGCACTAACCAAAACAACAGGCGCGGTACTTCACTTTTTAATAAAAAAATATGAAAAGACTTGACGGACAAACGGCTGTGGTAACGGGTGCCAGTTCAGGCATTGGCACAGCTGTAGCCTTAGCTTTGGCAGCAGAAGGCGCCAACGTATGCATCAATTATTCAAGCGGAAAAGAAAGAGCGGAAAAAGTGCTGAAACAGGTAGAAGAAGGTGGTGGAAAAGGGATTATTTGCCAGGCTGATGTGAGCAAACCTGAGGATGTGGAGGCCATGTTTAAAAAAACGATTGACACCTTCGGAACGGTTGATATTCTGGTGAGCAATTCCGGCATACAAAAAGACGCTCCCTTTCTGGAAATGAGTTATGATGATTGGCAGAAAGTAATCAATATCAATTTAACCGGGCAGTTTCTGTGTGGGCAGGCTGCTGCCAGAGAGTTTGTGCGCAGGGGGGTAGTGGAAGGCAAATCAAAAGCCGCCGGAAAAATTATTTGTATGAGTTCAGTACACGATATTATTCCCTGGGCAGGCCATGTGAACTACGCTACCGCGAAAGGAGGAATTATGATGATGATGAAAACCATGGCACAGGAACTGGCGCCCTATAAAATCAGGGTGAATAGTATCAGTCCCGGTGCTATTAAAACTCCTATCAACCAATCGGTTTGGGAAGATGCCGAAGCCATGAAAGATTTGTTGAAACTAATCCCTTATCACCGGATTGGTGAACCTGAAGATATTGGCAAAGCGGCAGTGTGGTTGGCTTCTGACGAATCGGACTATGTTACTGGTACTACCATGTATGTAGATGGTGGCATGACCCTTTATCCAGGTTTTATTGGCAACGGTTAAAATAAAGCCACAGAAATAGTTTTTCATGGATAAAAAGAATAATTCAAGGTACCAGCCCATTGGAAATTACGGAATTATAGGAAATCAGCATACCATTGCCCTGATCGGCAAAAACGGCTCTCTGGATTTTATGTGTTTTCCGCAGTTCGATTCACCATCAATTTTCGCGTCGCTGCTGGACAGCGAGAAAGGAGGAAAATTTGAAATTAAGCCCCAGTTGGAGGAAGTAGATTATAAACAGCTTTATCTGCCCGATACCAATGTGCTGCTTACCCGATTTTTGTCATACCAGGGTATGGTAGAAATCACTGATTTTATGCCGGTAAAGGAAAAAGAACATAATTGTACATTAATCAGAAAAGTTACCAGCGTTAGGGGAAAGGTAAAAATTAAAATGGAGTGCAGTCCGCGATTCAATTATGCCCGGTCTGGCCATACCATTAAAACCGAAAATAAAAAAGAAATTGTATTCCAGAGTAAAGGAAAGGACAAAACCCTGGTGCGCCTGATGTGCAATAAACCTATCAAGCTTAAAGATGATGACATTCATGCTGAATTTAGTTTGAAAGAGAAAGATTCGGTGGTGTTGGTGCTGGAACTGGCTTCTAAAAAAGGCGACAAAGAAGATGGTAAAGATACTTTAGAAAATTATGTGGAAACAAGCTTTCAGGATACCGTAAATTTCTGGAAAACCTGGATTGGTAGTTCCACCTATAAAGGCCGCTGGATGGAAATGGTGCATCGTTCTGCCCTCACGCTGAAGCTGCTTACTTCCTATAAGCATGGCAGCACGGTAGCAGCGCCTACGTTCAGCCTGCCCGAGGTAATAGATGGCAAACGGAACTGGGATTACCGTTATATCTGGATTCGGGATGCGGCTTTTACCATGTATGCGCTTATCAGATTAGGGTATACTAACGAAGCCGGAAAGTTCATGAAATGGATTCGCGGACAATTCGAGAAGAATCTGAAAGAAGGAAAGCATCTTCAGCTGATGTATTCCCTGAATGGGGATTGGGCGCTGGAAGAAGAGGACCTGAACCATCTGGAAGGCTATGCTGGTTCTAAACCCGTTCGGATTGGAAACAATGCTTACAAGCAGATGCAACTGGATATTTATGGCGAACTGATGGACAGCATTTACCTGTATGACAAACACGGGTTGCCGGTTACCTACGATTTCTGGACCAAACTGGTCGATCAGATCGATTATGTATGTGATAACTGGAAAAAGAAAGACCACGGTATTTGGGAAATCCGGTCAGAAAAGCAGGAGTTTTTATACTCGCGGGTAATGTGTTGGGTAGCTGTTGACCGGGCTGTAAGGCTGGCCGAGAAAAGGTCGTTTCCCTATCCGCTGGACAAATGGCGAAACGTACGAAATCAGATTTTTGAAGACGTATACCATAACTTCTGGAATGAAGATATTCAGTCGTTTGCGCAATATAAAGGGTGCGATTTTGTGGATGCTTCCGCGCTCATTATGCCTTTGGTCAGGTTTATTAGTCCGTACGATCCGAAATGGCAATGTACCATGAAAGCCATTGAAAAGGAACTGGTATCTGATACTTTGGTGTACCGTTACAATACCAAATACTCGCCAGACGGTTTCGATGGAAAAGAAGGTACTTTTTCTATTTGCTCTTTTTGGTATGTAGAATGCCTGGCGCGAGGCGGGCAAGTAGAAAAAGCCCGGTTATTTTTTGAAAAAATGCTGGGATACGCCAATCATCTGGGATTGTTTGCCGAAGAAATTGGTTTAAGGGGCGAGCAACTGGGTAACTTTCCGCAGGCTTTTACCCACCTTTCACTGATAAGCGCGGCATTTACCCTGAATCGAATGTTATCTAAAGAACATGTTGAATAATAACTATTAATTTTAATTTGTAAGTATATGAAAAATAAAGAATTATACACGGGTGCCGCTATACTGGCAGCTGCCGGAGTGGCCACCTTGGTTATGAACAGGAAAAAAAATCCTCCCTTAGAGGTAGCGCCTTATGTAGAAATTGAAAAATACATGGGCGAATGGTATGAAATTGCCCGGATGCCGGCTTCATTCGAAAAAAACTGTTTTGGCGCCAAAGCGGTTTATTCGCTTCGGAAAGACGGAAGCGTGAAAGTGCAAAACACCTGCCGGATCGGTTCGCTCGATGGTAAACTGAAAGAAGCTACCGGGAAGGCATATGTGGTAGACAAGGCTACCAATGCTAAACTAAAGGTGCGGTTTTTCTGGCCTGTAAAAGGCGATTACTGGATACTGGAAGTGGGTGACCATTACGAATATGCCCTGGTAGGTGAACCTTCGCGGGAATACCTCTGGATACTGAGTCGCAAACCTTATCTGAGGCAGAGAACTATAGACAAACTGCTTGCCAGAGCTCAGGATAGCGGATTCGATACCAGTACGCTGATTTTTACCGAACAGCCCCAACCACAGCGGGGATTTCTGGCTTCTTTGATTGATTAAATGATCTGGTTGAAAGTGGAAGACCGAAGCCGGAAGAATTTTGGCTTCGATCTTCCAACTCCCGACTTCCAGCCAGCAAAAAATTAATACTTGTAGTAAGTTGATAAAATTCTTGGGGCTACCTGGAAAAAATATTTAATTTAAGGAATATTTAAATTTTTCTAAATTTTACAAAATGAAAATTACCAGAAAAAATTTCCTAAGAGCTGTAGGTATGGCCGGTGCTGCTACAGTGTTTCAATTAAAATCCACAGCAACCCTGGCCCAATCCAAACTGGCTGGTACTTACCCTTTCGAATTGGGTATTGCTTCTTACACTTTTCGTGAGTTTTCGCTGGACGAAACCATAGAAATGACCAAGCGGTTGGGCATCAAAAAAATAGCCCTGAAAAGCATGCACATGCCGTTGGATGCTTCGCCTGAAGAAATCAAGGCCATGGCGAAAAAAGTCCGGGATGCCGGTTTGGAGTTGTATGGGGCCGGGGTTATCTATATGAAAACCGAAGATGAGTTGAATACTGCTTTTGAATACGCTAAAAACGCAGGTATGAAAGTAATTATTGGCGTACCAAACCACGAACTATTACCGCTGGCCGACAAAAAAGTAAAAGAATATGATATAAAGCTGGCGATTCATAACCATGGCCCCGGCGATGACCTGTATTCAAGTGCTACCGATGTGTATGAAAAAATTAAAGATCTGGACAAACGGATTGGGCTTTGTATGGATATTGGCCATGTGGTACGTATCAAAGAAGATCCGTCTGCTTTGGCTATGAAGTACAAAGATCGCCTGTACGATTGCCATTTCAAGGATGAAAACAAAGCAGAGGCGGATGGAACTCCATTGGAAGTAGGCCGAGGCGTAATCGATATTCCAAAGTTTATCAACACCCTTATCAAAATAAAGTATGCCGGTACGCTTGCCCTGGAATATGAAAAAGATGGCAAAGATCCCCTACCCGGCGCGGCCGAATCGGTGGGTTATGTGCGCGGTATCTTGCAAATGGTGTAGTTCAGTTTACTATTAATATTCGGATTAAAGTTTCAGGAGAAACGTGTTGCTTTGTTATAAATCATTTTTCTCCTTTGCTTCTTTTTCTTCCTTCTTTTTCTTCTTCTTGAAATATCTTCTGAGTAAAAAATTGTGCTGAACGGCTTCCAGGTCTTCGTTTAGCTTTTTACTGCTCTCTTCCAGGTTTTCCATCATTACCTGTAGCTGATTGGCAAATGTGGTGTCCTGCAATACCACGCCCAGGGTATTTTCCTCGCTTTTTATCTGCTGCATAAAATCGTTTAATTCCCGGGTAGCTTTTGCCGTATTGTCCCCTGATACCTGCACATTTCTCAGCGTTTGGTCAAAAACCTTTGAAAAGGTGGTATCAGTAAGCAGGGTGTTCACCACGCCATCTTCATTTTTCATTTGCTGTACCATTCCGGAAAGCTCACGGGAAATGTTGGCTGTATTTCTTCCAGTATATCGCAGATTGCTTACCGTTTGCTCCACATCGGCCGCCAGTTGGTTATCGGTTAACAGTTTGCCAATAGTGCCTTGTCCGCTGTCCAGGTCCGCCATTAGTTTTTTAATGCTTTCGGTAATATCTACCACATTGTTGCCGGAGGTTTGCATCAGGTTAATCAAATCCTGCGTGCCCGGTAACGTTTTAGAAGCTATCACATCGTTATTCTCTACCATTTGGCTGCCTGAACCCGGTTCTATTACAATAATTGGATTGCCCACAATGCCATCGCTTCCGATAGAAGCCACTGAATTCTCTTTGATAAATTCACGGTGATTTTCTTTAATCCTCATTACCACAGTTACCACTGTATCGCTGATGATATCAACCTCTTTTACCGTACCGATTTTTACGCCGGCAAACCACACATTATTTCCCTGTGTTAATCCTTTTACATCTTTGAACTGAGTTTGGAGGTCAAAATTTTTGCTGAAAAAGGTTTCCTGTTTTCCTACCATAAATACGGCTATGGCAAACAGGATAATTCCTACTAGCACAAATATTCCCACCTGGGTAGTTTGTTTTATTTCCTGACTTTTCATTCAGAATACATTTTATAATAATCGAAAAAAGTTCTTAGTATCGGATCTTCTGCCTGATCTAATTCTTCAAAGGTGCCCTCGAGGTAAGCCTGTCCGTCGTGAATATAGATAATGCGGTTCCCAATGGTTTTCGCACAGGTGATGTCGTGGGTAATGATAAGGGAAGAGGTACCGTATTTTTTCCGCATGCTGATCATCAGCTGATTAATTTCATTGGAAGTAATGGGATCCAGGCCAGCGGTAGGTTCATCGTACAGCATAATCTCGGGCTTCAGAATTAGGGTGCGGGCTATGCCAATCCGTTTCCGCATTCCTCCTGAAAGCTCGGAGGGTAACTGGTCGATGGCGTGCGATAGGCCCACATCTTCCAGGGCATCTTTTACCATTTCGTCTAGTTTTTTCTGATCATAAATACCCAGCTTACGTTTCAGGGGAAATTCAAGGTTTTCTCGCACAGTCATTGAATCGTATAAGGCGCTTCCCTGAAAAGAGAATCCTACTTTTCCTCTGATTTCGTCCAGTTCCTTTATATCCAGATCAGGAATATTTTTACCCAATACGATAATCTCGCCTTCGTCAGGCTGTATCAGGCTAACTATGCATTTGATCAGTACCGATTTCCCAATACCCGATCGCCCCAGAATCACCAGATTTTCACCCTTGTACAGGTTCAGACTGATTTTTTTTAATACAGGCCTTCCGTCAAAGCTTTTGCTTAAATTATTAATACAGATTACACATTCACTTTGTTGTTCTTTCATGATGTTTATGGTTATCGGAAAGGTTCAATAAACTGAAGTGCGATAAAATCGATAATAAAAATAAAAACCATAGAAGTAACCACTGCAGTATTGGCCGCTTTACCTACACCTACCGTAGCTCTTTCGGAATAATAACCACAATAGGTGCTGATAATGCCCACTGCAAATCCAAAGAATATGGGTTTGACAATAGATGTAAGAATATCAAGATACGAAATAGAATCGAAGGCCTGGCGGTAATACAGCACAGCCGAGGTTTGGGAGTTAAAATAAGTATTCAGAAAAGAACCGAAAATAGAAACCGCATCGGCAAAAATAACCAATATAGGTAACATTAGTGTAGAAGCCGTAACTCTGGTAATTACCAAAAAACGAAAGGGATTGGTACCGGAAACTTTCATGGCGTCAATCTGCTCGGTTACATTCATCGAACTCAGTTCGGCGGCGATGTTGGAAGCGATTTTTCCGGCAAAAATCAGCGCGGCAAACAGAGGTCCTAATCCCCGGATAATAGAAACCGCCACCAGCGAAGGCAGTAAACTTTCAGCACCAAAATCTATCAGCGAGGGCCGCGACTGCCGGGTAAATACAATTCCTGCTATAAAGGAGGTAAATCCTACAAGAATAAGGGTACTATATCCAATCTGGTAACTCTGCTTCAGAATTTCTTTTACCTCATACGGCGGCGTAACCATTTCTTTCAGTACCCTGTAGGTAAAACCAGCCATTTCGGCCAGTTTAATTAACCATTTTTGTATCAGGCCAGGTTGGTTGCTTTCTTCTTTTTTTACTCCCAATGTTAAATTAATTATATAGAAGTTCTTGCGACTTGTATGATCCGGACGATTTGTTTTGGGCGAGCGCTGTACCCCATCATTTAACAATACTCAGATCACACCGCTAATAACCTGAATATGAATGGATTTGTTATTGGTTCACACACGATATAGCTAACTTCCAAGAAATAAGGAAGATATGTTCCCAAAACAGAGGATAAGATCAGCTTTTTAGAATTTTTATTCGTAAAATACCTCAACAACAAAAAACTCAGAAGCGATTTTTTAAATTTACTTCTGAGTCAGATTTTTGAATAGTTGAGACGGCGTTTACCAACCCAAAATTTTAGCAAAAATCAAAGGAGCTACAATACTGGCATCCGACTCAATAATAAATTTAGGCCCCTGGGCATCCAGTTTTCCCCAGGTTATTTTCTCGTTAGGCACTGCGCCTGAATAAGAACCATAACTGGTAGTAGAATCAGAAATCTGGCAGAAATAGCTCCAGAAAGGAATGTTTTTTCTTCCCAGGTCCTGATGCAACATGGGCACCACGCAAATAGGGAAATCGCCGGCAATACCACCGCCAATCTGAAAAAATCCAATACCTTTTCCAATGGCGTTTTCAGTATACCAGTCGGCCAGCATCACCATGTATTCAATGCCTACTCGCAGAATATTGGTCGTAATTTCGCCTGTAATACAATGCGACGCCAGAATATTTCCCAGTGTGGAATCTTCCCAGCCCGGAACTATAATAGGTAGATTTTTTTCGCAGGCAGCCAGTAGCCACGAATTTTTCGGATCAATTTCATAGTATTGTTCCAATTCGCCACTGCGAATGAGCTGATACATATATTCATGCGGAAAATACTTTTTACCTTCCTGATGCGCTTTGGTCCATAGCTTTAAAATGCTGTGCTCAATTCTTCGGATCGCTTCTTCTTCCGGAATACAGGTATCGGTTACGCGGTTATAATGGTGCTGCAACAAGTCCCATTCCTGCTCGGGCGTAAGGTCGCGGTAATTAGAAATTCTTTTGTAATGGGTATGTGCCACCAGATTAAATATATCTTCTTCCAGATTAGCGCCGGTACAGGTAATAATTTGTACTTTGTCCTGCCGGATCATTTCTGCCAGTGATTTACCCAGTTCGGCGGTACTCATGGCACCTGCCAGGGTAATCATCATTTTGCCGCCTTCCTGTAAATGTTTGGTATAACCTTCTGCGGCATCTACTAAAGCAGCAGCATTAAAATGCAGAAAATGGTGATCGATGAATTGAGAGATAGGGCCTTTTTCCATTTTTCTATTTGTTTTCTGCTGGTTGAATTACTTTGCCGTTGCTGTTTCCAGCATGTATAAATTCCTTTTCCTTTTGTTTGTAACCCAGAATATGGAGCATAGACTCGTACGTTTGCTCCTGCGCGAACAAGTGGGTCGCGAAACTACCATCTTTGTTTTTATCGATAATTACATGTTTGGGTGCCGGAATCAGGCAATGCTGAATACCGCCATATCCACCCAGAGAATCCTGATAGGCGCCTGTATGGAAAAATCCGATATAGAGTTCTTCATTTTCTTCTACCTTGGGCAGGAAAACTTCAGAAATATGCGCTTCGGCATTGTAGTAATCCATACTGTCGCAGGTGAGGCCACCCAGATTTACTTTATGGAAATTTTCTTTCCAATGGTTAATCGCCAGTAAAATATATTTCTGATTCAGTCCCCAGGTATCGGGCATATGGGTAATAAATGATCCATTAATCATGTACCACAATTCCTTGTCATTCTGGAGCTTATGGTCCAGAATAGAATAAATAATGGCACCGCTTTCACCTACTGTAAAGCTACCAAACTCGGTAATAATGTTGGGCGGTGGCACATGGTTTTTCTGGCATATCCATTGAATATTTTCCACAATCTGGTCTACCATATACTGGTAATCATATTCAAATGCCATGGAGGTTTTAATGGGAAATCCGCCTCCGATATCAACGGTATCCAGTTCCGGACAAATTTTCTTTATTTCGCAATAGGTATACATAAAGCGACTCAGCTCGCTCCAGTAGTAGGCGGTGTCCTTGATGCCGGTATTGATAAAAAAATGAAGCATTTTAAGCTTGGCATTCGGACTTTCTTTGATCGTGTTTTTATAAAAATTAACAATGTCGCTATAACGGATGCCTAACCGGGATGTATAAAAGGCAAAGTTAGGTTCCTCATCGGAGGCTACCCGTATGCCAATCTGATAGGGTTGGTCCAACGCGTTTTCGTATGCGTTGAATTCCTTCATGTTATCCAGAATGGGAATACAGTTTTTAAAACCGTCTTTAATTAACTCAATAATATAGTCGGTATAAAGCTCTCGCTTAAACCCATTACATACCACAAAGGTATCTTTCGACAACTTTTTCTTCTCATGCAACGACCTCACAATCTGAATATCAAAAGCAGATGAAGTTTCGATGTGTGCGCCAGTTTTCAGCGTTTCTTCCAGCACAAAGTTGAAATGCGAAGATTTTGTGCAGTAGCAATACAGATAGTTGCCTTTGTATTTATACTTTTCGAGTGCCTTTTTGAAAAACTTTTTGGCATGTTGAATATTTTCGCTGATTTTAGGAAGGTAGGTGATTTTAAGGGGGGTGCCGTATTCCTTAATAATGTCCATTAATGGCACATCATGAAATAACAATTCGTTTCTTTTGACCTTAAATTCCTTAGAAGGAAACTCAAAGGTCTGTTCAATCAGGTCCTTGTAGCTTTTCACTTATGAGTAATATTTGTTTGAAGGTGAACACAATAAATTTCTTAGAAGCTTTTTATTAAATATTAAACTTTGCCCGAAAGCAAATTAAACAGTCTGCAATAAAAAAAGTTGTGGAAATCCGGTATTTTTTTAAAGCGCGAATTTTTTATGTAATAATATAAAACCAAACAGACACATACTTTTTTAATTTTTATTCGACGGCTTTTTCCAATAAGGTCAAAGATCGCGTTTCTGTATCCATGCGGGCCTGTATGCCAAATGGGATGGTTAGGTTTCTGGCAATATGCCCAAACGACAGTCCGTACAATACCGGGATGCCTAAGTTAGCCAGCCGATCGTGCAATACTTCGTACAATGATAGTGAACGATCGGGTTCTTTTGGTTCACAGTCGTTAAAAGTGCCTAACACAATACCGGCGGCTGATTTTAACTTGTCTTCAGTTTCCAGCAATTGGGTCAGCATGCGGTCGATCCGGTAGGGTTCTTCTCCTACATCTTCTATAAAAATTATTTTATTGGCAAAGCCAAGGTCATACCGGGTGCCTGAAAGCGCTGCTATCAGCGAAAGGTTTCCGCCTGCCAGTGGTCCTTCGGCTTTACCAGGTGTAATAGTTTGCGCAACTTCTTCTTCAATAATCTCAAAACCATGAGCCTGCGGGGTTATAATAGTTTTTTCAACAGGGGTATCATTTTTAAAAATGTACTGATTTTCTGGTTCCATCAATACTTTCTTAAAATGTGCTGTAGTGAAGTCATTATAATCAGAGGTTCCCATTGGGCCATGAAAACAAACCAGTCCGGTTTCACGAAATATTCCGAATAACAGGGCAGTAATATCACTATAGCCCATAAAAACCTTAGGATTGCTCTTAATTACGTCATAATCCAGGTAAGGCAAAATCCTGGCGCTACCATAACCCCCCCTCCCACAGATGATACCATCGATAGGGTCGTCGGCAAACATGGCATTAATATCAGCAGCCCGTTGCTGGTCGGTACCGGCCAGGTAGCCTTTTCTTACCAGCATGTTAGGAGAGTAATACACTTTAAACCCGAACGATTCAAACTGGCTTACCGATTTTCTAAGCTGTTCTTCCGTAAGGTAAGTGGCAGGTGTAACCAAGCCAATGGTATCGCCGGGTGAAAGCCTTTTGGGCTTAATAAGTGGTGTTTCTTTTCTGTTTTTGCTAAATGGATTGCTCCAGGAGCCAGCCCAAACCGGAAAGGAAGCAGCAGTTGTCAATCGGCTAATAAATTTCCTTCTTTGCATAAGCCTTTAGGTATGGCGAAAACAAATGTATTTAAATAATAGAGAAAGGAAAAAGAATAATTAAATTTCTGCTTCTGTTAATCAGAAGTGGGTTTTTTATTTTTTATAAATCGTAAATTATTTTATGGCAAACCCAATTCAATATCAGTACGATCATCGGCATTTAAATAATTCGGAGCCTAATAAGTACAAAAGTGAAGAGCTGCGCAGGGAAGAAATGATCATCAACATAGGTCCGCAGCATCCTTCCACCCATGGCGTATTGCGCTTGGAAGTGGTTACCGATGGAGAGATTATCGTTGATGTGGTGCCGCACCTGGGCTATCTGCACCGATGTTTTGAAAAACACGCTGAATCAATGCCTTATAACCAAACCCTGCCTTATGTAGACCGCATGGACTACCTGGCAGCCATGAACTCAGAACATGCCTTTGTAATGGGTGTGGAACGAATGCTCGGTATTGAGGATAAAATACCACAACGGGTAGAATATATCAGGGTACTGGTATGCGAACTGAATCGGTTGGCCTCACATTTTGTAGCTATCGGAACCTACGGTATGGACATTGGTGCTTTTACACCATTTTTATGGATGATGCGCGACCGTGAGCATATTTTACGATTGCTGGAATGGACTTGTGGCGCCAGAATGTTATACAACTACATCTGGATTGGCGGATTGTTTTATGATTTGCCTGTAGGCTTTGAAGAACGTTGCGGCGAATTCATTAATTATCTGAAACCCAAGCTGTTAGAGCTACAAAACTTAGTAGTTAATAATAAGATATTTATAGAACGTACTGCCCGTGTTGGGGTGTTGCCGCTGCCCTTGGCGATTAATTACGGTGTATCAGGCCCTATGCTCAGGGCCTCGGGGCTAAAGTTTGATTTGCGCAGAGTAGACGAATACTCAGTGTATCCTGAACTAGAGTTCGATATTCCGGTTGGAAAAGGCGATATGGGCATACAGGGCGATTGTTGGGATAGAACGTATGTACGGGTAAAGGAGTGCGACGAATCGGTCAAAATTATTGAACAATGTCTGGACCGGCTTCAGACTAACCTGAAAAGAACCCGGGAATTTGACCCCAGAGCGTTGGTTCCTAAGAAAATAAGGCCTGTAAAGCAGGATTTTTATGTGCGGGCCGAAAACCCAAGGGGAGAACTGGGATACTTCTTCAGGGCCGATGGAAAAAGCGATATTCCGTTACGATGTAAAGCCCGGAGTCCATCGTTTGTAAACCTTTCCGTAATTGCTAAAATTTCAAAGGGGGCCATGGTGGCTGATTTAATTGCCATTATAGGCTCTATTGATCTGGTATTGGGTGAAGTAGACCGATAACCTGATTGATTTCAAATGGGCAAGCTAACGTGAAATCAGTCACTAATATTTTATATGGTATTCTTTTTGTAATTCAAATTATAGAAAATCATTCATTAGGTTTAATAAAGTTACAATTACAGGTTACGCTTTTTCATTTCAAAACCACTAAAAGAAAAGCGCGACGATAAAAAACCTATTTTATTAAAACCTATTTCATTTTTTTTAGTATAATTTATTATGTAAAGTTTATACCAACTTTGGCTTATGAAATCAATATTTACAATAATTTTACTACTTTGTTCCCTACTTTTTTCAACTGCTTATGCAGGTGGAATAACTACTAAAGGGGTAATTGCTGGTATTGATGAAGCACCTAATAAAGCCGAATCTGTAATTTATCCCAATCCTGCCATTAATTATATTTATGTTCAACTCGATTTGCTGGATGCTAATCTGGTTAACCCGGTGATTGAAGTAAGAAATATTTTGGGAAATGTAATGACCGCACAAGCAGAAAAGTACGAAGAGAATGTCTATCGTGTAGATGTGGCGGATTTTCCCGTAGGCTATTATTTGCTTACCATAAGTTGTGATAATTGTAGTGATGGTAACGGCAGATATAAAGAATCTCTCAAGTTTTTGAAGCAATAACTCCCTGAGCACTAAACATTTTATTCCGCTTTATTATTTTTATCCTTCCGCTTTACGAATTCATATACCAATACTTTTTCTTCTTTATCCTGCGTATAAGTATTACTCATAGCAGAAAATACAGGCTTCGGCATTTCTGAATTATCTACTTCCAAAGGTTTAGCGGCAACCACAAAGAGGCGGGAACCGACCGTTTTTCTGAAATAAAACGCGCAAAACGCCCCGGCTGCCGAACCCAACAGGTGCGATTCCCAGGAAATGCGTTGGTGGGTTGGAAAGATACCATAAATCAAACTACCATATAAAAATAATATGATCATGGAAACAGCCATGGTTCGCGCATCTTTTCTGAGTAATCCGCTGAAAAATAAAAAGGTAACTATTCCATACACCAGCCCACTGGCTCCAATGTGGTATGCGGGTCGGGCGGCAATCCAAACCCAAAATCCCGTCATCAGGTAAATCCAGAGAAAAACTTCGAGAGCAATTTTATCATAGAAATAAAATAAAGCGATCATTAGCAAAACCAGAGAGGTGGTATTAGATGCCAGGTGCATAAAATTTTCGTGGATTAGGGGAGCCGTAAAAATTCCTACAGTTCCGGAAAGTGTGCGTGGCAAAATACCAAACATGCTGAAACTAGTAGAAGCTCCCCATTCAATGGCTTTTACCAGCCACAAAGCTGTAATAAAACTCAGTGCATAGAATATGCTCCTCTGGAAAATAAATTTTTCTATGGTAAAATTAGCAGACATGATAAATACTGAAGACGTAACTTGTTATTCGTTGTTCGTTAATTATTATTTATTAATAGTTTACTCACAAATAATAATTAACATTTAACGAATTGACCTATTATATTATACCGCTTCACTTGAATTAATGCGGCAGATGCTTTTGCAGGTCATATTTTATCTTATAAATAACCGATTGCCCGATTAATGACAAACCTGAATTAACTACCACCAGGCTTAACGTACCCCACCAGAACCAGCTGCTAAATGCTGCCTGTTCATATTTTTTAATAACAGCCTCGCCAAACAGCGATAAACCAAAACCTATTAATACCAAACCGGAAATAGCGGCTATTAACCAAAGTTTAAAATAATTATTTTTCATGGAAAATCTGTTGTATGATGATTAAAAAAATGTGTGCATCCTGTTTTAAAGTTAAAAAAAAATTTCCTGGGCAAGCCGATAGGTATTGGCATGTGCTTCAATAATATGGGCTATTTTTTCAGAATAACCCCCTCCCATGCTTACTGCCACAGGAATTTGATTGCGTAAGCAGGTTTGAAAAACAAGGTTATCCCGTTGTTTGCAGCCTGCTATGGTTAAACCCAGCCGTCCCAGTTTATCCGTAGCCAGCACGTCTACACCAGCCTGGAAAAAAATAAAGTCGGGCATTAGCTGGTCTGCCAGCCGGTTGAGTGTTTCCTGTAAGATATTTAAATACAAAGTATCACCGGTACCATCTGCTAACCCGATATCCAGATCAGATTTTTCTTTATGCATCGGATAATTTTTTGCTCCATGCATGCTAAAAGTAAAAACCGATGTATTACGCGCAAAAATTTGAGCAGTTCCATTTCCCTGGTGGACATCTAAATCTACTACCAGAATTTGCCTGACCAGTTTATTTTCCAGCAGGTAGTTGGCTCCAATGGCAATATCGTTGAGCAGGCAAAAACCTTCGCCCCGATTGGTATAAGCATGATGCGTACCACCCGCTACATTAAAAGCAACGCCGTATTGTAAGGCAAACAAAACACCCTGTATGGTTCCGTTTGCTATGGTTATTTCACGCTCCACCAGTTGTGGCGATATGGGGAAACCTGTTTTGCGAATTTCAGCAGACGAAAGTTGCTGATTTTTCAGTTTTTCCCAGTACTCAACAGTATGTGTATTGACTATATATTTTTCTTCCAGCGGAGAAGGAACAAAAAGGTTGTCTTCGCGAATAGTGCCCTCATATAGCAACTGTTCAGGCAGTAAACTATATTTTGCCATTGGGAAACGGTGGTTATCTGGCAGTGGGTGCGCATATATTTCAGACCAGGCGATTTTTAACATTTCTACGTTTTAAAACTGTTTATTGTAGAAACTAAATGAATAAAAGAGGGTTTTAAAACAATAATCTTCTGCCCCATTTCCATGGCGATGAAAAAGCCGGTGCTGTAATTGAACCTCAGTTTTAGCAGAATTATTTTCCAGAAAGGAAACTTCCACTTCGCTTGATTTTTCAGGATTGGGTTCCGGCACACGGTCAGGACCGATTTGCCAGGTAAAAATGAGCGTGCTATCAGGTTTATAGGTTAATACGCGGCCCCAGTCACATTCAAAACCATAAGGCCCCCGCTCAAAACAACGGCCGCCTTCCTTAGGTTCAATGGCAATGGTTTCCAAAACATTATTTGACCAGGTGTATTCTTTTGGCCACCACGCTGCCAGTTTATCAATAAATGCATGGAAGGCATCTTTTTGCGTGGCATTGATAATGAAACTTTTAGTTAAAAAATATGAATTACTCATACTTTCTACTTTTTGTCAAATTAAAAGTTTTGTGGTTTTACGCAAGCAAATGCTTACCCGTTACAAAAAAAATACCTTCCCTTATTTAAAAAGGAAAGGTATTTTCAAAAAAATTCACTAAAACTTAAAACACAATATTAATTCCTGTTCTTATATTGGCTGTTTTTATGGCGGTAGGGAACACAACGGAGAAGACATTGTCGGTGGCTGCGTATAGCTGAAATCCTCCTGATTTTATGCTGAAACCTAATCCTAAATTATTGAATGATCTGCCCAGTAAAGAGTAGGTTCCGGTTACATTAAACCACCTGCCCACCTGCTGTTGTATTCCAAGCGACATGGCCGGATGGAAGCCGCTTGCTATAAAATCGGCGTACAAGGTAGCGGAAGCAGTTGTATACTGCCCGACTTTGTAATAGGTAGTCAGATAGGTTTGTCCGGGTAAACCCGAGCGGTAAGCAGAAATTGAATCTTCCTGCACCTCAAAGGCGTTTTTTAAAGAGTCCATTAATTCTGAAGGCTCAAAATTGAAACCTGAGCCTAAAAACAAGCTGTCGTTTTCAATACCGCTAAACACAAACGTTCCCTTGAAACTGTAACTTCTGACATCAGTTTTCCAGTTAATCATCCCAAGATTAATAATCGAGGCCGCAAAAGATAATTTATCGTCAAACTGGTAAGTCGCACCCAGATCTATTCCAAAACCAGCGTTTTTTGTGTTTAACAAATAGGCGTTTAATAAATCTTCATTACCCAAAGAAGTACCAGAAGTCCGTATCATTACATCTGCCGCTGCTGTGATTTCATACAATTCATCTTCGGTACCGGTCGTAAACCGGGCATCCAGTTTTTCTGTTTTAACGTTGCTGAGGCCATGAATCAATTTGATGCGGGTTCCTACCACCAGTTTGTTTTCCAGAAAATCGCGGTTGTAACCAATACCGAATTCCCGATAATGGGTACCATTCAGTTTGTAGCCATCCATCGTAATGGTTTCACCAGGCGTATTACCTTCGGCCAGCAATTGAAATAACCCGTTTCCGTAGCCAAAGCGGCCCTGAATATGTTCGGTAGCATTCAGTGAGAAACGGTTTTTTCCAACTTTAAAAGCTACTACTAATGCATCAATCGAGGTTTCAAAGTGCAGATAGTCTTTCCCTTTTAAATTAAGATTGGCATACATATCCTCGTAACTCAGGATTTTTTTGTCTCCTTCCTGCCGAATAGATTGGGTAATAAGCTGGTCGTAAGTAAATCCGGTGTTCCTCACATTTACCTGAACAGAAGATAAAAGGCTGATGTTTCCCCGGGTACGACCCCTAAGTGCAGGATTGGTATAATTAGATTGGTACACATCTTTCATTAAATGAAGGGTTAGCTCCTGCTGTGCCCATACTGGGTCAATACTAATTATACAAAATATGATAATGTACAGATATTTCATTTGGATTATTTTTAATTGTTTAGCGTAGCCTTAACCTGCATTGCCAAAGCCAGTTGAATGTTGTAAAATGAGTAAAGGTTAATTTTATTAGCATCTTCGCTTTTGCTTTTCAGCTTGGTAGTAATTAAAAAATTACTAGCGTTCCGGATCAGATCAAATTTATCGCCATCGATAATGGCGGAAATGGGTTCAGCAACTACAGGTCGGGTTTCGCCTGTATTTTCGTTAATGATGGTGGCAGCATGTAGTAATTTTTCTTCGCTTTCAAAAAGCTTAACTACTTCACCCTGGTGGTCGGTAATTAATTTTCCGAAGTCATCCATAAAATAAACCTGAAGGCTTACGTCCAATGGAAAATCATTCTCAGACTGCAATACCAATTTCAGGTATTCAACATCTTCCAGATCACTTAAATCTATGGCAAGGGTATCGGTGAGTGTGATATTGAAATTGCCTGCAAGCGGAATTTCTGCTTCTACATCTATCTGTATGCTGCTGTTATCAGTAATAAAGTTCGTTAGACCGGAATCGCCACCTGCCGCGAAATTTAATAGATAATGCATTTTTTTAGGAAGTTGGGAGAAAACCTCCTCAATATTTGAATTCTCATCGTTAATCAAATAATCAAAAGTAATCGGTGGCGACATACGACTTTCGGGATAAGGAAATTCATTGTTTTCATGAAAGAAACGTCCATTCCCTTTGTCCTCAAGTGCCCGGGTTCCAGCGTTATTTTCTACTAGAATATTGCTAAAATCGGCCATTGACGGAATGCCAAAAGTATTGGTAAAGTGAAGTCGCAAGGTAGGGTTTAGCGAAATATTGCCAGCAACCGCGTTATTCAGAAATGGTATTTCAACAAGACCGGGTTCAACAGGTATTTGAAACTCTTTGAACTTACCTTCAATGTATGAGAAATCAACATTATTCAGAGCAAATTCAAATCGTACTTCTTCGTCGGCGCCAATGGCGCTGCCTGAACCATTAATCGTTATTTCAATTTCATAAGCCAGTTCATTCTGATCAGGGCTTAACGTAAATCCTGATAAATCGATATTTTGATTTTCAAAACCAAATCCGGAACCCTGAAGAATAAAATTTAATCCCAAAGATTCTCCGGAAGGACGGATTATTTCCGGAAAAGTAAGTTTTACTTTTACTTCATGGTGGTAATCTGATGACATTAATATTTGAAGATTACCACCTTTACAACCTATTTCTTTAAATTGCTGCCCTGAGAGTTCAAGGGCAATTTTGTCGTAATAGGTAATAGGAGGCGACGATATAGAATAGTAGGGAGCGCTAATACCTGCCGAAAAACTTTTGCCATAGTTTTGGTCAGGTATTCCGTCGAAGTAATCGCTGAGTGGTAATGAAGAGAATCGAGTTTCATAAAAGATGCTATAAGAATGATCGTCATTTTCATTAAGAAGTCCGCCTTCCTCTACCTGAATAATTTTTGACAAATTAACGGTTGACTTCATTAAAGGGAGCGCCAACTGAGGAGAAGGCATCAGCGTATCAATTTCTGATAATGATTCGTCAGGCAAACAACCTGATAAAATAATTCCGCCAACTGGTATCAAACAGAGAAGCCGGGATAAAAATTTGGATGCACGCATGTATATTAACTTTAGTTTTTTAAGCAATGTATATGCTTTTGTTGTCTATGATATTTACAAAGTGCAATTTTTAAAAAAAATTATTCAATTGATACTGATAAAGTGTACAATACCCACTTAGGTTATAAATCAACAAGCTTATCCAAAAAAAACAGCAGATAGCGGCGGGTAAATTTTTAGGTGGAAACTTATTTTCAATTCTAAGGAACGAACTGGTAACAGTATATCAAATAGAATTATTGCAAGATTAACTTATTAAAAGTGATATATTTATTGTACTTAAATAATATCTATCAGATTTTAAATACAACAGTTCTAACCCATAATAGTTAAGTAAAAATTGAAACAGATATATTTTTAATGATTGAATTAATCGAGGTTTCCAAAAATTTTGGAAGTAAGGAGGTAGTGAAAAATATATCTTTTTTTCTGAAAAGAGGAGAAAAGCTGGTGTTGCTGGGTACAAGTGGATGTGGTAAAACCACAACACTTAAAATGATTAACCGCCTTGTTCAGCCAAGTTGTGGAATCATTAAGGTAAATGGGAAAAATATTATGGAGGAAAAACCGGTGGAATTGCGCCGGCAAATTGGTTACGTAATTCAGAGTATTGGTTTATTTCCACATTATACGGTGCAACAAAACATAGGTCTGGTACCTCAGCTTCTGAAATGGGAGAAGCATAAAATTCAGCAAAGGAATGAAGAGTTACTAAACCTGTTAAGTTTGCCAACTGACATTAGTAATCGGTATCCGCATGAATTAAGTGGCGGACAACAGCAAAGAGTTGGTATTGCCAGAGCCATTGCCGCCGATCCACCTGTGGTTTTGCTGGACGAACCTTTTGGTGCGCTGGACCCTATTACCCGGCATCAAATACAAGAAGAGTTCAAAAAACTGGAAACTTTACAAAACAAAACGATCGTGTTGGTAACGCACGACGTTTTTGAAGCAGTTACGCTGGGAGATAAAATCTGTTTGATGGACCGGGGGGAAATACAGCAAATCGGTACCGCCAAAGAACTGGTGTTTACACCGAAAAATGAATTTGTAAGCCGCTTTTTCGATGGGCATCGCTTTCAACTGGAGTTGCAGGTAGTTACGCTGAAAGATATTCTGAAGGTAGCGACATCCGACCAGCACACTGGTAATGAGAAAGAAATTGAGGTTTCTGGAAAACAGCTTACGCTACCGGAAAATACCAGTTTGCTACAGGCGCTGGAAGCGCTGGAAAAAGTAAAAGAGGCCAATGCCGTTATACAGGTTAGAGCCACTAACCCAAATTCAGAAACCTATAATTATCACCTTAACCGGCAGCAGATATTGTCTTACTTTTATGAAATAAAAGAGAAATGGATGAGAAACGGGCCCCCATAGCATAGTTCAACCGTCTATTCGTTGGCCTCAATTAATCCTAATAGGGTAAATTCCGGAGTTTCTATTTCATTGCTAAGATGCAAGGCACGGTCGCGAATCTGTACTTTCAGCATTAGCGTATCGTTACTAAATTTGGTGAGCCAGGTATTAGATTTTATTTTAAATTCAATAACTCCTTCTAAAGGACCATCGGTACTAAAATTTTCTTTCAGACGTGGAAAGCGTCCCCAGCCAATAGGTTGAACGCAAAGCTCCTTTCTGAAATTGAACAAATTGAACGATCCTTGCTGTTTGGTATAAAGATCAGCATAAATATTATAATGCCTTATGTTGATGGGTGCATATACGGTATCAGTAGTAAGTGTGTCGCTACCAATGATGATACCGTTACGATAATCATAACAATTGTATACCAATGAATCAAGTTCGCCAGGCTGGTAAAACCCCCCGCCGGGTTTGGTTACAATCAGGAAAGGTTCATAAGGAGGAAAGGTTTCATCACCGGCGAGTCCTAAATCACCATCCCCATCCTGAAATTTTACACGTAAAATAAGGGTATCGAAAAAGCCTTCTCCTTCTTTAAAATTTATACTTTCGTAAGATATAGAAGGAACCGTTGAAAATTCCGGAGTCTGGTAACAACATGCCAGGAAAAACGGGAACAGAAAAATAAGTTTAACAGGCCATTGATAGACTTTCATATAGTTTTTTCACTTTTTCGCAACGCGAATATAAATTCTCCTATTCTTTAACGATAAATATAATAGGCTGGTATACATGAATCAGGCATACAATTTAAAAAAAGATATTTTTTCAATCAACTCTTCCTCATTCGAGGCTTTCGCCCTGAAATTGTTTCGTTACCAGGCTCTGCACAATCCGGTGTATAACAATTATATCAATTACCGAAACATTAATCCCAACAAAGTAAAACAATTAAAGCAAATTCCTTTTCTTCCTATCCAGTTTTTTAAGCAGCATCAAGTTATAACGCATCATCCTGGGGAAGAGGTCGCGGCTCCTGAAAAAATAATTTTTGAAAGCAGCGGCACCAGCGACACCATCAGAAGCCGACATTATGTATATGATCTTACATTTTATGAGCAAATAGCCACTCACACTTTTGAAAGTTTTTATGGCAGTTTAGGCAACTTTCATATTCTGGCGCTTCTTCCTTCATACCTGGAACGTAAAAACGCGTCGCTGGTGTATATGGTGCGACATTTTATTAACAGGTGCGGTTCGCCTCATTCAGGCTTTTTTTTAGATAATTATGACGCGCTTACGGCCACTATTAATAAGCTAAAAAATACCGAAAAGAAAATAATGCTCATTGGTGTTTCCTTTGCTTTGCTGGATCTGGCTGAAAAGCACAACCTGAACCTTAATAATGTAGTGGTAATGGAAACAGGAGGTATGAAAGGCCGCCGAAAAGAACTGATCCGGGAAGAATTGCACGACATACTGAAGCGGCAATTCCATAGCAGTACTATCCATTCAGAATATGGCATGACGGAACTGTTGTCACAGGCTTACGCACAGGAAAATGGAATGTTTAAAACGCCACCCTGGATGAAAATACTAATCAGAGATATCAACGATCCTTATGAAATAAATAATCAGTTAAGAAGCGGCGGCATCAACGTAATTGATCTGGCTAATATCGATTCCTGTGCTTTTATTGAAACGCGGGATGTAGGGAAATATCATACCGATAGCAATGCTTTCGAAGTATTAGGACGGTTTGATAATTCGGATATACGAGGGTGTAATTTGATGGTAATGTAAAGGTTCCGGGTTCATTATTTTAACCCACAAACAGTAATTTAAATTCTTGCTGCTATCAGCAGATTAAGATCTTTGAATTTCAGGTTAAATTTTTGCGCGATAGCCGGATTAGTCAAACTGCCTTTATAAGTATAGATTCCCTTCATAAACCACTTATTAGAAAAAATCATGGCATCTACCCCACCCATATCGGCAATTTGAATGAGAATAGGGGTGAAAATATTACTGAAGGCGGTACTGGCCGTACGGGCAACCCGAGAAGGAATATTGGGTACGCAATAGTGAATAATATCATATTTTCTGAAAACAGGCCTTTTTAAAGTAGTAATTTCTGAGGTTTCGATACACCCACCCTGGTCAATGCTTACATCAATAATTACCGATTCGGGTTTCATTTGCGATACCATTTCTTCGGTAACCACAATACGGCTTCTACCTCTTTCAGCCCGGATAGCTCCAATGGCCACATCAGTTTCTTTCAAAGCTTTGCTCATGGAATTCACATCCAGGGTAGAGGTAAATATTTGCTGTCCCAGCGCATGCTTAATTCTTCTGAGTTTGTAAATATGATTGTCGAAAATCTGAACCTGGGCACCCAATCCCAGGGCAGCCCGGGCAGCAAACTCCGCCACCGTACCTGCCCCCAAAATCACAACCTTGGCAGGAGGAACTCCGGAAATACCACCCAACAGCATCCCTTTTCCGTTGGCTACACTGCTGAGGTACTGGGCGGCAATTTGGATAATAGTACTGCCCGCGATTTCGCTCATAGCCCTTACTACCGGCATACCCCCTACTTTATCTTCTATAAACTCAAAAGCTATAGCGGTAATCTTTTTTTTATTTAAAGCTTCAATATATTCAGAATTTTGGTTTCCTAGTTGTAAAGCGGAAATCAGCGTGGAGCCGGGTTTCATATAATTGATTTCCTCGAGGGTAGGGGGCTCTACTTTCAGAATAATCTGTGCTTCGAAAGCTTCTTTTGCTGAGTAAACAATTTTAGCTCCCCCATCGCTGAATTTGTTGTCCGGAAATTTGGCTGCTTCACCGGCACCTGTTTCCACAATAATTTCATGTCCGTTGCTCGCCAGTACAGAAATAGCCTCCGGTATAAGAGAAACGCGGTTTTCCTGTAAGGAAATTTCCTTTGGAATTCCTAACTGTAAATTTTTATTAGTAGTCGGTATTTTTAAAAGCTTTTCCTCAGGGTAAAGCGCTCTTTCTTTGGCCAACTGTTCCAAGCTTTCTTTATATTGATCACTCATGTTTCGACAGGGATATTACCCTACTTTGATCCTGTAATGCTTCTAACTCAACAATTAAATAATTATCGGGAAGTAAAGAAATAATTTTCGAAGGCCATTCAACAAAGCAATAGTTGCCCGAATAAAAATATTCATCAATTCCGATGTCGACTGCTTCTGCCTCATTATTGATCCGAAAAAAATCGAAATGATAAATGGTAAGCCCTTTATCATTCTGATATTCGTTTACAAGTGCAAAAGTAGGACTGTTTACGGAATCGGCAATACCTAACATGGAGCAAATTACTTTTATGATTGTAGTTTTGCCGGCCCCCATTTCTCCAAAAAATATCCAAACCTTTTGTGGGCCTGCAAAATCAATAATCCGCTTCGCTATCCACTCAATTTCTTTTTCACTTTTACAAACCAACTGGGTTGTTTTATTGTCAACCATTTTTCGTATTAAGCACGATAATAGGAACAATCATTTCTTCCAGGGAAATACCTCCGTGTTGAAAAGTATCCCGGTAATAATTTACATAATAGTTAAAATTATTAGGATATGCAAAGAAATAGTCTTGTGTGGCAAATGCGTAAGTGGATGAAACATTTACTTTGGGCAAGAACAAATCTTCAGGTCGTTTTACAGCATATACTTTACTGCTGTTAAAATTCAGATTTTTGCCTTGTTTATAACGCAGGTTGGTATTGGTATTTCGGTCGCCAATAATTTTAATAGGCCGTTTTGCCCGTATGGTACCATGATCGGTGGTAATTACAACCTTGGCATTTTCCTTCGAAATCTTTTTCAATAAATCCAGCAACGGCGAGTGCAAAAACCATGATTTTGTTAACGAGCGGTAGGCCGATTCGTCGGGCGCCAGTTCACGAATCATTTCCACATCAGTACGCGCGTGCGATAACATATCCACAAAGTTATACACAATCACGTTCAGGTCGTTCGACATCAGATTATTAAAGGTTTCTACCAGCTGTTTACCATACTGGGTAACCGTTATTTTATGATAACTGCTCTTGATGTCAAGCCCCTTTTTTTTAAGTTGCCGTTTCAAAAACTCATATTCATTGTTATTTTTTCCTTCATCATCATCTTCGCCCATCCAGATGTCCGGATGGTATTTGGCCATTTCCAGGGGCAGCATGCCAGAGAAAATAGCGTTTCTCGCATAGGCCGTAGTAGTAGGCAATATAGAATAATAGGCGTCTTCTTCTTCCAGATTAAAATATTCCAGTATCGAAGATTCAATAATTTTCCATTGGTCGAACCGCAAATTATCTATTACAATAAAAAATACCGGGTCTTTTTGGTTCAGATGAGGGAATACCTTTTTCTGCATTAACTGATGAGAAAGAAGCGGCTTATTAGTATCGGGGTCGCTAAGCCAGTCAGAATAGTTCTCTGAAATGAATTTGAAAAAATTAGAATTAGCTTCATCCTTTTGCATATCCAGCACCTCCGACATGCTTTTTTCTTCCGTATTATCAATTTCCAGTTCCCAGAAAACAAGCTTTTTATACAATTCAACCCACTCTTCGTGCGTCATCAGGTCGTTGTAGGCCATGCTGATGTTACGGAAATCTTGCTGATAACCCTGATTGGTTTTTTCAGTAACCAACCGCTTATTATCAAGGATTTTTTTAATAGCGAGCAAAATCTGGTTAGGATTGAGCGGTTTAATAAGGTAATCGCTGATTTTAGCGCCAATAGCCTGTTCCATAATCATCTCCTCTTCGCTTTTTGTAATCATAATTACAGGCAAAGTAGGCTTCATCGCTTTGATTTTTTCGAGGGTTTCCAATCCGGTCATACCAGGCATATTTTCATCCAGAAATACCAGGTCGAACTGTTCGTTCTCGCACTTATCAATAGCATCCGGACCACTGTTTACGGTAGTCATGTCATAGCCTTTGTTTTCCAGAAACAGGACATGAGGTTTAAGCAGATCAATTTCATCATCTGCCCATAGAATATTGTATCTTTGCATAATTCCTAATAATAAGTTGAAGTTATTAACACGTTTTTCAGGTATATTTTGTTATCATTTAATATAACCCGAGTTATTTTTATACTATTGCCTGAACTGTATATATAAATTTAAACAGCAAAAATCGAATATTTTTGTGGTTAATTAATGTTAACGATAATCTTTTATAACATCATATCTGTAATTTTTTTTATTTAACCGAGTTATAATTTTTTTAAGAAATACTTTGAATAAGAAAAAAGTTATTAACGATCCTGTATATGGGTTCATTACCATTAGCAGCGATCTTATTTATGATATTATTGAACATCCGTTTATTCAAAGGTTGCGGAGAATTAAACAACTCGGTTTAACAGATCTGGTATATCCTGGGGCTTTGCATACGCGCTTTCATCATGCGCTGGGTGCTTTGTTCCTGATGCAGAACGCACTGAATAGTTTAAAAGGAAAAGGACTTGAAATTTCGGACGAAGAGTGTGAAGCAGCTTCGATCGCCGTGCTGTTGCACGATGTAGGTCATGGTCCGTTTTCTCATGCCCTGGAGTATGTGCTGCTGCCTGGTATGGGTCATGAGGCACTATCAGAACTGATTATCAGCCGGCTTGATCAGGTATTTAATGGGCAACTGGAATTGGCGTATCAGATTTTTACCAATCAGTACCGTCGTAAATTTTTACATCAGCTTGTTTCCAGCCAATTAGATGTGGATAGGCTTGATTATTTAAAGCGAGATTGTTTTTTTACGGGAGTTTCGGAGGGTACGATTGGTGCGGATCGTATTATTAAAATGTTGAACGTAGTTGATGATAAAATTGTAGTAGAAGAGAAAGGTATTTACAGTATCGAAAATTTTCTGGATGCGCGAAGGATGATGTACTGGCAGGTGTATTTGCACAAAACCAGTGTAAGTGCCGAGAAAATGCTGATTTCACTGATTGTGCGGTTGAAAGAGTTAATTGATCAAGATAAAGAGGTGCCTGTAAATCCGGCTTTGAAGTTCTTTCTGAATAAAACTTTTACCCTCAATGATTTCAAAGAGGATAATACCTTATTGGAAAAATATTGTTCGCTGGACGACTATGACATTTGGGGCGGCTTAAAGCTTTGGAAAGATCATCCTGATAAAATTCTTTCTTTATTGAGCAATGGATTATTACAGCGAAAACTTTTAAAAATCGCTATTACCAGCGAAAATGTACCTCAAAAAACTATAAAGCTTTTGAAAGAGGAAACCGCCAGAGTGTTAAACATTGATTTGGCAGATGCTCATTATTTTGTTAAACATGGTAGTATTACAAATGCCGCGTATCTGTCGGCCGGAGAAGAAATCAATATTCTAACCAAGCGGGGAAAAATCGTGGACATAGCGCAAGCCTCTGATTTGCCAAATATTAAGGCGATGAGTAAAATTGTGAAAAAATATTACTTATGCTGGCCCAAAAATATAAATTTGCGACCTAAAGATATTTTAAACACATAATTTCTTCTTTAAATGCTAGAATTTAGTGTAGACTACATAGCCGAACTTCTTGATGGAATAGTTGAAGGTGACGGATCTTTGAAGATTAATCAATTGGGGAAGATACAGGAAGCTGAACCTGGTTCAATATCATTTCTCTCAAATGCCAAGTATGAGTCTTCACTTTATACTACCAAAGCCAGTGCTGTGATTGTAGAAAAAAGTTTTCAGCCAAAAAAGGCCATAGAAACCACTCTGATTCGGGTAAAAGATCCTTATCTGAGTTTTACTGCTTTGCTGGAAGAATACCACAAACTCGTCAGTTTTCGGAAAAATGGCGTAGAGGAACCCGCATACAAAAGCACCACAGCCAGTATTGGTAAAGAAGTATACCGGGGCGCTTTTTCTTATATAGGCGAAAACGCAAAAATTGGAGATCATGTAAAAATTTATCCCCATGTATATATTGGCGATAACGTTACCATCGCGGATTACACTATTTTGCAGGCAGGCGTAAAAATTTATGCCAATTGCATTATTGGAAAACATTGTGTAATTCATGCTAACACAGTAATCGGTAGCGATGGTTTTGGCTTTGCCCCGCAGGAAGATGGCACCTATAAAACCATCCCACAGTTAGGAAATGTAGTAATTGGTGATTATGTTGATGTAGGAGCAAATACCACCATCGACCGTGCTACCATGGGTTCTACCAAAATTGGAAATGGTGTCAAACTCGATAACCTGATCCAGATCGCGCACAATGTTGAAATTGGTGACAATACCGTAATCGCAGCCCAAACCGGGGTATCAGGTTCTGCCACAATTGGAAAAAACTGCATTATTGCCGGTCAGGTGGGCATTGTGGGCCATTTGAAAATCGCCGATAAATGCATTGTAGGTGCACAATCTGGCGTTGGAAAATCTATGGAGCAGGAAGGTGAAATCGTTTTGGGTAGTCCTGCTTTTGAAAGAAAACAATATTTGCGTACCTATGCACATTATAAAAACCTTCCTAAATTGAATGAACGTATCAATGAACTGGAAAAAAAAATACTAAATTTGTCGGGTAGTAATAGTTAGAATGAACACAAAACAACACACAATTAAGAAATCAGTAACTGTTTCGGGCGTAGGTCTGCACACTGGCGTAAAAGCCAACATGACTTTTTTGCCCGCCAAACCCGGTCATGGTATTAAATTCCAGCGCATCGATCTGGAAGGCCATCCCGTTATTGATGCCGATGCTGACAACGTAGTCGATCTTTCCCGGGGTACTACCATCGAGCAAAGCGGAGCCAGAATTAATACGGTAGAGCATACACTGGCTGCTCTGGTAGGGCTGGAGATAGACAACGTGCTAATTCAGCTCGATGGGCCGGAACCACCCATTATGGATGGAAGCGCCAAAATGTTTGTAGACGCGCTGATGGAAGTAGGCACCGAAGAGCAAAGCGCTTTAAGAAATTTCTTTGAAGTAACTGAAGGCATATTTTACCGGGAACCAGCCCGGAAAGTAGAAATTGCCGCTTTACCTTTAGATGATTACCGGGTTACCGTAATGATTGACTATAACTCACCTGTGCTGGGTAGCCAACATGCGTCATTAAATGATATCAGCCAGTTTCCAAAGGAAATAGCTTCGTCACGGACTTTTTGCTTCCTGCACGAACTGGAAATGCTGTATAAAAATAACCTGATAAAAGGTGGGGACCTGAATAACGCCATTGTAGTAGTAGACAGGGTAGTGGAAGAAGATGAACTTGAGCATTTAGCGAAGCTTTTCAATAAACCTAAAGTTGAAGTAAAAGACGAGGGAATTTTAAATAATATTGAACTTCGCCATAATAATGAGCCGGCCCGGCATAAACTGCTGGACATGATGGGAGATTTGGCACTGGTAGGACGGCCGTTAAAAGCTCAGATACTGGCCGCTCGTCCCGGGCATGCGGCTAATGTGGCTTTTGCCAAGAAGTTGAAAAAAGCTATAGAAAAATCTTCTTCATCGGGTAACATACCGCATTATAACCCTAAGTTACCACCTGTATTAAATATCAATCAGATTAGTCAGATGTTACCGCATCGGTATCCTTTTCTCATGATAGATAAAATTTATCACTTAGATGAAACCTGCGTGGCAGGAGTAAAGAGTATCACGGTAAACGAACCTTTTTTCCAGGGTCATTTTCCGGGGAATCCGGTAATGCCAGGTGTATTACAGGTAGAGGCTATGGTACAAACTGGGGGTATTCTGGTACTTAGCACAGTGCCTGATCCGGAAAATTATTGGACTTATTTCTTAGGTATAGAAAACTGTCGTTTTAAAAAAATGGTTTTACCTGGAGATATCATGACTATTCAGTGTGAACTGTTGGCGCCTATCAGGAGAGGCATCGCCAAAATGCATGGACAGGCTTTTGTGGGTGATACTCTTGTTTGTGAAGCAACCATGTCAGCAAGTATTGTTCGAAAAAACGCATGAATCAACCATTAGCATATATACATCCAGAAGCAAAAATTGCCCGTAACGTCGTAATTGAACCTTTTAGCACCATCTATAAAGATGTGGAAATTGATGAAGGTACATGGATAGGTCCCAACGTTACTATTATGGAAGGGGCCAGAATTGGCAAAAATTGTAAAATATTTCCCGGTTCAGTTATTTCAGCTCCTCCGCAGGATCTTAAATACAGGGGGGAGGCTACTACCGTTACTGTAGGTGATAATACCACCATTCGTGAATGTGTAACCCTGAATCGGGGCACAGCTCTTGATAAAAATACAACCGCCATTGGTCAAAACTGCCTTTTAATGGCTTATGTACACATTGGGCACGATTGCATTATCGGCGATAACTGTATTTTTGGTAACACTGTTCAGTTAGCAGGCCATGTACAAATTGATAATTATGCCATTTTTGGTGGAGCCTGTGCTGTACAACAATTCTCAAAAATAGGCGCCCACACCTATATTGGTGGCGGATCGCTGGTAAGAAAAGATATACCGCCTTATACCAAAGCTGCCCGCGAACCACTGGGTTACAGTGGTATTAATTCTACTGGCTTACGGCGCAGAGGGTTCACCAGTGAAAAGATTAACGAAATACAGGAAATTTACCGCATTGTATATCTGAGTGGCCTAAACAATACCATGGCCCTTGCGGAAATTGAAATTAAAATGACTCCATCGAAAGAAAGAGATGAAATTATCCATTTCATCCGTAGTTCTGAGCGGGGTATTATGCGTGGATTTCATCAATAAGTATATTATTTTTTTAGGTTGCTAAAAAGCGCATCCGGAAGCTTAATCGCCCTATTTTTTTATCAAATTGATAAATGACAGGTTTAAGTACAACATATCAAATAAGGGCCAGCGGGTTAGAAAAAAAATTTCAGCGGGAATGGGTATTTCGAAACCTTACTTATGATTTTTTTAGCGACAAAACTTATGCGTTCACAGGGCCTAATGGGAGTGGAAAATCTACCTTACTGCTTATTTTATCAGGGTTACTTCCCGCTACTGCTGGTGAAGTAAAGTATTTCAAAGAAAACACATTAATTTCTGAAGAGCATTTTTTTAAATATATTTCAATAGCCGCACCTTATTGTGAATTGATAGAAGAATTTACCTTACAGGAGTTTTTGCGGTTTCATTTTCGGTTTAAAGAAATTATTTCAGGATATAATATTTCAGAAGTAATTTCGTCTATATCTTTAGAAAACGCCCGAAACAAGCCAGTGAAGCAGTTTTCATCGGGTATGAAACAGCGCCTTAAATTAGGTTTGGGATTTTATTCTCAAAATCCGGTATTGTTATTGGACGAACCCTGTTCTAATCTGGATACAAAAGGAATTGACTGGTATAAAGCAGAAATAGAGAAGGCTAAACATGAAAGATTAGTAATTATTTGCTCAAATCAGACTTATGAGTATGATTTTTGCGAAAATATTATCAATTTAGAACGTTTTAAATATTAAATTGCAGTTTAAATACACGTTGTTTGTGTATTATATGTTTTTTAACGCATACAATTGCTTAATCAAATAATTAAAAGATGAAACTTACAAACAAATTACTAGCTGTTGCCATATTATTGGGTTTGGTATTTACCCTTGGTTGTAAAAAAGATGATAACGGACCTGGTCCTGGTACAGACGTTCCTGGCGATGAACTGGCAGGCACCTGGGTACAGACTGCTCCAGAGGATATAACAGGTCCGGCGGCAGCTGATTTTACAGGTTTTTCAATAACAATTTCAGTTAATGCAAATGCTGTAACTTATACCACCAACTCTAATACAAACGGTAATGTTACCGTATTTCCTCCATCAGGTACTTTTGACGTAGAAGAAAGTGATGACGCCATGTCGGGCAATGGAGCCAATATAACCCGTAATCCCGATCAGGTTGATGTAAACGCCAAAGTTTCCGCTGATGGTAAAAGCTTAGTAATGACATTTACTATTAATACCGCTGGCGGCGATGCCGGAAGATATGCTGGTATTGATGGCAATTATACTTTTAACCTTGACAAGCAGCAATAAGCAGAATGAATAGAAAACGAAAAAGCAACTACTCTACTGGGTGTAGTTGCTTTTTTTATTTCAACTCCACCACAGTAACACCGGATCCGCCTTGCTCAATATGTTCGTCATGAAAACTTTTCACATTGGGGAAGCGTTTTAACTGGTCGCGGACTACCTGCCTGAGTATGCCATCGCCTTTGCCATGGATAATGCGTAGTTCATTCATTCCAAACATGTAGGCATCACTCACAAAATTGTCTACGTCATTAAAAACCTCTTCTGCTCTTTTCCCCCGCAAATCAAGGTTGGTGCTAAAACTGGCCATTTTTTCATTTAAATTAATACCACCCCTATTGCTTTCCTTGGTTACCTTTCCCAACGATTTCCTGTAAGCTTCTTTGGATATTTTTTCCAACCGGTTCAGCTTTACGCTTGACTTTAACGAACCAATTAGTATTTCCGCGGTATTTCGTTTGATTCCGAGCACTTCACCCATAGCGCCGTTGTCTTTAATCTGTACTACATCGCCCTTACCAATACTTTTATCCGCAACAGAAGACTTGGTTTTGAACCTGGCTACGACGGGAGATTTTTTTACGGTAGTTTGTTCACGAAATGAGGTTAGCGCTTTCCGGGCTTCCTGGGTTCGCTGTTTATCTGCCTGGGTTTCTTTTATGGTACGGATGGTTTGCTCTATGCGTTGATTTGCTTCATTCAATAATCTTTTGGCTTCTTCTTTGGCCTCATTGATAATCTTATTCTTTTTCTCATCCACAAAGGCTTTTAGCTCTTCATATTCCTGTACCCGGCGGGTTAGTCGCGAGTTTTTTTCATTGGTGTCGCGCAAAAGGTCTTGATATTTTTTTCTTTCCACTTCTAGTTCATTCAGCATCTGATCGAAGCTTACCCTTTCTTCGCCTATTTTTTCTTTGGCTTCTTCAATAATGGCAGCGGGCAAACCTATTTTTCGGGCGATTTCCAAAGCATACGAACTACCAGGTTTTCCTAATTTTAACTGATAAAGAGGTTCAAGATGTTCTGCATCAAAAGCCATCGCAGCATTAATAATACCTGGGCGACGATCGGCAAACTGTTTAAGATTGGTATAATGTGTTGTAATTACTCCGTATGCCTTTTTCTGATACAAATTATCTAAAATAGCCTCAGCAATAGCACCGCCGAACTGAGGTTCGGTACCTGTACCAAACTCATCAATTAAGAATAAGGTGTACTTATCGGCAAATTTGGTGAAATAGTTCATGTTGGTAAGATGAGAACTGTAGGTACTCAAATCGTTCTCCAACGATTGCTCATCGCCAATATCAATAAAAATATGTTTAAAAATCCCCGCTTTGGAATGGCTGTCAACAGGAATTAGCATTCCATTTTGCATCATATATTGCAACAAAGCCACCGTTTTGAGGCAAACAGATTTTCCACCAGCATTGGGTCCTGAAATTACCACAATCCGTTGGTCACTACCCAATTGGATATTTAACGGAACAATTTTTTTCCCATGAGCTTCCAGCGATTCTTTCAACAGTGGATGTTGGGCCCGAGACCAGTCGATGGTGCAGCCCGTTACCAATTCTGGCAGCGTAGCTTCCTGTTTCAAAGCGCATTTGGCTTTTGCTCTGATAAAATCCATCATGCCTAAAAAATGATAAGCCGTTTTAAGCGAGGGTAAATAAGGTTTTAATGCAGCAGTCAGCTCTTTTAAAATACGAATAATTTCGCGGCGTTCCTGATATTCCAGGTCCCTGATTTCGTTATTAATTTCCAGTACCTCAGCAGGTTCCAGAAAAACCGTTTGCCCTGTGGCCGATTCATCATGAATAAATCCCTTGATATGCCTTTTATGTTCGGCCATTACCGGAATTACCATCCGGCCACCGCGCACTGTAAACTGGGCATCATCAGCCACATATCCATTCGACTTGGCCGCATGTATCACCTGCTCTAAAACTTTTCTTACCCGGCTTTGTGAGCTTAAAATGGTGCGGCGAATATTTTGCAGTTCCTTGCTGGCATTGCTACGTATCTGCCCCTTTTCATCAATAATTTGGTTTATTTTAGTCAAAATTGATTTGTCGAGATGAACAAAACCGCTAAGGGCTTTTAAATATGGGTAGGCTTCTTCCGTGGTTTTCTGAAAAAATTTCAGGCAGTTAAAAATAGTTTGTAACGAAAGCTGGAGTTCGTGAAACTCTTCGGAAGTAAGAAAAGTACCGATTACTTTGGCTTTTTCCAGATGTTGGTTTACATCAATATAATTAGAAGCAGGAAAGGGTTCAGCACCTGATAATATCTGTCTGAATTCTTCAGTTTGGCGCATGAGCTTACTAACTTTCTCAAAGTCGTCAGTAAAACTCATCTTTTCTACAAAAGCCACACCCAGCGAACTGGCACATGCGTTAACCAATTGCTGCCTGATTCTGTCGAATCCAATTTTGTTTTCTATTGATTCTTTAGGATAAAGCAATTTTCTTTTTTAGTTAATTTAGATAAAACAAGAAATGGTTACAAAACCTTGTAACCATCTGCCTGCCCGAATAATCAGAAAGTTTGTCAAACGCCTTCAGCTTCTACACTTTTTACTTCCGGTATCATTCTTTTTAAAAGGTTCTCAATACCAGCTTTTAGGGTAATGGTAGAAGAAGGGCAACCACTGCAAGACCCCTGAAGCAATAGCTTTACAATACCATCTTCGTACGAATGAAACTGGATAGCACCACCATCCTGCTCTACCGCTGGGCGTATATATTCGTCTAAAATATCTTTAATTTTTATTACCGCGTCACTGTCATTTTCATCCACGGCCTGTTCGTTAACAAAGGCTTTTGCCGTTAACAAAGGCTTATCAGCTTCCAGATAAGCTTTAATGTATTGCTTAATAGGTTCCTGGATTTCGCTCCATTCAACAGCTTCATTTTTGGTTACAGTAATAAAATTGCTCATATAGAAAACTCTTTCCACATGGTCAAAATTAAACAACTCATTGGCAAGTGGAGCATTTTTTGTACTTGCTTTATCCGGAAAGTCATAACTGCTACCTTCCGGTACCAGCATGAAGTTAACCACAAATTTTAAGGAATTAGGATTTGGATTAGCTTCCAGGTATATATGTATATTTTTTTGTTTGGTGTTTTCTTGGTTAGAAGTTGCCATACAGCTTATCGTTATAAGTTTTTAAATGATAACAAAGATAGGTGGGTTAAGTTCCTTTTTCAATTTATCAGGAGAAATTATCCTTCAACATAACCTGATAAATAAATTTTCGTAGAATACTAACTCATTATTTGATGATCACATTTGAGGTCTGGTGATAATAGTTAATATAATGCTGTTAAGCCAGACAAGTTTTCAATTTTTATTAAATTGGAAAAGGTAGAGTACAACAAAAGAAACGATAAATTTTGAATAAAAGTTACCTTTTGATTTTATGGTTTTTATTTCCACTTTTGTGGATTGAATTTTACAAAACCGTCAGTTTGAGGGTAAGTTGTTGATAATGCAAAACATTAAAGCTTTTAAAGAACTTATAAGTTCACCTAAGCGTGTGGTGATAACCACTCATTACAAACCTGATGCAGACGCGCTTGGATCTTCACTTGGTTTAGCTTCAATTCTGAAGAAAAAACATCATGAAGTTCATGTAATTACCCCAACCGATTATCCTGGGTTTTTGCACTGGATGCACGGAAACAATGAGGTTATCATCTTTAACGAGGGCAACGAGAAAAAATCGGAAGCGCTGATTGATCAGGCAGATATTATTTTTTGCCTGGATTTTTCCTGCTTAAGCCGGATAGAAAAATTGGGAGAGTTGGTAGGCCAGTCCAAAGCTTGCAAAGTGTTGATCGACCATCACCAGGGTAAAGAGGATTTTGCTGATTTTGAACTTTGGAGCACAAAAGCGGCAGCCACCTGCGAACTGGTATACCAAATGGTGAGCGATTTGGGCGACCAGGATTTGATTGATAAGGATATAGCGGAAAGCCTGTATGCAGGTATAATGACCGACACAGGATCTTTCAGGCATCCTAATACTACCAAACAGGTGCACGAAATTGTAGCGCGACTTATTGGTATAGGGGCCGATGTGGCCAAAGTAAGTAAGTTGATATACGATAACAATACGGTAGATCGACTTCGCTTTATTGGTTATGCGCTAAGTGAAAAATTAATTGTGCTGGAAGAATACAAAACCGCCTATTTTGTAATTACCGGGGAGGAACTCAGGCGATTCCGCTATCGGAATGGTGATACCGAAGGTCTGGTAAATTACGCCCTGTCTATAAAAGGAATTATTATGGCAGCAGTTATTCTCGATAGGCCAGAAGGTATCAAACTCTCATTCAGGTCGGTGGGCGATTTCGCCGTAAACGATTTCGCGGCAGAACATTTCAACGGTGGAGGCCATAAAAATGCCGCCGGCGGTTCATCCGATCTGTCCTTAAAGGAAACAGAAAATAAACTGATTGCCCTGCTTCCTCTCTACAAAGAACAATTGTACAAACAAAATCACATTTCAGAAACAACTATAGAACATGAAAAAATTAATTAATTTAACCTCTGCGGTGGCTTTTGGGGTTATGGCGTTGGGCGGAGTTTCCTGTAACAACGCAGGAGGTAAATTTGAAAATACTGAATCAGGCTTACGGTATAAATACGAAGAAAAAGGCGATGGAGAAACTCCTGAAAATGGACAGATTCTGTTATTAAATCTGACCTGCCAAACGGCCGACGATTCCACCATTATCAGCACTGTACAAACAGGTGCTCCCATGCCCGTGCAGTACTTTGATTCATTAATGAATAACCCGGGGGGGATAGAAGAAGGATTTGCCATGCTGCGAAAAGGCGATAGTGTAACTTTTGAAGTAGATGCCAAAAATGTTTTTGATAAAACTTTTCAGCGCCCTATGCCCGATTTTATTAAAGAAGATAGCAAGCTTACTTTTAATATTGGGGTAGCGGACATCACTACCGAAGAAGCTTACAGAGAATATCAAATGGAATTGGATAAAAAGAGAAGAGAAGAAATGATAGGCATGCAACAGGAACAGATTCAGAAAGATGCTGCTGTTATTGACCAGTATTTGGAAGAAAACAACATAGACGCCGATACCACTGACTCCGGACTGCGGTATGTTATCTCAGAAAAGGGTAGTGGCGAAAGCCCATCACCCGGCGATTTGGTAACTGTACACTATCGAGGTAAATTAATGGATGGCAATCAGTTTGACACTTCTTATGATCGTGGCGAACCTTTTCAGTTTACCATAGGACAGGGACAGGTTATTCCCGGTTGGGACGAAGGCATCGCGCTGCTAAACAAAGGCGCCAAAGCCACCCTTTATATTCCTTCACCGCTTGGTTATGGTCCCCGGGGTGCCGGAGCAGCTATCCAGCCAAATTCAATATTGGTTTTTGATGTTGAATTGCTCGATATTTCAGAAAGTCAAAATTAAGGAATATTTATAGATCTAATTGGGCCTGATTTTAAGCTTTCAATTCATACGTTATTGATAATGGAGATTTGCTTTGCTACAAATAATGCTCATAAACTGGGAGAAGTAAGGAATTTATTAAGCAATACTGTTAAGATTCTGAGCTTAGATGATATTGGTTGCAATGAAGAAATTCCTGAAAATCAACCCACTATTGAAGGTAATTCCCTGGAAAAAGCCAGTTATGTTTATGAAACATATGGTATATCCTGTTTTGCGGATGATACCGGCCTGGAAGTATTTGCTCTAAACGGTGAACCGGGAGTTTATTCTGCCAGATATGCCGGGCCAGGCAAAAATAGTAAGGATAATATCAGTTTGTTACTGAAAAATTTAAAGGACAAAACCGATCGGACAGCGCGGTTCAAAACCGTGATTACGGCTATTGTTTCAGGAATAACCAGGCAATTTGAAGGAATCGTAAAAGGCAAAATTGTAAATGAACTGAAAGGATCAGGCGGATTTGGCTACGATCCTGTTTTTGTGCCTCTGGGATATGATATAAGTTTTGCGGAAATGACTTTGGAAGAAAAAAATAAAATTAGCCACCGTGGTATCGCTACCAGGAAACTGGTTGATTTTCTTAAAAATATAAGATAATTTTCAGCCTATACTTCTCAGTAAAATATTTTTTTTAAGGTTTGGATATTTACCATTTTGAAACATCCATATATTGTAGGCATCACAGGAGGAAGTGGTTCGGGTAAAACCCGTTTTATGAGTGGCTTGGCCCAATCATTTAATCAGGAAGAAATTTGCTTTATTTCGCAGGACCATTACTATAAAAAAATGGAATTACAACCTGTGGATGACAATGGTGTGCAAAATTTTGATAAGCCCGAGTCTATCGACCATGAAGCATTCGCACAAGATATTTTTCGTTTAAAACAGGGTGAGACAATCCGTAAACAGGAATATACTTTCAATAATCCGGATAAAAAGCCATTTGACATCTTGTTCAAACCGGCTCCAATTATTATCGCGGAAGGTATCTTCGTATTCTATTTTAGCGAAATCGCGAAACAACTGGATTTAAAAGTATTTATTGATGCCAGGGAGCATATTAAACTTCATCGGCGTATCGCACGCGATCTTGAAGAACGTGGATATCCTGTAGATGATGTATTGTACCGGTATGGTGCCCACGTGGCTCCCACCTACGAAAAGTACATTAAGCCATATAAATACGATGCGGATATAATCATTCCCAATAATATATTTTTTGAAATAGATCAACACTCATCAGGACTCGATGTACTTGTCTCATTTTTACGATCCAAATTATGAATAATGTATTTGCCATTATAGGTCTTGGTCTTTTTGGTGCTTCCATTGCCCGTACGCTGGCAGCGCGTGGGGTAGAAGTAATAGCAGTTGACGTTGACCTGTCAAAGGTAGAATTAATAAAAGATGAGGTAGCCCATGCCGTTTGCTTTGATTCCACTGACGAAAAAGCATTGGTAGGCCAAAATATTCATGAAGTAGATGCTGTGGTAGTAGCTATCGGTGAAAATTTTGAAGGTTTGTTACTTACCACGGTACTTTTGCTCGAATTAAAAGTGAAGCGCATCATTGCCCGGGCGGCTAATGCGCGGCAACGAATGATTCTGAATAAAGTGGGTGTAAAAGAAATTCTGTCGCCAGAAGATACAGTAGGTAAAACGGTAGCCGAATCGTTGCTTCAACCCAGTATCAAGTCGTATCTTCCTTTACCCGATAATTACGAGGTAGTAGAAATTAACACACCCAAAAAAGTGGCTAATCGCACGCTAAGCGAGATTGGCTTGCGCGAGCGGTATAATCTGAACCTGATTACTATCAAAAGAATTTTTGAAGAAGAAGAAAAAGGCGAGGTAAAAGAAGTGGCTCACGTGATCGGTGTTCCCAGGGCTGATACAATTCTGTACGATACAGATATTTTGATATTACTTGGTAAAGTACCTGACGTAAATAAATTTGTAGAGTACAATCAATAATCATAACTTAGTTATAGTTATGCTGATTAATTCAAAAGCGGTTGCATTACTTCTTAGTACATCTATTGCCATTGTTACTACCGCGTTTCTGTCTCTGGTAAAAGATGTTTCGGTAATTGCGTTATTAGTTGCTTTCGGTATATCCTTTTCTTCTACCTATCTTCTGAGCAGTCTTACCCTGGAGTTTCTTATTTTTAAGGAAATTAATAAAATTTATACTGTTCTGGATAAATTAAAAAAAAAGGATTTATCGTTTTTGCAAACCAAAATTGAGAAGAAATCATTGAATCCACTGAAGCGCATTCACGAAGAGATTTTTAGTTATGCTGCCATCAAACAGCAGGAAATTAACGATTTGAAAAATCTGGAAATGTTCAGGAGGGAGTTTGTAGCTAATATTTCTCACGAATTAAAAACACCTATCTTTGCCGCACAGGGTTTCGTTCATACGTTGCTTGATGGAGCTGTTGAAGATAAAAAAATAAGGTATAAGTTTTTGAAAAAGGCAGCGAAAAGCCTGGATGGGCTTGATCGCTTGGTACATGAACTACTCACACTTTCTCAGCTAGAAACCGGAGAAATTAAAATGCGTTATGAACATTTTAACATTATCGAAACTATTGAGGATGTGCATGAGCAGTTTGAAGATGAAGCAGAAAAAAAAAATATAAAATTAAAAGTCAATATACCTGAAAATGTTACTGAAATTCATGTGTATGCCGATGTACACAGAATTTATCAGGTGCTTACTAATTTAGTAAGCAATGCTATTAAGTATACAAAAAAAGGTGGAGGCGTTTATATCTCTGCATGGCCTAATGAGTCGGATGCAACGGTAACGGTTGAAGACCACGGCAGAGGTATTCCGGCTTCCGACATCAACCGTATTTTTGAAAGATTTTACCGTGTTGAAAAAAGCCGGTCTAAAGACAAAGGTGGTACAGGTCTTGGGTTAGCCATTGTAAAACATATTCTTGAAGCACACAATACTAAAGTGGAAGTAACCAGCAAAGTGGGCGAAGGGTCTTCCTTTAGCTTCAAATTACCACAAGGTAAAACTTCGGTAGCGGATGGAATTGTACCCTTCGCTAATGAAAAAGATGTATAAAAGCTAAACCTTAAAGGTGCCGCTTTCTATCTGAAATCGAAAATGCCTCGGCTCTCTTTTCTTCTGTTATTCATTTTACCACCTAAAATGTACGATAGCCTGATCGTAGTAACTAAATAAATATCATTATTGTCAGCATTACCTCTGATGTTGTAGGTATCGTTTTGGTATCCATGTCCATAACCCGAAAAGGTGGTGTATGCCTGCCCGTCTACTCCCGTATATGAATAAGGCGTGGTAACTCCCTGTATGGCTTCCATATTTCTGGCAGTACCGGACATTACTGCCGTAGTTTCCATAGAACGATCTGATAAAACTTTGGCGAGTGGGTCAGTTAGCAAGCCTTTGTCGACATAATTCTGACTCACGTCATCAATATAGTCGAAAAATAAATAGCGATAACCAATATCAAATCCCAGGTCCACCCGATTATTGAATTTCATATATACGCCAAGTCCAAATGGGATAGAAACCTGTATGTTTTTATAAGGCTGAATACCAACTTCCGCTGAATACTGGCCTTCGGTACCCAACGGCTGTAGCGAAACCCACTGTCCGGCCTCAGGTAAAGAATTCCCCCTTGCATCGGTATCAGGAACTTTTGCCTTAGGATCATGATAAAATACGCCAACACCACCAAATGCATAAGGATTAATAACAGATCTTTTAAGGTACCATGAGCGGTTTTCAAAAAGCTCCACAATACCCACCAAGTTTAATTCTTTGATGTTGTTACGGAATTGTAAATTACGGGTATATCTGTAAATAGCATTTTTATCAGTAGGATCAGCGGAGACAAAATCATCTCCTTCTAATCTGCCCCAGGCAAAATCTGTTCTTATAAACACTCGGGCATTCAGTTTTTGCCGGATTGAAACAGTAAAGCCCGGCTTGGTAAATGACAAATCAGTACTATTGAGGCTACTATTAGGAGCCAGGTCACCGAAATAGTTGAAAGCACTGGGCCCTATTTCAAGTGCTGTATACCTGTAACCTTTAGGAAATGGCAGCTTTTTCGTAGTAAAAGTACTAATTATTCGGTTTTTTTTACGATAATTTCGTTGCTTCTTACTTTGCGCTTGTGAATTATCTATCCCAAAAAAAAGAAAAATAGCTGTCAAAAAATACAAAAATTTTAACTTGAAATGCATAATATTCCTAGTAAAATAGTTTAAAAATCATATAAAAACATAATTAATTAATATATGCTATATAACCATTATACTTAGGAGTATATTAATATTTTGACATACTAAATTACAAATGTGCTATTTTGTGGTATTTTGACATCTTTTTTATTTATAAGAAGTTATAAATCAGTAACTTGCGAAAAAAAAGATTAGCTTTTACGCTCATTCTTTTAAAAATTTGTTTT
This sequence comes from Cyclobacteriaceae bacterium, assembly GCA_041745535.1. Classification (GTDB taxonomy): domain Bacteria; phylum Bacteroidota; class Bacteroidia; order Cytophagales; family Cyclobacteriaceae; genus JBGTIS01. Next base: position 7,430 of record JBGTIS010000178.1, on the reverse strand, counting down.
TAATCTGTTTACAGAAAAAGGTTCTTTGTAGAACAAATTAATTTTTTACGATGAAAAAGGAGCTGATTTTAATCGCATGCGCGATTAACTTTTATAGTACCTGTGCTTTTTCACAACCAACCTCAGCGGAGAATACTGAAAAATATCCGTTGTCTAAAACTATTAACTCACCTTATATAGAGGCTCGTCCTATGATCTCTCACGATGGGTCAACTTTATATTTCTGTCGGCGGTATCATCCTGAAAATGTAAATGGCGAAAAGGATAAACAAGATATATGGTATTCGCTATTGCTAGAAAATGGTGAATGGAGTACGGCAAAAAATTTAAAAGAGCCAATTAATAACAAAAAAGCAAATGCGCTAATAAGCATTAGCCCAGATGGCAAAGAGGGGATTTTTATTAACAGTTACGAAAAACTAGGCATACAGACTACCAAAGTATTAGTCCGGTCCTCTCTTCAGGAAGATAAATGGGCAGAACCGGAGTTAGTAACTATTTATAATTATAGTAATAAAGGTATGTTTGCCGATTTTTATTATTCGTATACTGACAATGTACTGTTATTAGCCATCCAGAAAAAAGACGAAAAAGAACCTCAGGGGGGTCAGGATTTATATGTGAGCATTCCCAATGAAAATGGCAATTTTGGTGAACCACTCAATCTGGGTAAAATTATCAATACAGGTAAAGACGAATATGCGCCATTTCTGGGATCAGATGGTAAAAGTTTATTTTTTGTATCGGAAGGTCATGCTACATTAGGTGGCGGAGATATTTTTTACGCCAAGCGATTAGATGACTCATGGACAAACTGGACTGTTCCGGAAAATTTAGGAGCACCCATTAATAGCCGCAATGAAGAATCATACTTTTCTATTACTTATGATTTTGAAGAAATATTTTTTGAATCGTACAGAAAAAGGGCTCTGAACAGAAATATTTTTAAAGCCAGTTTACCAGAAAAATTTCGTCCTATTGATGAAAGTTTACAGCCTTTAGCTCTTCGTTCGCTAAATAATGAAGAAAATTCCATGCGGGTTCCGAATGCCCAAACTGATAACAGAATAACCGGGGAAGGTGAATTGGAAGCGAACCCAGGTGAGGCACCCATAGGTACAGGAAAGCAAACCCTGGAAATGAACAGTAATTTTATAGCAAACCAAGGCTCAGAGAATTCAGAAAGCGAAAAAAGCATACCACTTACCTCGAGTATGAATAATGAGGCAGTAGCGATAAATCCGGCTATTGTTAAAAATAAAGCGAAAGTATCTACCGCAAAACCCACACAAATAAAAGAGGATACCAATCGTTTGGCCATAAAGTCAGGTTTATCAGAAAAACTAATGACTGCCTTCGATGATGCCATTATTGTGAATAACGATAACAGAATAGAATGCCAATTAACTAAAAATATTTATTTCACCTTCAACAGCACTGAAATCAATAAAGAATTTCTGCCCCGGCTTAATAAAATTAATCAGATTCTTTCTGAGGAGGATGGATTGATTTTACAGATTGAAGGCCATGCCGATGCAATAGGAAATAAGCAGATTAATCGGCAAATATCAGATCTCAGGGCAAAACAGATATCTAAATTTCTTACAGAAAAAGGAAAAATACGTCCGGATAAGATTGTAATTCGAACCCATGGTGAGGAAGACCCAATGGCCACCAACGACGATAACAAAGAAGGACGTGAACTCAACAGAAGAGTAAGCCTGAAATTTATTTTACCCTGATTAAGAAACTTTCCCGTTAAAATGTAAGTTCGACTAGGATAAATTTATCGAACTTATCCCACACTTAACATGCTCCCTCTATGAAGAAAATCAGGTTTGAAGACCTAATTATACATGAAACCCAAGATTACATTATTATTAATAAACCGCCTTACCTCTCTACACTTGAAGATCGTAGCAGTGATGAGAATGTGTTGAGCATGGCCAAAAAGTATTGTGCTACCGCCCAGGTATGTCACCGGCTTGATAAAGAAACTTCTGGGGTGCTGGTTATCGCAAAAAATCCGGAAGCTTACCAGGCCATGTCTATTCAGTTTGAGAAAAGAAAAGTAAAAAAAAATTATCATGCTGTAGCTGATGGTTTGCATGCGTTTAATGAATTAGTATTAGATTTTCCAATCGTTATTTTGGGTAATGGGCAGGCAAGAGTAGATTTTCAAAAAGGTAAGCTAGCAACCACCATTATTACCACATTAGCAGCTTTCAAAATGCACACTTTACTGGACTGTAGCCCTGTAACGGGTAGATTTCATCAGATTCGCGCACATTTGGCACATCAGCAAGCTCCTATTGCAGGTGATACCCAATATGGTGGTGAACCATTTTTTCTTTCCAAGATCAAAAAAAATTATCATTTAAAAAAGTTTACTGAAGAACGACCCTTGATGCAAAGGGTATCTTTACATGCGCATAGCATTGAATTTAGTCTTCTCAATGGTGAAAAACTGAAAGTAATCGCGCCTTATCCTAAAGATTTTGATGTATTACTGAAGCAGTTGGAAAAATATCGATAAATCCTTTATAAACATCCGGATCGGTGGTTGCATTTCAAATAATTACAACCTACCTTTGTAACCTTTTTAAAAAGAGGACGAATTTTAATAGCAAAAAAAGACTTAAAAAAGTGAATACTTTAAGTTATAAAACGCTGTCAGCAAACAAAGCGACAGTAGAGAAAAAGTGGTACGTAGTAGATGCGGGAGATGCTCCATTAGGACGTGTTTGCAGCGAAGTAGCCAAAGTTATCAGAGGTAAGCATAAACCAAGTTTTACGCCCCATGTGGATTGCGGAGACAAGGTGATTATTGTGAATGCCAACAACCTCAGATTTACCGGAAAAAAGATGGATAAGAAACAGTATGTACGACATACAGGTTATCCGGGTGGTCAGCGATTTTCTACACCTCGTCAGGAGATGCAAAAATCTTCTACCCGTGTGGTGGAAATGGCTGTGAAGGGTATGCTCCCTAAAAACCGTTTGGGCAGAAAGCTAATCAAAAATCTTTTTATATATGAGGAAGGTGTCCATCCGCACGAAGCACAGAATCCCGAAAAAATGGTATTAAAATAAAAATTACATGGAAGTAATTAACACAATAGGAAGAAGAAAAACCTCTGTTGCCAGAATTTATGTGCAATCGGGAAAAGGCACTATTTCAATTAACGATAAAGACGTAAAGGAATATTTTCCTACAGAAACTTTGCAGACTGTAGTAATGCAGCCCCTCACTTTAGTGAATGTGGCAGGCAACTACGATGTAATGATTAACGTAGGTGGTGGTGGCCTGAAAGGGCAGGCAGAAGCTATCAGAATGGCTATTGCCAGAGCTTTATGCGAAATTAACTCAGAGTTTCGTCCGCCATTAAAGAAAGAAGGCTTTTTAATGCGAGACCCTCGTATGGTTGAAAGGAAAAAATACGGCAAAAGAAAAGCCAGAAGATCATTCCAGTTTAGTAAACGATAGGCATTTTTGAAGCGGAATTCCTGAACGGAAATGGTTAAAGAATATTTTTACCTTGTTTATCCGCCCCTGTTTGTCCTGAATTTATAACTGAGAAATAAAAAAATCTGAAAATTAATCTAATGGATAATTTAACTTACAAAGACTTATTGGATGCTGGTGTTCACTTCGGTCACCTTACCAGAAAATGGGATCCAAAAATGGCTCCGTATATTTTTATGGAGCGTAACGGTATTCATATAATCGACCTAAATAAGACATTGGCCTGTCTGGAAGATGCTTCTAAAATAGTTAAGAATATCGTAAAGTCGGGCCGAAAAATTATGTTTGTGGCTACCAAAAAGCAGGCACAAGAAGTAGTGTCGGAAGAAGCAAAACGGCTTAGAATGCCTTATGTAACCAATCGTTGGTTGGGGGGTATGCTCACTAATTTTGCCACTATCCGTAAGTCGCTCAGAAAATTATCGTCTATTGACAAGATGATGAAAGAAGATGCCTATACCAATATGGCGAAGCGGGAGCGATTAATGTTGGGTCGTGAGAAAGAAAAACTGGAAAACGTCCTGAGCGGAATTGCTGACTTGACTCGTTTGCCGGCAGCATTGTTTATTGTAGATATTAAAAGAGAACATATTGCCGTTAAAGAAGCACACAAACTGAACATTCCGGTAATCGCTATTGTTGATACCAACTCAGATCCGAATCAGGTTGATTTTGCTATTCCTGCTAACGACGATGCCTTTAAATCTATTTCATTAATTGTACAACGCATTGGCCGCGCAGTGGAAGAAGGTATCATGGAGCGTAAGCAGGAGAAAGAAGAAGCAAAAATGAAAGAAGAGGAAGATAAGAAAAAGCAGGTGGATCTGCAGGGTGAAGATGAAGTCGCGGTAGAAGAAAAAGAAACTTCTAAGGAGGATTAAAAAATAATCACATATTAAAATAATACTGGTTGAACACTGAACGAAAAGCGGTGTTCAATTTTTATTAATTCTAGAATCAATTTAATCGTAAAATAAAACCTATATAAAGATATGGCTATTACAGCACAAGAAGTGAATAAGCTACGGCAAATTACAGGAGCAGGCATGATGGACTGCAAAAAAGCACTTACTGAAGCCGATGGCGATATTGAGAAAGCTATTGATATCCTCAGAAAAAAAGGACAAAAAGTTTCCGCGTCCCGGTCTGACCGAGAAACCAGCGAAGGAGCGATATTTATTCAAACTTCTGATGATGGCACAGAAGCTATCATGATTTCCTTAACCTGTGAAACAGATTTTGTTGGTAAAAACGATGAGTTTCAGCAATTAGGTCAGGATATCCTACAGGTAGCATTTTCTCAAAAACCTGCTACTGTCGAAGATCTTAAAAAACTGAAAATAGGAAATCTGACCGTAGAAGAGAAACTAATTGAGCTTATTGGTAAAATTGGGGAAAAAATAGAAATTAGTGCTTATGAGCGTTTAAGTGGGGAGGCCGTTGTTCCTTATATACATTCCAACCAAAAACTAGGTGTATTGGTAGCCTTAAAAGGTATTAATGCCGATGCTAAAGAAGTGGGAAAAGATGTAGCGATGCAAATTGCCGCCATGAATCCGGTTGCTGTAGATAAAGACGATGTAGATACGGCTACTATTGAGCGGGAACTTGAAATTGGTAGAGAGCAGGCAAGAGCTGAAGGAAAACCTGAGCAAATGATTGATAAAATCGCACAGGGAAAACTTGGTAAATTCTATAAAGAAAGCACATTGCTAAACCAGGCTTTTGTCAAAGACTCAAACATGACGGTGGGTCAGTACCTTAACAGCGTGCACAAGGGCATGACTGTTGCTCAGTTTAAAAGAGTTTCCATAGGATAACCGACACAAAAATAATGCGTCAGCCTGCTATATGCAGGCTTTTTTTTGGTTGCTTTTTTATTTATTCCCAATCCCAACACCAAAAACCAGATTTCCGCCCGAACTGTAATGAAGGTCAGGTTATTTTTATAAATAATTAAGCATTTTTGACAATTAATAATGTAAATGCACTTTGATTCAAAGATAAATTTTTATATTTACTATCTGATTTAACATTTTAGTACACTTACAATGCATGCAGGCACCCTACCTAAAGGGGGATTTTTGAAGGATTACATGCCCGTTATTTTGAAAATTTTCTTTACTACCATATGAAATTTGTTGTTTCTTCTTCGGCGTTATTAAAGCAACTTTCCACTATCAGTGGTGTTATAACCACCAATCCGGTTGTCCCCATTCTGGAAAACTTTTTATTCGAAATAAAGCAGGGAAAGTTAATTATTACCGCGTCCGACTTGCAAACCTCTATGATTACAGAGCTAAATGTAGAGGCCAAAGAAAACGGTAGCATTGCGGTTCCTGCACGAATTCTTCTCGATACACTCAAAAATTTACCGGAACAACCTGTTACTTTTACTATTGATGAATCAACTTACAATGTAGAAATTAGTTCAGATAATGGCCATTACCGGTTAGCCGGAGAGAACGCTACTGATTTTCCAAAAATTCCTATAGTAGAAGATGGATATTCAGTTGAAATGACTTCAGATGTGCTGGGCCATGCTGTATCTAATACTATATTTGCCACTAGCACAGATGAATTGCGACCGGCCATGACAGGTGTTTACCTCAACTTAAACGGAAAGGGAAGTACCTTTGTAGCCACAGATGGTCATCGGCTCATTAGATATAAAAGATTGGATGTAGGTTCGAGTGAGGCAAAATCTTCAATTATTATTCCCCGAAAAGCACTTAGCTTATTAAAAAATACTTTACCAAGTGAAAGTGTCACTGTAAAGATTCAGTTTAATGCTTCTAATGCCTTTTTTCAGTTCAACAATATCAGAATGATTTGCCGGCTTATTGATGAGCGCTATCCTGATTATGAAAATGTAATTCCGGTTGATAATAATAATAATATGACCATTAACCGGCTGGAATTTTTAAGTTCGCTGAAGCGCATCGCTATCTATGCCAATAAAACTACCCATCAGGTAAGGCTTAAACTTACCGGTAATAGCTTACAGATATCAGCTGAGGATCTGGACTTTTCAAATGAAGCTAAAGAAACTCTTTCCTGCGAACACGAAGGAGCCGACATAGAAATAGGGTTCAATGCCAGATTTCTTATTGAAATGTTGACTAACCTAGATGACGAGGAAGTTATTCTGCAAATGTCGGCACCCAACCGGGCAGGCATTATTGTACCTAAAGAAAAGGAAGAAAATGAGGATATTTTGATGTTGGTAATGCCTGTTATGCTGAATAACTACGTTTAGATTTTTTTATTCCACTGCGAAATAAAGCCTGCTCTGCTGATAATACAGATCTATTTATGATAGAGTTTTAGCGCTTATATATCTAGGGCTTTCGCTATCGGAACTACAGTCTATCAAGTAAAGCATAGTCAACTTTCTGATTATTTGGTCAATCAACTTTATTGCCCAACTATTCAGGCTTTGTAATCCGCTAAAGCGAAAGTTCTAATATCCCAACAATGAGTAAGTTTTTTGGTATTACCTTTCATAGATTTTTTAAACCCTATGCCTATTCTATTCTAGAAAATCCACTTAGTACTTCTTTCAAATATATTTTACACACAGAAAGTTTTTAAATGTTGTCCGTAGGTTAATTTCAATTCTCCAAGCTGGCCCCCGTGGCTCGGCTCGTTCAATAGCACATCTTTCCTGGTATAGTTCTTCGTCTAGGATGTGATTGTTGTCTAAATTTCTACCACTCGGCGGTCCACTACGCTTATGGCAAGCGACATTGGCAATTATCTCTTTTTGAGCGCGGGCCTGAGGGAAACTTTCCGCCTCAAAGCCGGCATCCGAATTGATAAATAAGCCATTAGTAGGTATTTTAGCGCTTTCTAAAGTTTTCAATAGCTCCAGCAGCCTCTATGTGGTAAAGGTCATTGTGGT
>JBGTIS010000177.1:0-3093 GCA_041745535.1 Cyclobacteriaceae bacterium | reverse complement strand
TGCATCGGCATCCCAGCGATCGGATAGTTGGTACACTTTATTACCACTAATGCCTTTGTTGTATACTTTTAAATTTTTGCCGGGGTGTTCATACAGCAATTCTGAACCGGCCATAAATGCGTAACCATTTCCCAAAGCACCATTGGTATTGAATTCGGTAGTATCTTTATTTCTGCCGGCATCGGTAATTGAATCGCCCTGAAAAAGAACCACATCCCCTTCATTAAGGCTAACTTTGCCAGCCTTTTCCGAAGCCAGTACAGAAGAAACAAGGTCGGGAATACTTAATGAAAACACACCTCCCAATGAGGCTTTTTTAATAAAATTTCTACGATTAGAGATAGGGTTATTGTGCATGGTAAAGTAAAAGCGGTTTTTTTGAACAAAATGAATCTAAGGTTACTTTTAAGGAATCAAAAATAACCCTTATAACCTTACAATTGTCGGAAATAATTTGATCAGATCAAAGGTTAGCCGTATTAAAGGTATCTCCCTGATTCAGGTCGCCGGTATCGAAACCTTTTTTAAACCAGCGCATCCGCTGCGCGGAAGTACCATGCGTAAACGAATCGGGTACCACATATCCCTGCGATTGCTTTTGAAGGCGATCGTCGCCAATGGCATTGGCCGCGTTCAGGGCTTCCTCAATATCACCTTCTTCCAGCACATTGTTCATTTTCTGGTCGTAATGTGCCCAAATGCCGGCAAAAAAATCAGCCTGCAATTCCAGCCGTACCGAAAGCTCATTATATTCCGACTCACTTAAATTCTGTCGCTGTGCCTGTACCTGATCGGAAATGCCCAGCAGGTTTTGTACGTGGTGACCCACTTCATGGGCAATTACATAGGCCATGGCAAAATCGCCAGGGGCATTGAAACGGTTTTTCAGATCATCGTAAAAGCCCAGATCAATATACACATTGGCATCGGCCGGACAGTAAAAAGGGCCGGTTGCCGCACTGGCATACCCGCAGGCCGATTGGTCGGTGCCCCGGAATAATACCAGTACAGGTTCTTCGTAATTCCTTCCCATTTCGCTGAAAAGTTTGTTCCATACGTCTTCCGTATCGGCCAGTACTACCGAAACGAATTGTCCGAGTTGGTCAGTAGGCTTATCATTGGCCTGGGTTTCCTGTTGTACATCCGCTGATCCGCCCGATTGGGTTTGCTCCAGTAACTCCAGCGGATTTCCGCCGAAAATAAGAGAGAGCACAATAAGTACAATGGTACCTAAGCCCCCACCTACCGCCACTTTACGCCCTGAGCCTGAGCGGCGATCGCTCACATTAGAACTTTGTCTTCTTCCTTGCCATCGCATAGTTTAAATTGTTTTAGAGGTTGTTGATAGAGTATTAAATATCAAACAGAAATAATTGTTTTCCTACTTCAGTGTTTTTTTTATTAACAGGCAGGAACAACAGGTTTTTGGAGCAAAACTAACCTTATTAGAAGAATTTATGGTGCCACAGGTTTTTCTAATGTCTGAATCACTTTTCCTTCGGTAAGAAAAGAAATACCCAGCCCGGATGCCGTACTGATCATCACCGCTTCTACAATGGGATCGCTCATCTGCCGGTCGGAACCCCAGGCTACAATAAAATTAGCGCCGCTACCGCCCCTACTTTCTCTAAATTCCACCACATAGTTTTTCGTTTCCAAGGGTCCCAGGCTGATGGGCGCTTCAATGTACCTTCGGATCAGTTCGCCTTTCGTATCGTAATAATCAATGGTACTTACATACATGGTATGCGCTAAATCGGTGTTTCGAATACTCAGGGTAGCAGATAGGTTTAGTTTGGCTTTTTCATCAAAATGATAGATATCGGAATAAACTGGTACATAGATAACCTGCCCGGTAATATAAGCCACCGAATCAGGCACTTCGGTGAGTAAGGGTAGGTTGCTATCATTTTCTTTAGTGATGTATTCCTGATCGGTTGACGGAGCACAAGCTAAAACCAGTACACATTCGAAAATCATTAAATTTTTCAAAAATATTTTCATCCGAAAGGAGTCTGAAATGGTTAATGAATTGGGATAAAATAAAGCAACAGTACTGTTTTAGTATAGTATCAAATCCTCAATTTCATCCATTGTAGAGGAGGGTATACTAGTGGCTGTTTCTCTATTGTGCAGTATGACAATAAATATGACTGTATAGTGTAAGATACATAATTTATGAGAATGAACTCAAATAAACTTTTTCTAATTTCAAAATTATAATAAGCTTATTTTATATCAAAATTTGCTAAAAATAATTTTTTATTACTAAATATTCTTCTAATTGTACAATAACTATTTCATTGAGTGGCCGCTTTAAAAAATAGGAAAAGTATTTTATTAATTATCCAATAAAAACTAAATGAAGCAAAATTACTTATTGTACTCTTCCCTGTGATACTATTTTCATGTAAAGAAGAGCAGTTTGATTCTGATGAAATTAAATTTGACGAATCAATATTTAGTACTAATCAAGGCTCTCAACTAAAGCAACTTTTTGCCAAATCTTTATCACAGGCTCTAGTAGCCGAACAAGAAAACGGTAACTAAGATGACAAGGAGCTTGATAGCCATTGCCCTTATCATCCCGTAGTTGGCGCTCCACAATAACTGAGGTTTCATTGGCCCGTAGATCATCCCAGAGCCGTGTCAAAGCTTTCCCCTTATCGCTTTTTAAATGCCTTTGCTGTTGAGTTAAGAAACCGCGATTATGACGGGCACGGACCACAATACTTTGCTGGGCAGTCATAGCCGCGTTAAAGAGCGCGGCCATATCAGCTTCCCGGTCCATGGTCCATGATATGGATCAGTTTGCGCTGACCTGCCTGTTGCAAGGCTTGCCCACTCCGCGAGGAGGCAATCCATTTGTAGGATTCTTTCTCTTCAAAAACCCGCTCTTTTAAACGGTGACGTTTGCCATAGTCTTGGCGATCACGTACAATGATTTGTTGATGTGATAAACCTAATGGCTCATAGCGATGATTGAGCGATAAACCATTGCGCATCACAAATCCGTTGCTATCTACTTGCTCTAAATACCCTAATTCTAACTTATTCCGCCCATTGTGACTGGCCCTACTACTGTCATGAATC
>JBGTIS010000176.1:0-4489 GCA_041745535.1 Cyclobacteriaceae bacterium | reverse complement strand
GCCATACCCAGCGGTGGAGCGATTTCGTCGTTGATGGTCCCGCGCGGGAGGGCTTTGCGGTAGTCTGGCCCTTCCGGTACCAGGACCTGGCACCGTGGTACAGTTATGTGGAGAAATTTGCAGGGATATCCGGCAATAAAGATGGCCTGGATAATCTGCCCGATGGAGAATTTTTACCCCCTATGGAGCTGAACTGTGTGGAGAAGTATTTCAAGCAAAAGGTGGAGAGCCAGTACAAAGGCCGCAACCTGATTATTGCCCGGTGCGCGCATCTTACCCAGCCGCAACCTGTTCATCTGGAACAGGGACGGGGGCAATGTATGAACCGGGCTTTGTGCCAGCGGGGCTGCCCTTTTGGTGGGTACTTCAGCAGCAATTCGTCTACCCTGCCCTGGGCTGCCAAAACCGGCAACCTTACCCTCAGGCCACAGTCGGTAGTACATTCCATTGTATATGATGAAGGCAAGGAAAAAGCTACGGGAGTAAAGGTTATAGATGCCGAAAGTAAAGAAATGATCGAATTTTATGCGCCCATTATTTTTGTGAATGCCAGCGCCCTGAATACCAACCTGATTCTGATGAACTCCACTTCTAACCGTTTTCCGCAAGGGTTGGGTAATGACCATGGCTTAATGGGAAAATACGCTGCTTTCCATAATTACCGGGCCAGAATATCGGCTGTTTACGATGGTTTTCCTGAAACTACAACGGTGGGACGCCGGCCTACCGGTGGTTACATCCCACGCTTCAGAAATTTGTATAAACAGGAAACTGACTTCCTGCGAGGTTATGCCGCAGGTTTCAGCGCCGGCCGGGTGGTAGAGAGAGACGATGAAGGCATCGGTCAGTCGCTGAAAGACAATCTGCTCAATCCTGAATGGGGAGCCTGGCGGGTAGGTTCGCACATGATGGGAGAAACCATACCCAAAGAAACCAGCAGGGTAAGCCTGGACCCTGACCAGAAAGATGAATGGGGCATGCCTTTGCTAAAAGTCAGCATCGATTATGATGATAATGATGATAAAATGGTAGCCGATTTTCATGAGCAGCTGAGCGACATGTTTACCCAAGCAGGTTTTACCGATATTAAAACCACAGATTCCAAACAGGCACCCGGGCTCGACATCCACGAAATGGGTGGCGTGAGAATGGGAAAAGACCCCAAAACTTCGCTACTGGATCAGTGGAACCGACTGCATGCCTGTAAAAATGTGTTTGTGACAGACGGCGCCTGCATGACTTCCACCAGTACGCAGAACCCTTCGCTTACCTATATGGCCATTACGGCCAGAGCGGTAGATTTTGCTGTGAAAGAGCGCAATAAACTGAACCTGTAAAGTTTTGAAAACTGCCTGTTGGAAAAGAAAACTTTTAGATAAAATCAGGTGCATGAAACAGTGGCCATACCAGGTAATTGGCAGCATAGGATGTGTGCTGCTGGAGACGATTTCCATTAAGGCACAGCAAATTGAAGTAGCCGCGGGTGATTATCCACGGTACCAGAGTTTGATAGAAGTTGCCTTACCCAAACCCCTGGGCAATACTGCCTACGAGGTAAAAAATATAAAGTCTGGTAAAAAGGCGCCTGCAGAAATCAGGGCCGGCAACCTTATGGTATTCATTTTACCCGACTCGCTTAAAGCCGGTGAAACTGCCCTGTATGACCTCATCAAAGCAGATAACAAAATTGAAGCGCCTGTGGCGGTTGCAAAAAAAGACAGTGGCTTGCTGGTATCGGTCAATAGCAGGCCTGTATTTTTTTATCATACCGTGCCTTACCTGCGGCCGGTCGACAGTCCGGCTTATTACACCCGAAGCGGGTTTATTCATCCGCTTTACAGTCCAGAAGGGAAAATCCTTACCGATGATTTTCCGGTCGGGCACATGCACCAGCATGGCATTATGATAGCCTGGGTAAACACCCTTTTTAAAAATACTGCTGTTGATTTTTGGAACCAGCATTTGCAAACGGGTAATGTAAAACATGTGGCGGTAGAAGCCATCCACTCCGGTACGGTTACCGCTACCCTGCAACTCCGGTTACAACATTATAGCACCGCATTGGGAGCAATACTGGATGAAAAATGGACCATAACCATTTATCCGTTTAGCGAGTATTTTTTGTTTGACCTCCAATCGCGGCAGGTGAACACCACCAACGATACCCTGTTCCTGAACCAGTACCATTATGGCGGAATGGCATTCCGGGGTAGCAGAGAATGGAATCCGGACGACAGCCTGCAGTATAAAAACGCATGGCAAATACAAACGGATGCCAGCTATTCCCTTTCCAATGCCAATGGTACGCATGCGCGGTATGTAACCGCATCAGGACTGGTAGATGGCAAAATGGGCAGCGTAACGGTATTTGGTTTTCCTTCAAACTTCCGGTATCCGCAGGCCATCAGGGTGCACCCCACCATGCCTTACTGGTGCTATGCTCCGGAGGTGGATGGCCCGTTCGCCATTGCGCCACGCAGTGCATACCATTCCGGATTTCGTTATTTTGTAAGCGATGCGCCCAACCCCACCCAATCAGATCAGCTACTCCATGACCTGCTGCATCCGGTTTCAGTAAAGGTTTTGGAATGAGCAATCAGGGATTTCCGCCGCTGATAAATATCAAGTAGATGAGCAATAGTTTTAGGGTATTCTCCCCTTTGGGGCGCCGACTGGATTTATTCCGGCCACCGCGGCGCGGGGTCCGATGAATGGGATGCCGGGTGCCAGCCACCGGAATTCGGCAAAGCATCATCCGGAAAGGAATACTTTATTACTTTTGCTCGCCTGCTTATTTACCGCTTACTTCTACGTCGCTGATCACCTCTTTGCCGGTATTGCTGACAAAAGCCACCTTTTTGCTGTCTGGCGACCAGGAAGGGGTATTGATAGTGCCCTGTCCGCCATAAATATAGGCAATCACTTTAGGCGCGCCACCATCAATGGGCATCATGCGCAGATATACATGCTTGTAGAAAGGATGGTTATCGGCTTCTACTTCGTCTTTCAGAAAAGACAAAAATACTACCTGCTTCCCATCGGGCGACACATGCGGAAACCAATCGTGGAAATCGTCATTGGTGAGCGCTTCCTGCTGGCTGCCATCTGCTTTCATCCGCCAGACCCGCATGGAACCTTCCCGGCTGGAATTAAAGTAAATCCATTCGCCATCGGGTGAATATTCAGAACCGTCGTCCAGGCCTTTGGCGGTGGTAAGCCGCACTTCTTCTCCACCTGCAGCAGGCACACTGTAAATATCGAATTCATTATTGCGCTGGCCGGTAAAAATAAGCGTTTTCCCATCGGGCGACCAGCCATGCAAATAAGAAGGTCCTTTGGGAGTGATCTGTTTGGGTGTTCCGCCTTTTACAGAAACCGTATAAATAATAGAGCCGCCCAGTTCCTGCACACCACTGCTTAGTCCCAGCATTTTACCATCAAAAGAAAGTACGTGGTCGTTGTTATTATTTTTTACGTCACCCGTATTCAGCACTTTGGGCTGGCGTTTTTTCAGGTCAAAGGTATAAATCAGGCCTTCGCTGTTATAAATCAGGGTTTTGCCATTGGGGGTCCAGTTAGGAGCCTGTATGGAATTGGGATCAGTGTAAATAATCTCCCGGTCGCCACTGTTCACATCCAGAATTTCCAGACGGCTGCCCAGATAGTCACGGTACTGCACTAAGTCATCACCAGCTGGCACCGTAATGCGCACATCGCTATAAATGCCCTTTTCCACCACATCTTTGTTGTGTGAACCTACAAACAGGCCTACATACACTTCCTCACCCAAATCCAGGTCTGTTACCTGCTCAGTTACAAACGGTTCGCCAAATTTAGCTACCCGCATGGTGTACGTATTGCCTTTTCTTTCCAGTTGAATTACGTCGGCACCGGTAAGGTCCGACCGTATTTCTTCGGTATCGGCACCGGCTCTTCTTCTCAGCTGCAGGGAAGTAAGGCCATCACCATGCACCACCGCATTAATGTGGGGTGCATTTCCTTCCAGACTTTTACGGGCCATCCACCCTACTTTGCGGTGCGGATCTACGCCTTCGCCCACAAACCGGGCACGGGTGTACACGATGAAATCGCCTTTCATGCGTTTCCACAGGAAGTGAAATTCATCATGATCGAACCAGATGTTATAGCCTGCGCCCGACACTTCATATTCCTGCGTATCAGGATTATACGTAGCGTTACCCGGTTTCAAAACGTCGCCAACATCAGTGTGTCCTTCAAAAATACCAACTGATTCCTGCTGTGAGAAGGCAGACTGGGTTAAGATTAAGAGCAGACTCATTCCTACCATGAGCCCATATAAGGTAGATTTTTTCATGTATTTGTGTATTTAAAATAATTTTAGAAAATGATGTAATAGCCGACTGTAGCTTGTTTTTAAATTATAAATGGCAGATATACAGTAAAATTATTTCATACCGCTGTCCGACTCAGTTATATTGTCTGAATTTAATTATATTATGTGCGAAAC
>JBGTIS010000175.1:0-126749 GCA_041745535.1 Cyclobacteriaceae bacterium | reverse complement strand
TCTTTGCTACTGCTGAGCAGGCACAATATGCCGATTAATAATATAACAGAAACACTGCGACTTTCAGAAGTCATATGCCAAAATTAACTGAATTGCTGACCTGATTTTTTATGATAACGCAGAAAGTGAAAAAGATTTTATTGTAAACAACTTTTTTCTAATGTTATAAAACCGCTTCCGCACTGTCGATACTTTGCAGCATCTGTTTTTTTACCTCTATAATTTCCTGTTCCTGTCGGTCCAGAATCATCATGGCAGAATCTTCGGAAACGCCTTCAAATTGAAATACACTGTTGTGCATCCAGTCCATCATGGCTTTTTCGGCAGTTTCAAGGCGCGCGCTGTAACGCTGAAACCGTTCGATTTCAGTGGTCGCAGTGCCCACACTTTTCAGACTATCGATTTTACTTTTCATTTTTTTATTCAGCGAATAAATGGTTTCCATTTCCGGCATTACCTCATCATGGATTTCCATTACATCGGCCAGTTTCTGATCTATTGTTGATTTTTTGTCAACTTGCTGTTTCTGCTGCGGTCCACAGGCATATAACCCTAAAAGGATTAAAAAAATTTTGGCTTGTATTTTCATGTCATACGAGTGAATCAATAGCATAAAAAAGAGGCCGCTTATGGGCCTCTCCTTAATTAATGTCATCCGGCCATTTTATCCAAAACTTCCATTACCTCTTTCACATGGCCTTCGGAGGTAGTGAGCAATTCTTTTTCCTGGTCGTTTAATTGTAATTCAAGGATTTTTTCAATACCATTTTTGCCTAAAATTACCGGAACGCCCAAATAAACACCATCAATGCCATACTCGCCTTTTAACTGGGCGCAAACCGGAAATACACGGCGCTGGTCTTTTACAATGGCTTCCACCATTTGAGCGGCGGCAGCACCCGGAGCGTACCAGGCGGAAGTACCCATCAATTTTACCAGTTCCCCGCCCCCGGTTTTAGTTCTTTCCACAATGGCATTCAGTTTTTCTTCCCCAATTAATTCTGTAACGGGGATACCGCCTACGGTTGTATATCGAGGAAGCGGCACCATGGTATCGCCATGTCCGCCCATCAGCACTGCCTGAATGTCTTTAGGGGAAACCTGCAATTCTTCAGCTAAAAACGCGCGATACCGGGCTGTATCCAGAATACCGGCCATTCCCATTATTTTGGTGCGGGGCAAACCGGAAGAAATATGGGCCTGGTAGGTCATTACATCCAGCGGATTGGACACTACAATAATGATGGCCTCAGGAGAATGCTTTACAATATTTTCAGTAACAGTTTTCACAATGCCGGCATTGGTGCCAATCAAATCGTCTCGGGTCATACCTGGCTTTCTGGGTAATCCGGAAGTGATTACCACCACTTCGGAGCCAGCCGTTTTGCTGTAATCATTGGTTGATCCTGTTGTTTTAGTGTCGTAAAGGGTAATGGGTGATTTTTGCCAGATATCCAGGGCTTTGCCTTCCGAAAGGCCTTCTTTGATATCGATTAATACAACTTCATTGGCAATTTCTCGGTAAGCCAAAACGTCGGCACAGGTAGCACCCACATTTCCGGCTCCAACTACGGTTACTTTCATGTGTTTATAATTTAGATTTTAGATGCCACATGGAACCGCCATAGCCATACTTCACTTTTAACAGGAATGTAGGTGGCGGTTTCATATGATTTTTGGTGTTTGTTAAAAATTGATTTATGCAAAAATACAACTTCCTGAGTTTTATGGTATGCCTTGGCCTACATTTAACTGAAAATTACCAGTTAATGGGGGCCTGGCTTATCGCGAAAAACCCAAGAGACGACTGGTAAGCCTGATAAAGGGTTTTGGTATATTCATCATATAATTTTGACAAAGCGCCCAGCATTTTTGCCGCGATTTGTGGATGTTCAGCCAATATGTCGCGGATATTTACATGTGGAATCACAAACAATTCGGCGCCCTGAGACTCTACAATTGCGTGATAATTTCTTTTTGCTCCTTCAATCAGAGCGCTGCTCCCAAAGGCATTGCCTTTTGAAAACTGACCGATTTTTTCAAATTCACTGTTCAAATCCAGACTAATAGAAATTAAACCTTTGTTGATCAGATAAAGCGCATGGCTAGGGTCATGTCTGAAGAAAACGACTTCATTCTCACTGTACTTCCGTAGGTACATATAGGGCAGAAAATTAAAAAGCTCATTATCATCAAGCTTCGCGAACAAAGCGGTTCTCCTCAAAAAAGAAAATAAACCTAGTTCTTCGTCAGTAAAGGTTTTTTTGAAAGGATTAAACATTGGGGTAAAGGTAATTAATACAATATACTATTTTAGTTTTTGGCGAAATTTTAAAACGGTTGTCAATCCTAAATCCGACTACCCAGATAATCTCATCATGGGAGGTTAGCACCAACACCTGCTCTTTTTGCGGCAAAGGAACTTTTAAGTCGATCAGAAAATCGCTGATCTTTTTTTTGTGTCGCATGCCCAATGGCATAAATGCGTCTCCTTTTTTCCAGGGCCGAAGTTGTAAAGGAAATCGAAGTTTTTCATAATCCAACTGGGCAATGTCGGAAGCATTATTTAAGCTGAAATTTTCAATTGGAATTTTACTAAACATCAACTTCTTTTCGCCAATTTTACAATGACGCTGGTCGGGCAGTATATCTATTTGTTCTGGTGTATTTGCCATGCCCTCACTAATCATCAAATACAACCGGTCAACAGTCAATTGGTGAGCCGCTGAAAGAAAGGTTTTTCCAACTGCTGTAGCGGATTCATTTTTAAGAATCCGAATCACGTTTTTACATTGAGAATAATTAAACTGAAAGGCTTTAATTATTTCATAAAGAATAATTTCCGGATGAACAGAAGCTAACAGCTTTTCAATGTGGATATAAAAAATTCGCGCCCTCACAAAAGTCAAAGCTTCCCGCTCTTTGCGAATAGCTTCGTCAAACACCTTTTCCGCACCCCGAATTCGTTCCAGGGTGGTGGCTGTGGTTTGCGACAGGTTTGGATTTATTTTTTCCAGCAGCGGCATTACCTGGTGACGAATCAGGTTTCTATGATATTTCACCGAACTGTTGGAACTATCTTCCCGCCAAATGAGCTGGTGTTCTAAGGCATAGGTTTCGATCATTTGCCTGCCGGCAAAAAGCATGGGCCGCACCACATTATTGGCTTTCAGAGGAATGCCATGCAATCCGGCAATGCCGGTTCCCTTTACCAGATTAAATAATACAGTTTCGATTTCGTCGTTTAGGTGATGCCCTGTGGTCAGGTAACGATAACCTTCCTCTTTCAGTAAATGATCAAACCAATCGTACCGCAAATGCCGGGCGGCCATTTGTATGGAAATTTTTTCGGTTTTGGCCACCGCGGAAGTGGAAAATTCCTTTATAAAAAAGGGTACATTATATTTTGTGGCGATGGCTTCCACAAATTTCGCGTCTTCGACAGAATCTTTACCACGGAGTTGAAAATTACAATGCACGATGCCAAAATCATATTTAGCTGAAGCAAATAAATCTGCCATCACAACAGAATCGATGCCGCCGCTTACAGCCACCAGAATTTTATCCTGGGGTTGCCATAGTTTTTTTTCAGCGATAAAGGTTAAAAATGGCTCCAGCATGCTATCCGATAAAAATTCTACACATCAATTTCCTGCGAATTTCGTTACATTTACACAAATTATTACAGAAGAATGCGTTTTTTCCAGATATTCCTTTTTGTTTTTCTAATTATCATCACTCACATTACTTTTGGTCAGCAAAGAATCAATATTGATAGTGCGGGAATTCTGTCGGTTACAACTGTAAAAGGAGAACAGGTGCGGAAATTGATAGACAATGTGATTCTTTCGCAGGGTAATACCAAAATTTTTGGAGATTCGGTTTTTTTATATCCAACCACCAATACGGCGGAAATTTTTGGCAAAACAGTGCGGGTAGAACAGGGCGATACCATCACCATAACTGGTAAAAAACTAATATACAAGGGAAACGAAAAGATCGCGGAAATGCAGGATAATGTGGTATACAAAGATCCGAGCATGACCCTGTATACCGATTACCTCAACTACGACATGACCAACAGCCTGGCCTACTATTACAATGGTGGTAAAATCGTAGACAGTACCAATGTGCTCACCAGCCTTTCCGGCACATATAATACCAATTCCAACCTGGCTGCTTTTAAGGATTCTGTGGTATTAGTCAACCCGCAGTACCGATTAAATGCCGATACCTTGGAATACAATACTACTTCCAAAGTGGCTTTCACCAAAGGGCCCACCCAAATTACCTCCAACGATGGTTCCATCCTGTATGCGAAAGCAGGCAGCGAATACAAAACCAGCGAAAAGCAATCGAGCTTTATTCTGGGTGAGGTAGAAACCCGAGATTACCTGATTAGTGGTGACCAGCTTTTTTCCGATGATATCAATCACCTGTACACGGCAGAAAAAAACGTGACCATGGTATCCAAAGATAATAACCTGATTATTAATGGAGATTATGCCATTTATAAAAGAAATGAAGGCATTACAGAAGTATATGGTCATGCGCTAATGAAAAAAATTATGCGGGATGATACCCTATACCTTTCTGCCGATACGCTGGTGAGCATTGAAGATTCTATTCCGGACAACAAACGAATACTGGCTTACGAAAACGTAAAAATCTATAAAACAGATTTACAGGGCAAATCCGATTCAATGGCCTATCATGTAGAAGATTCCATCATTTATTTTTATCATGATCCGGTACTCTGGAATACCGCCAACCAGATTGAAGCAGATACC
Organism: Cyclobacteriaceae bacterium; assembly: GCA_041745535.1. GTDB lineage: Bacteria > Bacteroidota > Bacteroidia > Cytophagales > Cyclobacteriaceae > JBGTIS01. The sequence continues at coordinate 121,959 of JBGTIS010000175.1, read as the reverse complement.
ATTGATCTGGAAATTATCGATGGAAAACCTTACCGGATGAATGCCAACCAGAATTCGTTTGTGGTTTCGCGGGATACGCTCAAGAATTTCAATCAGGTAAAGGGTCGGGATCTGATTGCCTATTTCGACAATGGAAAAATCAACCATATTAATGTAATTGGCAATGGTGAAAGTATTTATCATGCCTTGCAGGGTGATACCATTCTGGTAGGAATGAACCGCCTGCTTTGCAGTGAGATGGTTGTGTTGTTCAACAACAATCAGGTAAGCGATATTAAAAATTACGTAAATCCGGAAGGCTCTTTTATTCCTCCACATGAAATTACGTCCGACAATTCAAAGCTGGATAACTTTATATGGAGAATTGAAGAAAAACCTACGAAATACGAGGTAATTAACCACATCCAAAAACCAAAAGTAAAAGATCCGCTCGCGCCTGGTGATAAACTGCCGACAGTAAAAAAACTGGAGTCAAAAATTAATCCCTAATTTATAAAAATATTACCACCTGCCTTTTTCACCCTAAAAGCTGGTTTTTATTATTTCTGATGTAAGAATATTTTAAAAAAGCATCCTCAAAAGCTAATAATTATTTCATACTTGAAGTAGCAGAAATTTTCTAATTCAGATTTAAGCGGAATGTCAGAAAAACAGGCGCAACGATGGTTTACCTGTTATTATTTTACAAATATAAATTCAAGTAAGAAAAAACCTCGATTTCTACTATTAATTCTATTATAATTATTTTATATTTAAGAACTTATAATTACCCAAAATCATTACATGAAATTTCTTTTACCCATATATTTTGTCTGTATAATAAGTTTCTCTGCCTTTTCGCAGCGTATACAGCTTGTTGATATGGTAAACGAAATTTCTACCCAGGCTGGCTCAGAAGCTACCAACCCATTAAAAATTAAAAATATTTCAGATAAACCCATTCGGTTATCCATCAGCAAAATTAATAGTGATCTTACCTCCAGCCAGGCGGTACAATTATGCTATCGGGGTGTGTGCGACTCAGGCAATAATCTGGATATCATTACCATACTGCCGGGAGAAACCCTGAATCAACTTGAATTAAAATTCAATGCCGGATTAGACGAATCGGAAAGCAGTGTGGAATACCTTTTTGTTGATTTGGATTATCCGCAAAAAACCATTCCGCAAACTTTTACTTACAAAGTGCGCAGCAACCCCTCCCATGGCACCATGTATACCGGCAATGGCATCAAAGTAAGTGATGCCTATCCTAATCCGGCCCAGGATTATGCGTTACTTGATTTCGACATAAACAATTCCGGTACGGACGCCAAAATTATTTTACACAATGTATTGGGCAATGCCGTATCCGAATTTTCTTTGAAACCCAACGAAACAAGTCTGAAAATACCAACCGATAACCTTGCGGTAGGTGTTTACTTTTACACGCTCAACATTGGTAATAAGGGTGTAGTTACCAAAAAACTGATTGTCAGAAAATAATTGCCGCTATCCACCGTTTTTTATCATATTCTTACTTTTCCCATTCATTCTTTTTGAATAATTGTTTAATTAACCCTGGCCCATTAACTTCGCATTAATTTTCATATGAAAAAATTACATTTTATTATACTAGGTACGATGCTGATTTTTATGGGCGCCTGTAACAAGGAATTCAGAAAATTACAGAAAAGTGATAACTGGGAAGTTAAATACGATGCCGCGCTTAAATATTATAATAATAAAGAATATTATAAGGCAAACGTGTTACTGGAAGAGATTTTACCCATTATTAAAGGTAGCAGGCAATCAGAGTTAGCGCAATTCTATTATGCTTACTCGTATTATTACCAGCAGAAATACATATTAGCGGCTCATTACTTTCAAACGTTTTACGAAACCTACTCGCGCAGCGAACATGCGGAAGAGGCCATGTTTATGCATGCATATGCCTTGTACCAGCAATCTCCATCGTCTAATCTGGACCAGCAAAGCACACGGGAAGCCATACAGGCCATACAGGTATTTATGAATAAATACCCCACCAGTAATTATATTACCGAAGCCCAGCAAATTATCGACGGGTTGCAGTATAAACTGGAAGTTAAGGCATTTGACAATGCGAAGCTGTATTACAACCTGGAACAGTACGAAGCTGCTATTATTTCATTTGACAACTTTCAGAGCGACTATCCCGATTCTAAATTGAATGAAGAAGTTGGTTACTATAAAGTCGCCGCCGAATTTAAACTGGCCGAGCAGAGTATTAAAAGCAAACAGAAAGAGCGCTACGCCGCCACTGTAAAATATTATGAGGATTTTGTAGATAAATATCCGGAAAGTAAATACATGAAAGAGGCTGGTGATTTTTATGAGTCCAGTTTAAAAGAAATTAAAAAAAATACTGATATCGAGAGTAAAGCTCAAAACACAAACAATAATGAATAAGAAAAACATATCAAACGCATCCTTAATTACCCGAGACTTCGACGATCTGATTGAGCCGTCTGGTAACCTGTATGAATCGGTTTCTATTATTTCGAAACGAGCCAGGCAAATTGCCGTGAAGGTAAAAGACGAGCTTAATGTGAAATTAGCCGAATTTGCCTCTACCGTTGATAATCTGGAAGAAGTATTTGAAAACCGCGAGCAAATAGAGATTTCAAAATTCTATGAAAGAATGCCGAAACCTACTACCATTGCTACTGAAGAATTTCTGGAAGGAAATGTGATGTTCAGAAGAGTAGAGGAAGAATAAAATTTCAGCCCCTTGTTACAAGGAAAAAAAATACTTTTAGGAGTATGTGGAAGTATAGCAGCCTACAAAGCTGCTATACTTGTTCGTGGGCTTGTAAAAAACAACGCGGAAGTAAAGGTTATTATGACTGCTGCTGCCCAGGATTTTATTACCCCACTTACCCTTTCAACCCTTTCAAAAAATCCTGTTCTTACTTCTTTCACCACCGAGCAGGGCAACTGGCATAACCATGTAGAATTAGGATTGTGGGCTGACCTGATGCTTGTGGCCCCGGTCAGTGCTTATACCTTATCAAAATTTGCCCAGGGAATATGTCGTGATCTTTTAACGGCTGTTTACCTTTCGGCCAGGTGCCCGGTATTTCTCGCGCCGGCCATGGACCTGGATATGTACCAGCATCCCAGCACACAGAAAAACCTACAGTTGTTGAAAAAATATGGCAATACCATTATTGAACCAGAGTCTGGTGAACTTGCCAGTGGCCTTACCGGCATAGGTCGCATGGCTGAACCCGAGTCTATCATTACGCAGCTGGATGATTATTTCCAGCCTAAATCCTCACTGGTTGGTAAACATGTGCTGGTAACTGCTGGTCCAACGGCAGAGGCGATCGATCCGGTACGGTATATCACCAATGCCTCTTCAGGAAAAATGGGGTTCGCTATCGCGCAAATGGCTGCCAATATGGGTGCGAAGGTTTCACTGGTTACCGGCCCAACATTTGAAACACTGTCGCATGAAAAAGTAACGGTAACTGTGGTCCGCTCCGCGCATGAAATGTATAAAGCCTGTATGCGTATTTTCCCGAACGTGGATGTAGCCATCATGGCTGCCGCCGTGGCAGATTATACACCTAAAAATCCCAGCCAACAAAAAATAAAAAAAACGGGCGATACCTTAACTTTGGAATTAACAAAAACAGAAGACATCGCTGCCTCATTGGGTAAAATAAAAAGGCCTGATCAAATGTTGGTAGGTTTTGCCCTGGAAACCAATGATGAGGTAAGTAACGCCAGGAAAAAATTAATTAGCAAAAATCTTGATTTTATCGTACTTAATTCTTTAAATGATGCCGGGACAGGGTTTGGTTTCGATACCAATAAAATTAAAATATTAGACCATAACAGCAATCATATTCAGGAATTTACGTTAAAAAGTAAGCGAGAAGTTGCCCGGGATATTCTTAAGCTGATAACCAACAAACTCCATGCATAAGCTATTATTTGTACTGTTATTTACATTTTCAGCCATATTTCCATCTTTCAGTCAGGAACTGAATGCCAATGTGGTAGTGAACACACAGGCCGTGCAAACTACGGAACAAAGGGTTTTCCAGGATATGGAAAAAGCTTTTAAACAGTTTTTGAATAACCGAAAATGGACCGACGACGCGTTTGCCAGCGAGGAGCGGATTAATTGCAATTTTATTATTACCATCGACAAAAACCCTTCTGTAGGGGTATTTGAGGCAACCGTACAGATTCAATCTTCCAGACCGGTGTATGGCAGTGGTTATGAGTCTATCATATTTAATTTCGCTGATCGCGACTGGCAATTCCAATACGTGGAATCGCAGCCCATACAGTTTAATGAAAATAACTTTACCGATAATATTTCCAGCTTGTTAGCCTATTACGCTTATATTATTATCGGATTAGATTACGATTCGTACAGTGAGCTAGGCGGTACCACTTATTTTGAAAAAGCCCAGAAAATTGTTACCAATGCGCAGCAAAGCGCCAATGGCCCGGGCTGGGACCAGTTTGGCAGTAACCGCCGGCGGAACCGGTACTGGCTGGCAGAAAATTTGATTAACCAGCAGTTGGAACCTGTGAGAAAAGGTATTTATAGTTACCATCGACTGGGCCTTGATACATTTACTACCAACGAAGAAGAAAGCCGCAATAATATTTTAACCACTGTAAAAGCACTGGAAGAGGCACGAAAAGTACAGCCACAATCTATCCTTATTATTACCTTTCTGGACGCGAAATCCACTGAACTTATCAATATTTTTTCGAAAGGTAATCCACAGACACGCAAAGAAGCTTACAATTCTTTAGTTATAATAGATCCCACCCAAACCGATAAGTACAGCGTTATTATTAACAATTAAGTAATCGACACTGCTTTGTTTTTGCTACCTTTGTGACGAATTTGCCACATCGGCGATAGTCGGATTAAAAGTTAACCTTTTAGCTATTTAGGTAAACAGAAACGATAAAAAGTCGTTATTTTTTTTACTTAAGGGTAAATTTACAAAATTCAGCTTATTATTTCTTTTCCGGGAATTGCTGTTAAATTTTCAGTAAATTCCTTTTCACATTAGAATGATAAAATGCTCAAAAATCTCCTCATAAAAAATTATGCTTTACTGGAGGAACTGGAAATGCAGCCTTCCGACAGACTGAATATTATTACAGGCGAAACCGGCGCCGGAAAATCTATTATGCTGGGAGCAATTGGATTGTTGCTAGGTAATCGGGCCGATAAAACTACCTTATACCACGAAGACAGGAAGTGTGTAATTGAAGGCACTTTCACTATTAATAAATTCAGCCTGGAATCTATTTTTGATCAGAAAGAGCTTGACTACGACCCTATTTGCATCCTTCGGCGCGAAATAACCCCCACCGGGAAATCCAGGGCCTTTATTAACGATACACCTGTAAGGCTTGAAGCGTTGCGCGAAATTGGAAGCCAACTGGTTGATATTCATAGCCAACACGATAGTTTACTGCTGGGCAATATGGATTTTCAATTACAAATTATTGATGCCTTTGCCAATAATGATGAAATATTACAAATTTTCCGCAAAAGCTATCAGCAGTTCAGGCGCGTCAGCAGCAGTTACGACCATTTGGAAGATCAGGCCGAACGTTTAACAAAAGAATCGGACTTCAATCAGTACCTGTTAGAAGAACTTTCAAAAGCTAATCTTTCGGCCGACGAACAATCCATCCTTGAAGAAGAACTTCAGGTTATGGAAAATGCCGGAAATATTCAGGAGCAGTTAAATGCTTCTATTGTTATGCTCAGCAATTCCGACCATGCTGTGGACACTATTTTAGGGGAAATCAGAACCGCGCTGAGCAAAATACGCCAGTATGCCGGGAAGTACGATGCGCTTTACCAACGGATTGATAGTTGTTTTATTGAGCTAAGAGATATTTGCCGGGAAACAGAATTAGCCGCTGAGGATGTGGTTTTTGATTTTGAAAAAGCCGATACCATCCGGGAACGGTTAAACCTGATTAACAAGCTTCAGAAAAAGCATCATGTAAACAATAATGCCGCGCTTTTACAAATCCAGCAAGAATTAGAGGCTAAAGTAGAACGTGCCCAGAATTTGGATAATGAGCTGCTAGACATGCAAAAAGCCAGGGATGAGGCGTATGAATTAATGATGAATAATGCCCGGTTACTTTCTGAATCGAGGAAAAGCGTTTTCGATAAAGTTTGCGCCCAGGTAACCCGATTACTAAAAAATATCGGCATACCAGATGCTGCCATGGAAGTAGAAATCAGAACCATTGAGCCAACTGACATGGGGATTGACGAAGTCAATATTTTGTTCAGTGCCAATAAAGGGATCGCTCCCCAGGAATTGAGAAGAGTTGCCTCAGGAGGTGAATTCTCCCGCCTGATGTTTTGTATTAAATATTTACTGGCTGATAAAACTTCATTACCTACCATCATTTTTGATGAAATTGACACGGGTGTTTCTGGTGAAATCGCCATCAAAATGGTAAATATGATGAAAGAAATGTCTAAAAACCACCAGGTTATTTCTATTAGTCACTTGCCCCAGGTAGCGGCCAAAGGCGATGCGCATTATTTTGTGTATAAAGATAGCAGCTCAGAAAAAACAGTGAGCCGGATTAAGAAATTAAGCGCGCCTGAACGGGTAAAAGAAATCGCCAAAATGATTGGTGGGGATAATCCGTCTGATATTGCTTTTGAAAACGCCAAAGAACTACTGGCCAGCTCAGAATAGAGGGTAACTTTGTCAACTGCTCACCCTGCTTAAACGACTTGTTCTGACCGCGGAAAATAACCCTATAATACCGCCAAACAGGTGCGACTCCCAGGAAACCCCAATCTGAAATGGCATAATTCCATAAAAGAGTCCGCTGTATATAAAAATCGTTATCAGTGAAATGATAATTGATTTAAAATCATGCCTGAAGAAACCAATAAAAATCAGGAAGGAAGCCAATCCATAAATTACACCACTGGCACCAATATGTATGGCCGGCCTTGCCAATAGCCATACCAGCGCGCCCGTATAAAAGTAACACTGTAAAAATACCTTTCCGGCGATTTTATCGTAAAATAAGAACAAAGTAGTACCCAAAAATAACAGCGGCAGTGTATTGGATACCAAATGGCCCACACTACCATGCAATAACGGTGAAACCACTATTCCCAGTAATCCATGCACCGTTCGGGGTAAAATACCAAATACAGTGAGGTCTATCCCAAAAGTAAATTGCGGAAAAAATATAAGCCACATAAAAAATACAACTCGGGATGGAACTACAATACTTTTACTAAAATTTTCGAGCATGTATCACTGTTTCGGTCGGTGAAAGAAATTTCATTAGTTGCTAAAGTATTTTACTTTCAAGTTAAAAAAAATTACCACCTGAGTAGAAGCTCAAGTGGTAGCATCAACACAAATTATTCGTTTCTTTAAATTTTTCTAAAAATAATAAGAGTAATAGCCCCGAACACCTCTATTGTTCAACCCTTCTATTTTTACTCTTCCTTTAATATTTGTCAAAATCTCTGCCAGTTCTGCCGGATTTTCTATGGCTCTGTTATTAATCGCTGTTATAATAAATCCTTCCTCAATACCCAGCCTTTTAATAAAACCATCAGAAACGCGGGTTATTTTTACCCCGTTATTAATTTTTAGCAGGTCACGTTCCACTTTTGATACGGTTTCAAAATCAGCTCCCAGATCGTTATCGTGAAAAATTTCCCGACGGCTGATGCCCAGGGTACCGTTGCGATTGGTAAGTTGAACTTTGGCCTGATATCGTTTACCATTTCTTCGGTAAGCAACCTGTATCTCATCTCCGGGATACATATAGCTCAACAATTCCTCAAAATCGCTTCTGCTATTGACGTACCTGCCATCTACTTCTTCAATAATATCCCCTTGAAGTAAGCCTGCCTCCCCTGCCCCACTGTTATTCTGAACAGCAGTGACAACCACACCTGACAAATCGTCTGTTTTTAATTTTCTCGCTATTTCCGGAGTTAAATCTGCCACATCGCCACCAAAAAAGGCTTTCTGTACCTCTCCATATTCAATGATATCATCCACTACTTTGCGCACAATATCCGCCGGAACAGCGAACCCATATCCCGCATAAGACCCGGTTCTAGATAATATGGCTGTATTGATGCCAACCAAATCGCCGTTTCTGTTTACCAAAGCGCCTCCACTGTTACCCGGATTGATAGCGGCATCGGTCTGGATAAACGATTCAATAGGAAAGTTGGTTTTGAGAATATTAATTTCACGCCCCTTGGCACTTACTATTCCGGCGGTAACCGTAGAGGTCAGATTAAAAGGATTACCTACAGCCAGTACCCATTCGCCTACCTGAAGGTCGCTGGAATTACCCAGCGTAATGTTGGGCAAACCCTTGCCTTCTACTTTTAGTACCGCCAGGTCGGTTGAAGGATCTACGCCTACAATTTGTGCCTCGTACGAACGTTTATGATGAATTACCTCAATCTGGTCCGCATCATCAATTACGTGGCTGTTGGTTACAATATAACCATCATCGGTATAAATTACCCCTGAACCACTACTCACTGTTACCTGGCTGGGAAGATCGTCAAAAAACAACTCCATCCAGCTTCTTCTTCTGTAAGAAACATTGGATTTCGTTTTAATATAAACCACACTCGGGGTACTTTTTGCCGATGCAAACGTAAAATCGTCGTTCATAGGCGGCAGTGGATTTCCAATGACTCCCCTTGAGTTATAATTAAACGGAGCGTTTATCTCCTCCAGAACTGCTCCTTCATTATGGGATGATGAAAGGTTTTCTGAATAGCTAATTGTTTTTACATCCGAATCTTTTAGTGCGTTTACATTAAATTCAAGAATTTGGTGATAGAAATAAGCTCCTCCTAACCCTGAAAGGAAACTTACTAATATAACTATAAATATTCTGCTCATATGTATATAACCAGCTTGGTGTACAAAAAGTATTTGTTGTTATAATAAAACTAAGGTCAATGGATCAGACCACGATATAAATTATAATGCTTTTAGCGAAACTATTTTTATATACCGCAAAAATTTGACTGGAGTTTACAGGAAGTGCTGAAAAAGTAAAAAAATTGATTCAAAAATCTATCTTTTTTGATTTGGGAGAAAAAACTCAGCTTATTTTTATCTGCTAATAGGAATGCGTTTTCCAAAATGGATCAATAGAATGGTTTTTATCGCTTTTCCATGATAGTTATGATAAAATAAGTGGAACTGTTTTAGTAGCTTTCCCGATTAATAAAGAAGGAAGGCCAAAGCAGCTTCAAAGAAGGTATGGTCTGAATGAAGAAATAGAATGGGAAACGTTACGTTTAATTGATAAGAGAATTGTAACTACAAAGGTAAACGAAATTACTAACAGGTTGGTAATATACATTACCGGTGAATTTAAAAGTAAAGAATTTGACAAAATTATTGACTAACCATGAAATGCGGAAATTTACTTATTCTTATATTAGTTAATGCCAGTTTAATTGCCAATGTTTTTCAAGCGGAAGCACAGGTATTTTCAGATGTTTCTTTATTGATATTTGAAAGAATTTCATCTAATGGTACAGAAGAAGACAATTTCACCAATAAAAGTTTATGTAACCTGCAAATTACCCGCAAGAAAGGCACTGATAATTTATTTATACTGACCTATACCGATAAATCCGCTTTTATCAAAATAGTGATTACTGATTATATTTTTCTTCGTAATCCCGCTATTTTCCTCTTGGATGCTGATCATGACAAAAAACCTGATATCCTTTTGGAAGGTATAGATAGTAATGGGGCTATCACCACAAAAATTTATAGAAATGATGGTAAAATGAATCTTGTAGAATTTCTTCCTCCCATGGACATGCTCTGGAGAACTGATTCGCGCTGGAAAAACTTTGCCGTTGATACCATTCTGGTTACCAAAAACCTGTCAGATTACCAGCTTACCGGTTACCATAAAGTGAAACCGATTCCGTAAAACCAATACACCATGGCTGAAAATTTACGCTTGTCTGAACAGGCAACCAAAGAAGAAAAATATATTGCCTTGTTACCGCGAATAAAAGCACTGACCGAGCCGGAAAAAAATATGATTGCCAACCTTTCCAATATTGTGGCTGCTTTAAAGTACGGTTTCAATTTTTTCTGGGTGGGCTTTTATCTGGTGGAAAACGATGAGCTGGTATTAGGACCCTTTCAGGGACCTATTGCCTGTACGCGTATTGCCTTTGGAAAAGGTGTGTGCGGAACAGCCTTTGCCGAAAAATCAACTGTTGTGGTACCTGATGTAGACCAGTTTCCAGGACACATTGCCTGCAGTTCCGAATCCAGATCTGAAATTGTGGTTCCGGTTATCAAAAATGGCGAAGTGGTTATGGTATTGGATGTAGACAGCAACCAGCTGAACAGCTTTGATGAAACTGATAAAAAGCACCTGGAAATACTGGCCGGTTATGTGGCCGAACTGGTTTGACAGCAGTTTGGTATCAATTTGTAAATTAGCAGGCCAAACGAATAAATATATTTTACTATAATGCCTATTGGGGTGTTGCCCTGAGAATAAACCTTTGGATATCTTCCTTGAATTTTTCAGGGTTTTCCCAATACTCTCTGCTGTACACGGATTTAAAATGCCAGTTCTTTTCTTTATAAATAAATGGCAGATAAGCGTGCTTTTCCTTTGCCGAAACACTTTGGTAAAACAAGGAATCGTCGGTATTAATTAACCCCAGATACTTCGATTTTATTCCATTTTCTGTGGGGCCAACTACTGTTAAGTCAGCAAATGGGAGCTCTGGCAATAAAAATACATCTTTTAAATATTCGTTTGCCCAGCCCGATAATTTTTTTTGTAAAAACCAATCGTTGTTCTTGCCAATACTATCGCCAATAGGGACAGGCTTATATTTTCCCTCGGAAACTTCACGGGCATATCGCAGATAGGCTTTCAGCAATTTGGGCCCTTCATTTCTGGTTTTTTCCACATCCAGTTGTTCAGGTAATATACTGCTGACGATATATATTTTCTCCCGGGCACGGGTTACAGCCACATTCAGTCTGTTTTCACCATTGGGCATGTTGAGGCTGCCAAACCGCATTTTCAGTTTTCCCTTTTCGTCAGGAGCATATCCGGTAGAAAAAATAATAATTTCACGCTCATCGCCCTGTACATTTTCAATATTTTTCACAAATAAGGAATCGGGTATTTTCATTGATTCTTTCCTGCATTCCTCCTCAATTACATCTTGGATCAGGTGTTGCTGGTTCACATTAAAAGTAATCACACCAATGGATTTCTCAGGATTGTCGAGGTTCAGTTGCCGGATTATATCCCCCACTTTCCTGGCTTCTGTTTCGTTGGCATTGTTTTTCCATATTCCATCAACTTTGATATATTTAATTGCAGGATCTCCCTGATTCATATCGATAAAATCGGGCAATAACCGCAGTGTTCCATCGTAAAAATGACGGTTTGAAAAATCAATCAAATCCAATGATTTACTTCTGTAATGGCCTTTTAACTGGACCTGCATCAGGTACTGGCTGCCCAGCGTTAACAATGAATCAGCTTCCAGGGCCATAGCTTCAGATGCGTCTTCTGATTCTTCATCTTCTTCCCACCTGATTTGATATAAATCGTTGGGCTTAAGCTGTTTGTTGTCGCCACAAATCACTATCTGGGTACCCCGGTACATGGCAGGAATGCCCTTTTCGGCAAAACATTGGGAGGCCTCATCAAAAATAACCAAATCAAATATGGGGCGGTCTTCCAGAGAAAATATAGTAGAAACCGATTCGGGCGAAGCCATCCAGCAGGGCACTAGCTTAAACAATTCGTTCTGAAAAGCGGCAACCAGTTTTCGCGCCGGCCATATTTTTCGTTTTTTTGTCACCTGGTGCAGCAATTCTCGGTAGGTAACCATGTTATTGAGCCGATTAAATTCAAGATCCTGATAAACCTGCTCCCGGGCTTTCATTAGCAGGATTTCGTTACAGATATTGAATTTTCGCGCGATACATTCCTGCAATTCCTCTTCCAGCGTTTGCAGTTTTTGAGAAGAAACCGTTCGCAACACCGGAAATTTTATTTCAATGTGATCAATCCAGGCAAGGCGTAAACTATTTTGGAACAGCAGCTCGATTTCCTCAACGGTAGCCTCACCTGCCTCATCCAAAATACGGTCGATCACCTTTTTTTCATGGGGTTGTAAATTCTCTTTTAATGTGTCGAATTCACATAATTTCTCGAAATCCTCCCGCAAGGTTTCCTGTAAAAACTGGGTATAGTTATCGTCACTAATTACCCTGGCCACCTGTGGCGGAACCAGATAATTAAACCACTGGGTACGGGCATGAGGAATCTCCGATAAAATTTTGATAAGTTGGTTGGACCTGGTATTTAGTTCATCAAACGAAATATGTTTGATATTAAAATACTGATTGAAATGCCTTAAAGAAAGAAAAATCCAGGTGGCCTGTAATGCTTTCTTTTGCTTGCTAAACCAGGACTGAAGATAGACTTTGTCAAATAATTCTTCTGAGTCTTTTTCAGGAATATCGGAAAGCCAGGATTTTTCACGAAGTTTGGTAAAGTTGTGCTCCAGATTCAATCGGTTATCAACCCTTTCGGCCATGATGGCAAAGCCCTTTTTATTAGGCTTTAACTGATTATTTTCAAAAACTTTTGCCAGAAATTTTTTATCTTTTGATGCCAGTTGCCACCAAAGCCAGTCAAATAAATTACCTCTCGATTCGGAAGCTCTTTGCATCACTTCCTGAAATTTGCCCAGTTCTGAGGTTTTAAGACTTCGCTCAGGGGCCTGTCCGTTAAAACATTCTAATATTACTCTTTCAGCGTTAGCAAGCCATAACGGATCGGACACTGATTCTTCTGACATACACATATGCCTGAAAAACGCGTATTCATCAGGATTTTTTACGTTTTCCAAAACCTCAAGAATTTTGTCGGTTTTGGTTTGTATCAGTTCACATATGGTAAAATCTACCGGGCCGTGAAGAACTTTTTGAACTTCTTCAGTGATTTTTCTTTTTATTTCAGGAACAGCGAACAGTATTTCCCGCATCGTTTTTAATTCGCCAATGCCGTAATCTTTAAAGGACTTCCGGTTGCACCAAGGATAATTTTCCCTTTCAAACCGAATGGCATAGGTAGCATATCGCTTTAACTTTCTTGTAAAATCTTCCAGGTTCCGAAGATCAAAGTACTTATATTCCTGTTTGATGTTAATAGCTGGCGCGGCAATATCTGAGGTCAGATAAAGTTCTTTAACAGAAATACCCGCCTCTTTTTCGTCAAACAAATATTCTTTGAATTCATCCAGCTCTTCGGTGATTTGTTCAATTCTTCTGCTGTATTGCAGAAAGTTTCTTTCCAGGTAAATGGCATCCAGACTGTTATTTTTTATTTTGTATTCATCAACCGATCCTATTTGCTGCCTGATCTGGGTATATATTTTCTTTCTGTCATTTCTAAAATCATGTACCAGCGCTGTAAAATCATCTATATCTTTTTCGGCAAGCCGGTTGTACACCACGTCTAAGGCCGCTTTTTTCTGACTTACCAGCAGGATGCGTTTTCCCTGTGCGATGCCATCGGCAATAAGATTGGCAATCAACTGTGATTTACCAGTACCAGGAGGGCCCTGCACCACGAGAGAATTACCTTTTTTTACCGCTTTTAATACATTTTCCTGATACGCATCCATGGCAAACGGGGCGTATAATTGTTCTTCCTTAATTCTATGCTGGAAATCGTACGCACTGGATTGGAAAGAACCTTGTTCCTCTGCATTGGTATCCTCGGCTTCCGGTTGCACCACATTCCCGGCTATAGACCTGCTTGTAAAAAAAGATTCAATATCCTTGATAGATTCGTTCTGAATAAGAGAAAGGTAATCGGGAACCAGATAAGAACCTGCCTGTGGAAATATGCCCAATACGGCTTCCGGATAGAGTTTAAGAACGCCGTTTTTTTCGGTTTTGTCCAGGTCGGCCTTTTTAAATTCTTTAAATGCTGTGAGTTTATCAATAAAATTTTCCTGGTTAAAATTTATTTCCAGGTTATTGTCTTTCAACAATTTGTAAAGTGAAGTTCGAAAAATACGGCTGTCGGGATCAAAATCGTCAAAAGTTTTTTCAACCAACTCGTTCTGAATGGAAAATTGATTATAATGGGCGTAAGCCAGTAAAAAGCTTTTATTAAAGGTTAGCATAATATCGTCTCTCAGGCTCAGCGCCCATTGCAGGCCTGAATTTTTACCTGCAATGGTAGTTAAGGAAACCGGGAAAAACATCAGCGGACAACGTACAATGGTTCCATCTGAAAATTTACCCCGTACAAATGGCCATCCGATGTACAAATCTTTTGACCCCTGCTCCTCGTACAAAAATTTTTCCGTTCTGGAAAGCTTCTTCACACGCTCACTTACCTGGTTATTTCCCGCGTCACGGCTATCAATTACCTGGCACAACGGATATTTCTGTCCTTCATCATTTCCCACTGTAACGGCGGAAATCAGCCATTCAATTATTTTAAAAGAAGACTCATTGTTCAAAAAGTCAAAATCATGCACATCCACATATTGGCCATTTATTAGCCTGGGAAGATATAAAGAACGATTATTGCTGGTCAGGTTGGTCAATCGCCGTAAAAATGATTGTAATACTTTGTGCATCATGGTGGGAAAACAACTATTGCGTCAAAAAGTAATTTAGCTAATATTTAGTTATATATTGAAATTTGATAGCTGGTATCACTTTTATACTTTAATATATCCAGCTATTCTACTCCATACTTCTTCATTTACTGGTTTAACTTCCTTCACATCTTCTGGTTTTAAAAAGAGCCCGTATTTCCTTCTATGATTCACAATAGCTTTGGCAGTTTCTAATTTAATATATGGATGCCGGATTAGTTCACTAATATCAGCCTCATTAATGTTGAGCAGTTGTGGCTGATAATCCGGACTAATAAAAATTTTATCCTGAATCAGGGCCAGGGTTTCAGGTTTTAAGCCATATACTTCAGTAAGTTGACCGGTATGCAAAAAGCCACCTAAAAGATTCCTGTATTTAACAATCCTCGCTGATAAAACCGAACCAATACCCTTCAATTTTTTGAGTTCCGCAGTATCTGCCGTATTGATATTAACAGGTTTCTGGATTTCTCTGGAAATTTTGTTGGTGGTACTGGCTTTTTGTTTGGGCTGAAAGGTGGTGTGGTTTATATAGGTTTCTGGTAAGTCGATAAAATTAAATACTTTATGATAGGTAGCTTTGGAAATGCCATAAATTTTCAGCAAATCACTTTTCTGTAGAAACTTTCCTCCGGCTTCCCTGTATTTAATAATTCTTCCGGCAATCGTAGGGGCAAATCCTAAATTTTTCAGCGTTTCCAGATTCGCCGTATTCGGATTAAAAACAACTAGTTTACTATGAGAAGACAGAGAAGTGGTCGGGGCCGGATTGTTTTTTTTGGACTGAGTTACCTGATTATCAATAACCCGCACCAGGCTATCCATTTGCCGCCAGTCTTTTTCATAATCTACTGCTGTATAATGTTGTTCAAGATAAGACTGGTATAAAAAAGGAGAGAATAACAAGGCTAACAAAAGTATTAACAACACAAAAACACCTCTCATTTCTGTTCTGGAAAATGAAAAATAATTCCGTAAAAACTTTTGTAAAAATGAAAAAAACATATGCTGATAAAAAAAGACCAGGCAGAACAAATGTTTAGCAAACTGTTCTAATAAAAATGGAAATTAACAGTTATTTTAAAATCAAACGACTTTCTTTTGTATGAATGTGAGTCAGGTAAGTTTTCACTTAATAAAAATATTTTACATGGTTTCCATCAAAGAAGGGCTTAACAAGCAACAATTTTATCCGGTAAAAAATCCAAAATTGTTTTCTGTATCAATAGAAATATTGGTCAATGCCGGAAATTTAAATGAAGATAAAGTTTAAAAAAAAATATACACACAGTTAATGGCTGTTCTCCTGAAATTCGGTATAACATTCATTAATGGCCACCAGGATGTCATATTCAGTTGAAGTTAAAAGAAATTTATCTTCCAGTTCGCAATAAAGCATAAAATCATCCAGTTGCTTGTCTTGCAGGCCTGTAAGTTCAGCAATTAAATCTCTGTTAAATTTGCTGTTAACAACCTTATCACGTTGATAATTTTCTTTTATCTCACGTAATTTTTTCTCAAACCGCGCATTTTTACCAATTTTTTGGGTAATAAAAGAAATAGGTCCAGACGGTTGTGGAGGTTTTCTGGGTCCATCGTAAGAGCCAGGTATTTTTATAGGCTGCCGGGTTTCTTCCTCAGGTAGTTGTACCTCGATAATGGCTTTTTTAAAGGCTTCCGCATCCCGATAAGCGATTACATTTACAGATTCCAGTTCATAGGATTTTTCTTTCAACATCACCTCTATGAAATCCTGCCGGGCTACAACAGCCAAAAGTGAGTCAGACACTGGCAGTGAAAAATTATGAAAACCAAGGGCAGTAAACAGCAAGGTATCGCTTTGGTTCACCTGAATTGAAAACTCACCGATTCCATCACTTGCTGTGGCTTTTCCAGCGGTTGTATTTGAAATAGTTACCCCCGGAACAGGTGTATTATTTGTCTCATTCAACACCTGGCCGGAAATCAGCACTTGGTCATCACCATTTGGCAGACTTTGGGCACTTAACTGAATTCCTGACAGCATCAGTACGATCAGACAGATGCTTGTGAATAATTTTTTATTCATCATTTCTTTAAAACGGCAATATACTAAAAAACTGATACGAATCTCACATTTTTCAGTTGGCTTTCCATTTGATATTGCAGCCAATGCTTGGTTTCTGGTCCGGGTCAACCGGCTGGTCGTTCAGAATATTCTCAAGTACCTGGCGCATATCATTGCCGGTAACGGGCACTTCATTTTTTGGTTTCGATTCATCGAATTGACCTCGATAAACCAAACACAGGTTAGTATCGAACACATAAAAATCAGGCGTACAGGCGGCATTGTAAATTTTAGCTGTATCCTGCGATTCATCATACAGGTAGGGAAATGGAAATTTCATCGCGGTAGCCCATTCCTTCATTTTTTCAGGAGAATCCTGCGGGTAATTATCCACATCATTGGAACTGATGGCAAAAAACCGCACATCGCGCCGCTGGTAATCATTGGCCACCCGAACTACCTCATCTATAATGTGCTTTACATAAGGGCAGTGGTTGCAAATAAACATCACCACAGTGGCCTTGCGGTTGGGCAGCTTATATAAATTAATATCTTCGTCGGTAAGCGTATTGGGAAGATTAAAATCAGGAGCAGTTGTGCCCAAGGCTATCATGTTTGAAAGTGTCGCTGACATTTGTTTTTATGTTATTTGTGAAAAATAGGTAAAGCGGGCAGGCCACTGGTGATTAATTTTAAAAACTGATGGTAAGCATACCCACAAAAATAATCTATATGGTTAGATATAATGCTGTTAGCCATACAAATATAAAAAGCAGTGACACCCCACCCTTACAACTGTCACCATATCTTAATAACTGGCAGTTAGTATAAAAGTTTACCAAGTGCAGTCTGACAATCTGTCACCAATTTAACCGTTTAACCCGCTTGGCATATGGCTTGTTAACACAGTGTTATAATTAGGAAAAGATTTTAAACAAAATTACAAAGTGTTAATATTATAAATTATGGGAAAAATAATAGGAATTGACCTTGGAACAACCAACTCCTGCGTAGCTGTTATGGAAGGAAACGAACCTGTTGTAATTCCGAACAGTGAAGGCGGAAGAACTACTCCTTCGGTTGTCGCGTTTTTAGATAATGGAAAGGGTGAACGTAAGGTAGGCAGCCCGGCCAAACGGCAGGCGATTACCAACCCTCAGAACACCATCAGTTCTGTAAAAAGATTTATGGGTAAAAAGTTTTCTGAAGTCAGTGAAGAAAGAAAAATTGTTTCCTATGCATTAGAAAAAGGGAATAATGATACCGTTCGGGTAAAAATTGGCGACAGACTTTATACCCCTCAGGAAATTTCTGCCATGATTCTTCAAAAAATGAAGTCTACAGCTGAAGATTACCTGGGTACTACCATTACCGAAGCGGTAATTACCGTACCTGCTTATTTTAACGATGCTGAACGACAAGCCACCAAAGAAGCGGGTCAGATAGCCGGATTGGATGTTAAAAGAATTATTAATGAGCCAACCGCTGCCGCGCTGGCCTATGGTATGGACAAGAAAAACCGGGATATGAAAATCGCGGTGTACGATCTGGGTGGTGGTACCTTCGATATTTCAATTCTGGAATTAGGCGATGGCGTATTTGAAGTAAAATCTACCAATGGTGATGTACACCTAGGTGGTGACGATTTCGATGCGAAAATTATTGACTGGCTGGCGGAAGAGTTCAAAAAAGATGAAGGCATTGACCTGAGAAAGGACCCAATGGCCCTGCAGCGATTGAAAGAAGCTTCTGAAAAAGCTAAAATAGAGTTGTCGAGTTCAGCCAGTACCGAAATCAATTTGCCGTATATCATGCCAGTAGATGGTATTCCAAAACACCTGGTAAGGTCATTAAGTCGCGCTAAATTTGAGCAATTGGTGGACGACCTGGTGCAACGTACTTTAGAACCTTGTCGCCTGGCCATGAAAGATGCCGGCATGTCAGCATCTGACATTGATGAGGTAATTTTAGTAGGTGGCTCTACAAGGGTACCTAAAATTCAGGAAGAAGTTGAGAAATTCTTCAACAGGAAACCTTCTAAAGGTGTAAATCCTGATGAAGTAGTTGCTGTGGGCGCTGCCATTCAGGGCGGTGTATTCAGTGGCGATGTGAAAGATGTGCTTTTACTGGATGTTACCCCGCTTTCGTTAGGTATCGAAACTTTAGGTGGTGTGTCAACCAAGCTGATAGAATCCAATACTACCATTCCGACCAGGAAATCAGAAACGTTTTCTACGGCTTCTGACAGTCAACCTTCTGTAGAAATACATGTGCTACAAGGTGAACGTACTATGGCCAAAGACAACCGTACCATTGGCAGATTCCACCTTGATGGTATTCCACCAGCACCAAGAGGCGTTCCTCAAATTGAGGTTACTTTCGATATTGACGCGAACGGTATCCTCAATGTTTCGGCTAAGGATAAAGGAACAGGCAAAGAACAAAAAATCAGGATTGAGGCTTCTTCAGGATTAAGTGATGAGGAAATCGAAAAAATGAGAAAAGAAGCGGAAGCCAATGCCGAAACGGACAAAGAAGAAAGAGAGAGAATTGATAAAATCAACGCTGCCGATTCTTTGATTTTCCAGACTGAAAAACAGCTGAAAGATTACGGCGACAAATTATCGGAAGGAAACAAAAAAGCCATTGAAGAAGCTTTAGCTGAATTGAAAAAGGCGCATGAAGCCAAAGAGATTCCAGCTATTGATGCCGCGATGGCCAAATTGAATACCGTTTGGCAAAATGCTTCTCAGGAAATGTACCAGGCTGGTGCAGGTGCTGCTGGCGCAGCCGATGCCAATACCCAAACGGGTACAGCCGATGCCGGAGCTTCTGCCGACAACGTATCTGATGTGGAGTATGAAGAAGTAGACGATAAAGACAAAAAGTAGTATGGCAGTATATTTAATAAAATTTATAAAAAGCCCTGAAAATCAGGGCTTTTTTATTTTAATGATGTGCTTCTTCATAATGTTTCTTTAAAACATCTTCACCAAAATCGTTTGCCAGATCTCTGAAAACGGTATGGATATGATTTCCATCGTTTTGGGTATTGTCATATTCTACAATAAATACCGGACTTTGGATTCGGTAATAATGTTTATCGCCCTGCTCGGTACCACCAGCCCAGGCAAAGTAAATTTTTTCCCATCCCGCCTGTTCAATCCGGCTTTTGAGATCCTCGGCTACGTTTTGTTCAAAATTATTCAGATATACGTCCAGCAGCTGTTTCATTTTCTGCTGTTGCTGGCTGCTCATAGCGTTATAGGGCAAACCTGCCTGTTCTGTAGCAATGGCTTTCCTTTCTTTTCCGGTCAGAATTTCAGGATAGGCAACTTCTTCAATAACTGCCTGTTCCAAATGCTGATCGTCCAGCGATTTGACCAGATCTCTGGCTAAATCTTCTTCCAGATTAAGAACGCGCCATCCCGCTTTTGGACCTGAAGGCACTTTGGCCGGATTAGCGCCAATAAAAGCCGGGGTAGAAGAAACCAGTTGGTTCGACATGGCAGAAAAATTCCAGGAAACATGATGTCCTTCTAATCGCCACCCCCAGGGTTCGCCTTCAGCAGGTTTTCCAAAAACAGTAAAAAAGTACTTACCCGGATCGCGATAATTATTTTCGGGCGGATGATTCTCCAGCACTTTCAAAACGTTTTCCAGTTCAAATATACCGGTTAACTTTTTGTAGGCCTGTTCGCTTACCGAAGCTCGAAGCAGGGCTAAAGCCGCCTCTTTTTGCCGATCATCCATTTCATTCAGGGTAATGCCTTCCCGGTGCTCCAACGGTACATAATCCCAATTATACCTCTCTTTATCGTCAAAGGAATAAGAAGTTTGCGATTGTTGCTTTTCGCTCAAAACATTTAAAAAATTCTTGGCTGCTTCAATTACTTTGTCCTCCTTTGCCGGCGAAGGCTTAAAAATTCCACTTGGGAATAACAGCATTACCAATAAACCAATTATCGGTATAACAATTAAAGTAATTCTTTTCATGTTCGGGTTTATTTTGTTTTAACTGTATGTTAAGGGTAATAATTATAAAGGTAAAAAAATATGGTTGATGCCATATCAAATTCTGATAAATTTTGATTTTAATAATAATTTAACAATTAAAAAATACTGATTTTTACCTTATTTGCTAATAAATCTGGAGGTTTCAATAATTCCTGTTACTTTAGTTGGCCTTCCGGATAAAAAATCAAAACAGAAACGGGTTATCTTTGTTTTTTGAATCGAGAGACAACTACATTACATCATGAAAATAGAAATATTTAAGTCGAAGCCCCAATTAGGAAAGAAAGCCGCAGCAGATGGCGTCCGATTTATAAAGAAAGCGATTGAAGAAAAAGGGGCTGCCAACATTGTGCTAGCTACCGGCACCAGTCAGTTCGATACCCTGGAGGCTTTGGTAAGCACCCCGGATATTGCCTGGTCGAAGGTGCATGTGTTTCATTTAGACGAATACATTGGTTTACCAGCCAGCCATCCTGCCAGTTTCAGAAAATATATTGCCGAACGGTTTGAAGCCCATGTAAAACCTCTGGGCAGCATTACCTACATTAAAGGCGATGCCCATGACCCACTAGGCGAGTGTAAACGGTTGGAAAAAATAATCAGTGCCCATCCTATCGATGTTGCGTTTATTGGTATCGGTGAAAATGGACACCTGGCTTTCAACGATCCGCCGGCTGATTTAGGAATCAAAGAAGCGTTCCTGGTAGTAGAACTGGACGATGTTTGCCGGAAACAGCAGATGGGAGAAGGCTGGTACCAAACCTTGGGCGAGGTTCCTCACAAAGCCATTACCATGTCGGTGCCGCAAATATTAAAAAGCGCCTGCATCATTTGCTCTGTGCCTGAACAAAGAAAAGCAGAAGCAGTCCAACAAGCGGTGCAGGGAAAAGTTTCGGAAGAACTTCCCGCTTCTGTGCTGCAACAGCATAAAAACTGCTTCCTGTATCTGGATGAAGCTTCTGCCAGTTTGCTGGCCTGAGGCTGCCATACCAGGAAATTTCAAATTCGCGACTGCTGTATGATACAATAATTCTAAACTTTTGTCGGTAGATTATTAGCTGTAATGAAGATACTTTTTCATGCCATTTTACTGATTCTTCTGTTTGCTTCAGTCGCGGTTGGTCAGGATAAAAAATCAGAAGTAGAAATAACCATTTCCCAACAGGAGATGCCTGATAAGGCTATATCAGTTTTGCAACCGTTGCTAAGCAATGCGAACAGAGTAGGGTTCTATCGTGAAACTACCAATGCTGAAATAAGCTACGAATGCAAATTGAAATGGCAGGGAAAATTTTTTAGTGTCGAATTTTTCGAAGATGGCTCCCTGATGGATATTGAACAGCTGGTGCCTTTCCGTACCTTGGAGAAAGATATAAAAAAGAAGAGCAGGGAATCATTACAAGAAATATTCAGCAGATTTAAAATCAGGAAAACCCAGGTACAGTATTCCTCCAAAAAATTGGCCGATGAGGATATAATAACCGCGGTAATAAAGGAAAATTATGAGAATCTGACTTTACGCTATGAATTAGTGATTAATGGGAAAAGTAAGGAAAGCAGCGGCACATTTGAAATTCTGCTGGATGAAATAGGCGGATTTTTGAAACAAAAGGAGGTAATCCGGTTACCCTTAGACAATGTCATTTATTAACGAAATTCGCTGAAAAAGTGCCAAAATATTTTTGCTTCCTTATTTTTATTCTGTTTTTTTCTCATCGTACACAAGCACAGAAAGGATTGAACCTGAAATGGGAATCCGAATTTTCGTATACCCAAGAACTCCCAGCGCGGTGGTCGGCCAATGCCAAAGCTGCTTTCAGGCAGACGTTTTTTGAACCCTCGGAAACCGGTACCACCAGCACCTATAATTTCGACTTTTCTGAAATACAAACCTTTTTAACCTACGAAACCTGGAATACAATCAAATTAAGTGTGGGTTATAATTTTCGATTGGCCGAGTTGCTGGAAAATCCCCTGGAGAAAGAACATCGTATTATGCAGCAACTGGCCTTTGTAACTTATCCGGAAGGGATTCGGTTGTCGCACCGGTTCAGAACTGAACAAAGGTTCCAGGAAGAAGGATTTATAAACCGATGGCGCTACCGGCTCTCCTTCGAGAAAAACCTGAATGGAACCCAATTAGATCCGGGAGAAAAATACCTGGTTACTTCCAATGAAATTCTTTATTCCTTCAACGGAAATAAAAATGAAGGTGAAAATCGAATATACATCGGTTTGGGTTGGTTTTTTAATAGCACCAACAAACTTGAGACAGGATTCCAATACCGGTTGGCAGGTATTGGAAACCAGATAGAAAACTCAATTTTCCTGACTACCGCTTACTACCTATCTGGTAAATAATAAAAAAAAGCACCCTGCTTTAGGATGCTATTTTTATTCACTCATAATTTACCGGAACTTGTTTTTTAACATGTTCAACTTGGCCTGCAAATCGTTTTCCTCTTCCTTCTTTTTTGGCTTTCCACCTGTTTTTTTACCCTGATTTCTATCAGATTTTCCCTTGGCCGGACTGGCCCCAAAAGGATCTGATTTCAAAGACAGGCTAATTCGTTTGCGGAGCAGGTCTACCTCTAGCACCGTAACCTGAACTTTCTGCTGTACTTTTACCACATCGGCCGGATTGCTTACAAAACCATCGGCAAGGTGACTGACATGCACGAGTCCATCCTGATGCACCCCAATATCCACAAAAGCACCAAAATTGGTAATATTGGTTACAATACCAGGCAACCGCATGCCCACCGTTAAATCTTTCATCTGGTGAACGCCATCCATAAACTGAAACGATTCAAATTGTTCCCTCGGATCGCGACCTGGTTTTGCCAGTTCCTCTATAATGTCGTTCAGGGTGGGCAATCCTAAGTTGTCGCTCACATATTTCTTCAGATCAATTTTTTTCCTCAGTTGGCTGTCTTTCACTAAATCCTGAATAGTACAACCTATATCTTTTGCCATTTTTTCTACCGTGTCATACCTTTCGGGATGTACGGCACTGGCATCCAGAATATTTTTCGCGTCTCGGATGCGTAGGAATCCCGCTGCCTGTTCAAAAGCTTTCTCCCCCAATCGTGGCACATTTTTCAACGTTTCCCGGTTAATGAACGGACCATGCTGGTTCCGATAATCAATAATACTTCGCGCCAATGCAGGTCCTAATCCTGACACATAGGTCAGCAATTGCTTGCTCGCTGTATTCAGTTCAACCCCTACTCCGTTCACGCAGCTCATTACTGTATCGTCCAGCCCCTGCTTTAAAGCATGCTGGTCCACATCGTGCTGGTACTGACCCACGCCAATTGACTTGGGATCAATTTTCACCAATTCGGCCAATGGGTCGGCCAGCCTTCGCCCGATAGAAACCGCGCCACGAACCGTTACATCCTTATCGGGAAATTCTTCTCTGGCCACATCTGATGCGGAATACACGGATGCGCCACTTTCGTTCACCACTACCACCTGAATGCTGGCAGGCAAGCCGATGCTGCGGATAAAAGTTTCAGTTTCGCGGCTGGCGGTTCCATTGCCAATGGCGATGGCTTCTACCTGGTACTGGCTACAAAGGTGTAGGATATGAGCTGCCGCTTCGGTTTTCCTGTTCTGTGGTTCATTGGGAAATATTGCTTCGTGGTGCAGCAATCGCCCTTGTTTATCCATACAGGCCAGTTTACATCCGGTTCTGAAACCAGGGTCTACGGCCAGTATATTTTTCTCGCCCAAAGCCGGCGAAAGTAACAATTGGCGGAGGTTTTCAGCAAATACCTTAATGGCCTCTTCATCGGCTTTCTTTTTGGCTGACATCCGCGCATCGGTTTCCATTGAGGGTTTCAGCAACCGTTTATACCCATCTTTGATGGCGAGTTTTACCTGTTCGGCTGCCTCATTGTTGGCCTTCACAAAAGCTGACTCCAGAATTTGCATGGCACCTTCCTCCGGTGGAACAATGTCCAGCATCAGAATCAGTTCTTTTTCACCGCGGCGCATGGCCAGCATCCGGTGTGACGGCACTTTGGCAACAGATTCTTCCCACTCAAAATAATCGCGATACTTCTGCCCTTCATTTTCTTTCCCTTTGATAACCACTGATTTAATTATCCCTTCCTTCTGGAAAAGTTCACGGAGTTCTGCCCTTACCGATTGGTCTTCGCTGATCCATTCGGCCATAATATCCCGGGCACCCTGTAAAGCTTCCTCCGCATTGTTTACTTCCTTTTCAGGATTAATGAATTTTGTAGCCTCTTCCACTACATTTACATCTTTTTGCTCAGAAATAATAAGCGCCAATAGTTCCAGGCCTTTTTCTTTGGCTACCGTAGCTTTGGTTCGTCGTTTTGGTTTATAGGGCAGGTATAAATCTTCCAGTACGGCCATGGTTTCGGCAGCCTTAATTTTACCAGACAGTTCATCTGTTAATTTCCCCTGTTCCGCTATAGATTTTAAAATAGCTTCTCTGCGCTTATCCAATTCCCGTAGTTGCGTAATCCGGTCGCGGATGTAAGTAATTGCCACTTCGTCCAGGCTACCGGTTACTTCTTTCCGGTACCGGGATAGGAAGGGTACCGTTGCGCCTTCATCCAATAGTTTAACCGTAGCACTTACCTGATTGGGTCTGATGTTTAGTTCATCAGAAATAATAATAAAATGATCCATGAAAAGAAAAAAATATGTTGGTTGTCGATTTATACATCATTAAAATCGCGACAAAAATAATAAAGCATTTCAGTTTTCAATAGTCAACTCGATAGTAAAATTAACTTCATAATTTTTAATCTCTTTACAACCAAAATCTGTAAGTCTGTGTCTGAGATAATAAGAAAAAGCCATAGTTTTAAATAATTACCATGACATGAAATTTATAACTTTACTCATTATATCCAGTCTGCTTTTACCCGGGCATTTCGCCCAATCAGGCAATTATATTACTGAAACGCGTTTTCAGGTTGAAGACGAAGAAAAACCATTTTCATTTTATCCTATTCCGGCTCGCGAGGAACTTAATATCAAATATAATTTACCCGAACCCACTGACATTGACATTTCTATTAGAAACAGCATTGGCGTGGAAATGACAAGGCTGAATCATACTACCACTGAGAAATCAGGTGTATTATCCATTGATACCAGTAAGTTTCCTGCCGGCATTTATTTTATAGAATTGAGAAGCGCCAGTTTAAAGGAATTCAAAAAGATAATTGTAATTTGACCATATCAAATTTTCAACCCTTTCAGGTAGTTTATACTTTCTTTGATACTATTTAAAGGATCGGGCGACTGGTCCTGTTCTACAAAGCAATGGGTAACGCCTATTTCTTCGGCAGTTGATAAAATGGCTTTGATATCCATGCTGCCATTTCCCAATTCCTTAAAAGTATCAGGTTTTACTTCCCTTTCATTGTAAATAACGGGCGTTCCCTCTTTCTTATCTTTAATGTGCAGCAAAGATACCCGGTCCTGGTTTTTTTTAATAAATTCAACAGGGTCAAGGCCGGCCACGCTTACCCAGAATGTATCAATCTCGAATTTTAAGAGTTCAGGGTCAGTTTCAGCAGCAAGCACCTCAAAAATGGTAGTACCCTCTATCGGTTCAAATTCAAAAGCGTGGTTGTGGTAACACAACTGAATACCGGCAGCTTTACATTTTTCACCTGCTTTATTAAGCCGCTGCGCCAACTTCCTGATTTTATCCAGGCTATCGTGCTCGGCAGGTTGCAGGTAAGGAAACACCAGAAATTTCAATCCGTATTTCTGTGCGTTTTCAATTACTGTATCCATGGTAAAAGAAGCAGGTGGTCTTTTGGCTCCCAAAGCCTCAGCAATTTCCCAGTTTCGTGTTACAAAAGCAGAGGCGAAGTGCATACTATTAACTGCCAATCCCAGTTCTTTAAGTGGCGGCATCATTTTGGGCATGGTCTCAGCATTGAATAATTCTACCTGCTTGTATCCTAACTGCTGAATGGTTGCCAGAGCTTTCATGGGTTCAGAAACCAGCAAGTCGCGAACCGTATATAACTGCAAACCTATGTTATTGATATAAGAATTATTGGCCTTAGGTAAGTAGAATGACCGGCTAATGAATGGGGCGCTTATACAAGACAAAGCCGATACTTGCAGAAATTTTCTTCGGGAAACAGGCCTTTTCATTTTTCAGGTTTATAATTAATTCATAAACGATATATAAAAGTAATCACTTTAACAGATCGAGGCTTGAATTATCGAATAAATTTTACGCCTGCGCCAAAAAATATAAAACCCAGTATGGTTGGGATCAGTGCTTTTACCTGATTTATTTCTGTTCCAAATAAGGTGGCTCCTTCCAGAAAGGCATACGCTGAAAACAAAAGTAAACCCGTGCCGAGCAGGGTAAAGAAAATTCCAAAAAACTTTTTAATATCCATGCTAATACTTAATTAGGTTTGTAGAAGGCGAAATTAACATAATTAGGCGAACTAAGTAATATTGAATGCCGCCATATAGAATTTCTTTATCAAAATAAAAAAGGCCTGGTAACAGTTACCAAACCTTCCAATTAGAATAAAGTTCTGAATTTTTACATATTCATAAAGTTTTCATGCAAAGCTGCCACATTGTTTAAACGTTTTCCATTTCACGCATGCTGTCAATGGGTAATTTTAAAAAGAAACGCGTGCCTTTGTTTTCTTTACTTTCAAACCAGATTTTTCCGCCAGTTTGCTGTACAATAGTCTTGGTAATATACATTCCGAGCCCATTCGACTCCTCCCCTTGTGTGCCTCTTCTACCAGCTGTCGTAAATTTATCGAATATTTTATGGCCAATTTCTTTAGGAATGCCAATGCCAGTATCAGCTATCACAAGCGTTACATAGTTTTCGCATAAACAGCTTTCCAGGTCTATTTGTATGCAACCACCCACAGGCGTAAATTTGATCGCGTTATGAAGTAAATTATTAATAGCCCGCTCCAAATTTGAAGGATTTACCCACATGATAAACTCAGTAGCTGAAACATTTACCACTATCTGAATATTTTTAGACTCCAGTCCTGTCCGATTCAGTAATACCATTTTTTTAACCAGATTATTAAGGGAAACCCGCTCTTTATATTCTACTTCCTGGCTACTCAGTTTGTCCGTAGCCATTAAATCCTGAATAAAATGAGACATGCTTTCACAGGACTTTTCAATACCTTCGAAAAAATATTTCTGGTCGGGATTGATATGATCGTTAAGCTGCTTATACAATAAGTAATTGAATGCTTTTATCCTTGCCAGATACTTGTTTAAATCGTGACTAACTTTTGAAATTGCCTCGAATTCTGATGCCATAGGTCTTCGCTTTATTATTGGTAATTTTTTCTAAGAATATGTAACCCATTTCTTAAAAATATTTATCTGCTATTACCTATTTTGTACCATTTTCATTTATACACTTTTTATTAGGAATTTATCGCATGGTTAATCTTAAATAACCTGAATAATAATTTATAAGTTTTTCAGGCGATGAACATCAGATGGCTAATACAAGGCATTTCTTATTTCTTTAAAAATTTTGAGAAGACTGCTAATCATTAAATTGAAGTGGTTTTCTTACCTGTAAATAAGAATGGATGGCGAGAATCGGTTGGGTAAATCTTTACTCAACATGCGTTGCTTTTCTACAATTGCCATTGTCCAAAATATCTAAAGTTCAGTTTTTGGTATTTTTTCTTTTATAATTTCCCTTTAAAATCATTATTTCACGGCTCTTTTTTTTGTGAAACTGAGAAAATAGCCAAAATGTGATATTTATGGGCATTTTTGTTGACGATATTGTATTTAGTAAAAAATCAGCTAAACCATTAACTAGCAGCATATGAAATTATTAAAGAAAAACAAGTTCGGTGATTTGGCCCAAGTTCACAATGCTCATTGCGTTTCATTGTACATGCCAACCCACAGGGCCGGCCAAGAAGTGGTAGAAGAGCAAGACTCAGTTACGCTTAAAAATTTGTTAAAAGAAACTAAAAAGCAGCTTGCTGAGTATGGTTTGCAGCAAAACAAAATTCAGGAGTACCTGGAACCCGCACAAAAACTGGTAGGTGATGAAGATTTCTGGAGGCACCAATCAGATGGTTTATCGATGTTTTTGTATGGAGATAAGTTCGAGTACATGACAGTACCGCTTAATTTTGATGAAAAAGTTTACCTGGGTGATCACTTGTTCTTAAAACCATTAATCCCATTACTTAACAATGATGAGCGATTTTTTATCCTGGTATTAAGCCTGGGTCATGTGCGGTTTTTTGAAGGAACTATGCACAGTATTGTAGAGGTAGAGGTTGAAGGATTAGTTCCTCAGGGAATTCAGGAATCTATCAGAGTAGGTACCGATGTAGAACAAAAGTCGTTACAATTCCGATCCGGACAAACTGCCACTGGAGAAGGGGCCATTTATCATGGGCATGGCGAAGGGTCAAATTCTGAAAAGAAAGAAGAAACCCTAAAATACTTCAGAGAAATTGATGCGGGCATCATGAAAATGTTAAATGGTGAAAATGCTCCCATGCTGCTGGCTTGTGTAGATTATCTGAAACCTTTATATGAAGAAGCGAACAATTATAAAAATCTTTTCACTACCAATATCAGTGGCAATCATGATAAAACCAAAATGATAAGGTTGCACGAATTGGCTGTAAAAGCTTTGCAAAACCATTTTTTATCCAAAACAGATGAAGAAAAAGCTCGTTTTCAGAATTTAATGAACCAGGGACTTTCCAGTTATCAAACAGAAGAAATTATAACAGCCGCATTAGCCGGGCGCATAGAAACACTGTTCGTTCAGAAAAGTAAAAACCTCTGGGGAATATTTAATAAGGAAAAAAATCAGGTGATGGTGCAGAAAGAAAAAACTATCGCGAATACCTGCTTATTAAACCTTGCCTCTACCGCGACTATTCAGAATGGCGGCAAAGTTCATCTGATGCCTGATGAGGATATGCCCGAAAAAGATACCCTGCTGAATGCAATTTACCGCTATAACATATAATAGATGGATTTTGAAGATCAGCTTTTCATATTGCTTAATATTGTGATATCTTCTACCCTAAGTGGTATAGTAGGGTTTGAAAGAGAACATGCGGAAAAGCCGGCAGGATTCAGAACCAATATGATTATTGGGGGTGCCTCCTGCCTATTTGTTTCCATGTGTCCACCGCTTATCAAATTTGTCGAGGATAGTGTTGAAACTGAGATTATTACTGCCGATCCTATTCGAGCCATCCATGCCATTGTTGTAGGCATTAGTTTTATTGGAGCGGGTACAATTTTAAAGCTTAGCCAGAAAAACGAAATTCATTACCTCACTACTGCTGCTACACTGCTATATTCTTCAGGAATTGGAATAGCTGTCGCGCTTGAACTGTATGTATTGGCAGTTGGCATAACTTTGCTGATTCTGGCGGTTAATTTTGTAATAAAATATCTTAAATAGAGTTAGCATAATTTCAAATTTTTTTAGGTTTATCCTGTGCATAGGAGTACACAAAAAAGGATAAATGCTGTGCAAAAACGTTCCCAATCTGATTTTTTCTTTGTAACCAAATAGGCTTAAAAATATACTAAGGCTTCCTTTATGGCCTTCTGAGAGCTTTTTTTTATTATCTACTTGATTTTCGCCACATTTGGCACAATCATTTTAATTTATACAGGCAAATCAAATTTTTTAAACGATGCCCGGGCCAAACCAAGATTATCCGGATGCTATGAAAACCTTGATAGCAAGGTTAGGAAAAAATCTATTGAAATTGCCCATGGAATATAGAAGAAAAATTATCATACAATTAAAATTAAGTATAGAAATATGGAAAAGTTAAAAGATTTAAAAGTGGCTATTCTGGTAGCCAACGGATTTGAGGAAGTTGAATTCACTAAACCCAAGGAAGCACTGGAAAAAGAAGGTGCTCGGGTAGAGGTTGTTTCTCCTGAAAAGGGAAAAGTAAAAGCATGGAATAAAAAAGAATGGGGAAATGAATACAACGTGGATGTAAGCCTTGATAAAGCTAATCCCGAAGATTATGACGCATTGCTTTTACCAGGAGGCGTGATGAACCCTGATAACCTGAGAACCGATGTTTGGGCTACCGTATTCGTAAAAAAATTCTTTGAATCAGACAAGCCCGTGGCAGCAATCTGTCATGCGCCCCAACTC
The DNA here is from genome assembly GCA_041745535.1 of Cyclobacteriaceae bacterium. GTDB lineage: Bacteria > Bacteroidota > Bacteroidia > Cytophagales > Cyclobacteriaceae > JBGTIS01. The sequence continues at coordinate 90,981 of JBGTIS010000175.1, read as the reverse complement.
CTTATTGAAACCGGTATAGTAGAGGGAAGAGAATTAACGTCGTTTGAGTCTATCAAAACAGATCTGAAAAATGCTGGCGGAATCTGGCTGGACAAGGAAGTAGTAGTTGACCGGGGACTGGTCACTAGCCGGAAACCCGACGATATACCTGCATTTAATGAAAAAATGATTGAAGAATTCGCTAGGAAAAACTCCACAATCAATAATAACTAGAATTTCACAAAATTAACTACCACCCATGAAATTACGTTTCGTTAACATAAGCTTAGTTTTAGGATATACTGTGTTTCTTCTCACTTATCTCAGCGGATGCCAGTCTGGTACCGATAGGTCGGGAGAAAACGCGGATACTGAAATCAACCAAACACCAAGTTTACCGGAAGCAAACCAGCCCGCAGCCGATACCATTCAGCTTGAAGCCAAGGATTTGGTATATCTTCCGCCGGATATTCATCTTCAGGCTGGTCAAAATGTGATTTTTAAAATTCAAAACAACGGAGAAGAATATCATAGTATGGTGCTTGTATTTGCACAGGATAGTATCAAGTTGGGCGATTCTATACCACCAGGTGAAACTCAGATTATGCGAGTTCAGGTACCTGCCAATGCCGGTAAATATGAATTTTACTGTCCGTTACAAAACCATAAGTCTAGTGGCATGCGTGGTGAAATTATTGTAGAAGCAGCAGGCGGTAATTAATTAGCACTCGTTTTGCTACCCTGTATCAAAGATAAAAAAACATACACAACCTAAACTAAACAAAAAAACCACTCTGGAAATTTCCATGAGTGGTTTTTGTTGTTTTAGAAGAAGGCACTTACTTCTTTAGTAATTTTTTTGCCTGTTTTACTACATTTTCTTTAGTAAAACCATATTCCTCCATTAATTCTTCGCCCGGAGCAGATTCGCCAAAACGATTACCAATGCCAATAACCATTCCTTCGTCGGTTACATATTGGTGCCAACCAATGGGAGATCCAGCCTCAATAGCGATTCGTTTTTTTACTGCCGGAGGGAAAACACTCTTTTTATATGTATCATCCTGAATTTCGAACAATTCCCACGAAGGCATACTTACTACGCGTGTCTTTATACCGGCATCTTCCAGTTCCTGATAACTTTCCATTGCCACTGATACCTCAGATCCGGTAGCAATCAGTATCAAATCCGGATCACCATCAGTATCTCTTAGAATGTAAGCGCCTTTTTCCAGGTTTTCGGGTCCTTGTCCTGCTGAATGATCTAAAATGGGCAGGTTTTGTCGGGTCAGTACGATCACAACCGGACCATAACCTTTTTTATGCTCAATAGCTACCCGCCAGGCGTGTGTGGTTTCATTGGCATCGGCTGGTCTGATTACCGTTATTCTGGGTATAGACCGCAATGCCAGTAATTGTTCTACTGGTTGGTGCGTGGTACCATCTTCTCCCAAACCGATGCTATCGTGTGTAAACACAAACACCGGATTGATTTGCATAATGGAAGCCAACCTGATAGGTGGTCGCATATAATCGGAAAATATTAGAAAAGTGGCCCCGAAAGCCCTGATACCAGGTGTAATAGCCATTCCATTTACAATGGCACCCATAGAATGTTCCCGAACACCAAAATGAAAATTTCTACCGGCGTAATTTTTCGCTGTAAAACTTTCCGATCCATCTATTTCCGTACTGGTTGAAGGAGCCAGGTCAGCCGACCCGCCAATCAGATTTGGAAATAAGGGCGCGATAGCATTAATGGCTTTGGCGGAAGCTTTTCGTGTAGCCACAGGTTTATCTGTTGGCTTATATAGTGGCAACTTATCTTTCCAACCAGCTGGCAACTTTTCGTTAATCGCATCCTCTAATTCCTGGTACAGGTCAGCGTGCTTTTCTTTATATTTACCATATAACTTTTCCCATTCATTCTGCTTTTCTTTTCCACGGGGCACCGCTTCAAGATAAAACTCTTTTACATCGTCTGGCACATAAAAATGCTTGTCGGGATCCCAACCAAGGTTTTCTTTACTCAGCCGTACCTCATCTTCACCCAGTGGCGAACCATGTGAGCCTGCCGTATTTACTTTATTAGGACTTCCATAAGCGATGTGCGTCCTTATTTTAATTAAAGAAGGCTTTTCTGTTTCTTCCTTAGCGGCTTCTATTGCCTTTTCTAAGGCATCAATATCGTTTACATCATCTACGGTGATTACCTGCCATTCAAAAGCTTCAAATCGTTTCGCGACTGATTCGGTAAAAGCGATGTCGGTGTCACCTTCAATAGAAATATGATTGTCGTCGTACAGATAAATGATATTACCCAGCTTGAGGTGCCCGGCCAGAGACGCTGCTTCAGAAGAAATACCTTCCATCAGGTCACCATCGCTACAAATCGCGTAAATATGGTAATTGAAAATATCGAATCCTGGCTTATTGTACCTTGCAGCCAGGTATTTCTGCCCTATGGCCAAACCAACACCATTGGCAAATCCCTGACCCAGTGGGCCGGTAGTTACTTCTATGCCAGGGGTTAGTCCGGATTCCGGATGACCTGGCGTAATGCTGCCCAGTTGCCTGAACTGTTTCAGATCTTCCATAGAGAGATCATAACCTGTAAGATGCAAAATGCTGTATTGGAGCATACATCCATGTCCGGCAGATAATACAAACCGGTCCCGATTTAACCATTTTTGGTCTTTAGGATTATAATTCATGAACTTTGACCAAAGTACATGTGCCATAGGAGCAGCACCCATAGGCATGCCTGGGTGTCCTGAATTAGCTTTTTGCACGGCATCCGCAGACAGAAAACGGATGGTGTTTATACATTTTTCAGATATGTCGGTTTCAATCATTGTAGTTTTTTTTCTGATTGTTGAAATTTAGAACAACTTTAAAGGAAAAAAATATTTATCGCAACACTTATCGCATAATATCTTATATAATCTTTATGGATATTTTTCTGTAGCAAAGTAAAAGGATTATTAATTAACTCTACTATGTGTATATTGTTAATTTTCAGGGGGTCTGTTATATTTGGTTCCAATATCAGCCTCTTTAGCTCAGTTGGTAGAGCGACGCTCTCGTAAAGCGTAGGTCGCGGGTTCAAGTCCCGTGAGAGGCTCTGGTCTGGCAATAATTTATAAGAATGAATACCCTTAGATTGGGAAGCACGCCCGTTCCGGCGTTTACCGGATCAGGGTAATTATTCCTTTATAAATTTTTTTTTGCTGTTCTTCATTTTCTACTTCGAACTGATAATTATAAACGCCGGAATTGGCCTCATTGCCCTGATACCAGCCATCCCAGAACCGTTCTGTTTCGTCCGCATAAAACCCGGATCCGGTATATACCAGATTGCCCCAACGGTTATAGACAGAAAAATTGTTAATCTTTATGGTCTGTACTGAAAAAATCTGAAAATAATCGTTCAGGCCATCATTATTAGGGGTAAAGGCTGTCGGCACATACACATCAATAGGGCAACTTTTGTTAACCGATACGGGTTCACTTTGCAATTCGCATCTATTTTTATCCCGAATGGTTATGGTATAAGTTCCATCGGACAGGTCTGAAAACACAGGGCTGGACTGAAAATTATTACCACCCAGGCTGTATAACAAATTGCCGTCGCCACCACTCACTTCAATCTCAATACTACTTTTCTCAACCTGACAAACGGTATCTTCCACCAGTATGGTATCGATTTGCAAGGCACGTGTTTCAGAAAGGTTGATTTCCTGGGAAATCGCGGCACATTCAGTTTCATCCAGTACCGCAACGGTATAATTTCCTCCGGAAAGGTTGGTAAAAACAGGTTCATCCTGATAGGATCCATTATTCAAACTATACTGTAAGTTTCCATTACCACCTGCTGCTGTAACAACAATTTGCCCATTGGCTTCACCACAGATGGGATCTTCTTTGCTTACATTTTCGATAGACAAGGGAAAGGAAACCGGTATATTGATCACTGAAGAACTGGCTGAGCAACCCTTTTCGTTCAGAATGGTAATGGTATAATCACCAGGAGCAAGATCGGAAAAAGTATGACTCGATTGTGGCATACCGCCATTAATACTATAGGTTAAACCGCTATTACCTTTTGTAGCAAATACGGTTATACTGCCGTTATTGAGACCACAACTGGCATTTGCCTTTTGAATTTCATCAATAATTACCGCATCACTGGCTGCCACATTTGCCTGTACGGAAGTAGAAAAGCAGCCTTCCTCATCCTGCACGGTAACCGTATAATTACCCGATGCTACATTGGTAAACACATTGTCAGGCTGAAAATTGACTCCATCCAGGCTGTACGTTAACGTGGCATCGCTTCCGGTAAGTTGCGCGCTAACTGTAACACTTCCGTTATCTTCGCCACATTCGGTACCGGTGGTACTAACGTTTTCGATGGTTAATTTTACCGACCCTTTAAACTCAAAACTGCTGGCGGCACCGCTAATCAGTGTTGAAACCGTACACACCCGCCTCAAGGATTTATTCTCAAAGTCGATTTCAAAAATTTCGGCTCTGGTCCGGCTGTTACTGGCATAGGTTATGATCTGATTGCAATCATCGGCCAGCGTAAAAATGCCTCTGATACTATTCTGAAGATACATAAATACTTTGCTGTTGGCAGGATTGTCCAGGTTAACCTCAACCAGGGTATTATCCACGGATGCCATAAAAAGTTTTCCATCGTGAAAGGTAAGGTCGCCTGCGGCCCCTACCCCAATTTCGCCCAGGTTACTGATAACCTTTGAATTTATATCATACGCATACAAAATGCCCCTGCCACCGGTAGCATAAATTATTCCACTGGCACTGCAAACCAATGAATTATAAGTTTGCGAGCCTTCAAACTTTGCTACTATTCTGGTTGATCCGTCCGTTTTGTTTATTTCATATAAGGTACCATTTCCTTCAATACCATAAAGCAATCCATTAGGATCAAAAGTAATGTCATTGATTCTGCCAGCTGCTTCAATTTTCGCGATTGTTTCTTGCGAACAAAATTTAAAGTTCACTTTTGTTAAATTATAACCATTGGAAGTGTAAAATTCCTGCGCGTAAATTCTGGCGCCTGGTAATAATATAAAAAAACACAGGAAAATGGATACGAACCATCCTAGTTTTACATTTAAGTAAGGGAGCAATAGTTTCAGGGCATTCTCCCCGTCGGGGCGCCGACCGGATTTATTCCGGGGTACCATGAAGGGGATGCCGGAATTCGGCAAAGCCTCATCTGGTCGGCATTCCGACGGCAAATAGCACTTTTTTACTATTGCACCCTTACTTGAGTAGTTTTTTAGTAGTAGTTCGGCTATTTTCATTCTTTCCAATCTGCTTTAATCTGACCTTAAAACCAAATCATGAAACACGTGGTATTGATGATGATTTAATCTGGGGTTTTGTGGTAATTTCAAATCGGCTGAAAGTTCCTGTATTATAAATTTCAAACGCAGGTAACGCTCAATATCACTAAACTTATATTAAACATCCCGATCGCGATATATAAATTATTAAATTCCTTCTTAAGTTTTCAATAAAACAATAAAAACTGTTTGTTTATTTTAAAAATACTTATCTATTATAACTTTGTCCCTGAATTTATATTATATTTTACGCATTAACTTTCTAATACAAGATCAAATTATCCAGAATGATTGATACTTAATCCTAATATATAATATGGTGTTTTCCTCCACTTTTATTATTCTGTCCGCAAATCTTACATTCTGATCTTTTTAAGGAATTCAAACTGCTTTTCCTGTCATTTTAACATTAATTTGAACTTTTAGGATTATATACAATTTTTTTTATTGAATTTATTCTAGTTAGGTTATAAAATGCCTTTCGTGATTTTTTGATGCCAACAATCGAAAACAGAAACCCAAGAGGAAATTTCTAAACTGACCTCAGTCTGTTATTTATTGTTTTTCAAAATTTAACAAGTGTCGCGTTTTATTCGCCCCTTTTCTGATATGAAACAAATTATAAAAATCGCTTCTATTGATGATGATTTACTATTTGGCAAAGTATTAAAATATAACCTGGAAAAAGACGGAGTTTATGAGGTAACACATTTTCAATCTGGGGAAGCCTTTTTTGAAAATTTCCAAATCAATTATGATATCGTTACCATTGATTATAATTTGCCTGGCATGACTGGTTTAGACATTCTGAAAAGAATTCATCATTATAACAATAACATCGATGTTATTATTGTTTCAGGCCAGCAAGATGTTCGGGTAGCGATTGATGCCTATAAACATGGGGCAAAATATTATGTGCTGAAAGATAAGGAAACTTTTACCGAGCTCGGCTTTTGCATTAACAACCTGATCGGTCATATTAATCTAAGAAAAGAAGTTGAAGTATTGCGGGAGCAGATTATTGACCGAAACAAGTATTCATCCATCATTGGTGAAAGCAACAGTTTGTTACAATGCATCCGGTTAATTCAAAAAATTGAAAAGAGCAATGTATTAACCCTCATCACCGGCGAAAGTGGAACAGGCAAGGAAGTAGTGGCCAAAGCCATTCATTATAATTCTTCCCGAAAGAAGAAGCCATTTATAGCCATTAATATCGCGGCCATTCCTGAGGAATTAATCGAAAGTGAACTTTTTGGTCATGAAAAGGGCGCTTTTACTGGTGCAGATAGCCGCAGAATTGGAAAATTTGAGGAAGCCCATGAAGGAACCATTTTGCTAGATGAAATTGGTGAAATGGATATAAATCTGCAAACCAAACTTTTGCGGGTGCTTCAGGAAAGTAAAATCTGCAGAATAGGCAGTAATAAGGAAATTAGCCTCGATGTACGGGTGCTGGCTGCCACCAATAAAAACCTGTGCGATCGGGTAAAAGAAGGAAAATTCAGAGAAGATCTGTATTACAGGCTGCAAGGTTTTTTAATTCACCTTCCGCCATTGCGCGAGCGGGGTAATGATGTAATTATTCTGGCCAGAAATTTTCTGGACCACTTCTGCTACCAGAATCGGATTGAAAAGAAAGTTTTTTCAAAAGAAGCTATCGAAGCCATGATAGAACACACCTGGCCCGGCAACGTCCGTGAGTTAAAATCATTTGTAGAAAGAGCGGCCCTGATGAGTGAATCTGAAAAAATCGGACTAGAAGACCTTGTATTTTCTCCCACCATATAAATAATACCTCTTAATATTTTAAAATCATCTTTCAGCATTTGTAATGAAAACAAAACGTATGCTCAGACAAACATCGTCACCCAAACTCAGGCAAAAGCAAATATTGAGGTACGGTGCGGCAGCCATTGCCCTTGGGCTTATCATTGGTGCTGTGGTTTTTATCTATCTGAATATTGGAAATATTGAAAAAGCAAAAGCCGCAGCGGATTTTACTTCAAAAAATAATTTTGAAGGATTATGGTCAACCGGTACCAGTTGGGTGGGCGGTGTGGCTCCACCTTCAAGTAATGTGGACAGTAACATTGAGATATTTGGCTTTATTACCCTGGTGGGAGATTTAAATTATCAGGCAACTGGCGGTGGTAAAACCTTGACAATATCGGATACCCTGGTTATTGATGGTAATGTAACCATGAATAATAAAGCCAATATCACCGTAAATAGCGGTGGCTTACTCATCATCACCGGCAACTTCACTGCCGAAAACAAAATTGTAATAGGCAATGGTGGCATGATTGTAATTGGTGGCGATATGACCTTCAATAATAGTAACCAATCTGATTATACACCAGGTGGCGACTTATTTGTATTAGGCACAGTTACCGGGAATACCGCTGCTGAAGGCGATGCCCAGGGTGGTACGGCATTGCAGAATGATTTTCCCAATATTTTTAATTATGTAACCGGTCAGACGAGTTCACTTCCCGTAGATTTTAAGTCTGTTAAAGTAGAAAGTTTGGGTAACAATCTTATGATAACCTGGCAAACCGCTTCTGAAACAAATAATGATTTCTTTACTATTGAAGCTTCCGACAATGGTAAAAATTTTGAAACCATTGGCAATTTCAAAGGTGCTGGAAACAGTAATCAAACTTTATCTTATCGGTTTGTATATCAAAATCCAAAAACCAGTCATCAGTATTACCGGATTAAACAAACCGATTATGATGGCAAATATGATTATTCAAAAATTGTATCTTTCAAAAATCATTCTGAGAACCAGCGGATTGCGCATTCTCTGGAAATAATTTCGGTAGGTCCCAATCCTTTTACCCAGTCTTTTACCATCAATTTTGAAGCATCCAGGGACGCAAGTGTAGTATTAAGATTGTTAAACCAGCAAGGTATTGCCGTAGCTTCAGAAACCATAGAGGTGAATAAAGGAAACAACCGCTTTGAGTTTGTGGATAAGTTTAATTTAAAGCCTGGAATATACATACTTGCAATCGCTCAGGATAATAATGTATCCAAACCTGTTAGGGTTGTTAAAAAATAAATGTCGTCTCTGAAATTATCAGGGGCATAGGCTTAACCGCCTCTACCATGCCCCAGGTGTTTACATTTCCCCATCTAATGTGGCAGCACTCATCGGCATAAGTGCCAATAAGCTAAATAGTTACCTTTTTTTTGAACAAGCTGTGCTTTGCGGGCAACTTCCCAGTCAAAACAATGAACATTCAAACCGGATTGATTGATCAGACAATTTAAAACCTTCGCCTTTTTTTCTGCCCTTTATTTTTTTTCCTGTTTTCCCTAAAGTAATTGGAATTGTCTTTATCTTTCCGAGATTCAGATTCAGGAATAGAAATTTCCACAACCAAAGGGATGCCTTCAAAATCCGCGTTTTTGAAAGCCTGTAACACATCCCCTTCAAACTTTTTGTCAACTTCGAAAAAGGAGAATTTCTTCATAATATCTATTTTTCCAATCTCCAAACTTCTGTTTTGGGTGTTTTCATTCAAAATTCCCATTAGCCGGGCTGGGTTTAATCTGTTTTTTTCACCCAGGTTAATGTAAAAGCGAGTAAAGGATTTATTCCGATCGCGGCCACGTGACTCTTTTCCGTTCTTGGTACTAACGGGAATATTCAGGTCGTCGGCGTCTTTGTAGTAATTCAGAAACTGATTAAACTCTACAGAAACAAAATGTTTGATCAGCTCTTCACGGCTTAGCCATTCCAGCTTTTTGTAGATTGCCGGCAAAAATTCTTCAATTTTCGCGTCTTCTACATTTACTTTTTCTACTTTGCTTACCAGATTGAACAGTTGTTTTTCACAAATTTCTTTTCCGGTAGGCACCATTTTCCGCTCAAATTTGATTCCTGTAACCTTTTCCAGGTCTTTGATTTTCCTGTTTTCCCGGGCATGTACCAGCGCGATAGAGATGCCATTTTTCCCAGCCCGGCCCGTTCTTCCACTACGGTGGGTATAGGCTTCCAGTTCATCGGGCAGGTTATAGTTAATTACATGGGTTAAATCATTCACATCCAGTCCCCGCGCGGCTACATCGGTGGCCACCAGGATTTGCAGATTTTTAGACCGAAACCGGTTCATCACATAATCGCGTTGTTGCTGCGATAAATCGCCGTGCAAGGCATCAGCGTTATAACCGGCATCTATAAGTTTATCGGCCACTTCTTTGGTGTCCTGCCTCGTACGGCAAAATACAATGCCATACAGCTTTGGATTTACGTCTGCCAATCGCTTTAACGCCTCAAAACGATCTCTTGCGTGTACCACATAATATTCATGCTTCACATTATCGGCGCCGGAATTTCGCTTGCCTACTGAAATTTCTTCCGGATTGCGCATGTATTTTTCCGCGATTTCAACAATTTCCCGGGGCATGGTAGCTGAGAACAGGCAGGTTTGTTTTTCGTCCGGCGTTTTTTCCAGAATAGCGTCCAAATCTTCTTTGAATCCCATGTTGAGCATCTCGTCGGCCTCATCAAATACAAGCCACTGGATTTGGGTAAGATTAAGCACTTTGCGGCGAATCAGATCCAACACCCGGCCGGGCGTACCGACTACAACTTGCGGTTTTGCTTTAATGGCTTTAATTTGTTTATCGATGCTGGTTCCACCGTATACGGCTTCTATTTTTATTTGGCGCATGTACTTGGAAAACTCTTTCAGGTCTCCGGTAATCTGCATACAAAGCTCACGGGTGGGGCAAAGCACCAACGCCTGAATGGACGCTGAATCCGCTTCGGTGAGCTGAATTAATGGTAAACCGAACGCGGCTGTTTTTCCGGTACCGGTTTGTGCCAGGGCAATGATGTCCTGACCAGAACTGAGCAGTGCCGGAATAGTTTTTTTCTGAATAGGTGTCGGAGTTTCAAATCCCATCTCTCCGATTGCCTTCAAAATTTCCTGATTCAGTCCCGTTTCCTTGAATGTTGACATAAATATTAAATTAATTTCCGGCCAGGGCATTTAGCATGGTTGGCCTGATAATGTGGTGAAAATGTGTAAAATGTTAGCTTTAATAAGGGAAGCTCTTATGATGAATGGTAATCAAAAGGAATATCATACCCTGATTCAATAAGTGCGCAAAAGTAATGTATTTTTACAATATCTTTACATATTACCATAAAATACTATACCTTATAAACTTCTTTTTTAATAAATTGTTGAATATTACTTCACAAATTTACAGGTTGCAGGTATTTTGTATACTAGTATATTATGAAAATACGTCCACACAAAATTAAAACAAAACCCTAAAACTATGCATGTAGGCAATCAACGAAGAGAAATGATTAAGAAAAGTCTGGCCTTTCTGGCTATCCCCGAGGTATTGACAGGAAAATTCTTGACTATGCCAGATTACCACCCAAATGCCGCGAATAAACTTCCGGCTAAGTTAAAATTAAGCTGCAATTTATTTTCTTTCAATGAGCCATTAACCCTTGGCACCATGACACTGGAAGACGTAATTGAATACTGCGCCACTTTGGGTTTTGAGGCCGTTGACCCTACCGGCTATTATTTTACCGGTTATCCGGAAGTTCCGGATGATGAATATTTGTATGCAATCAAGAAAAAAGCTTTTTTATTGGGTTTGGACATTAGTGGAACAGGCGTAAGAAACGATTTTACCCTTGAAAACCAGGAAGAAACCGAGAAGAATATTGAACTGGTAAAGCAATGGGTTGAGGTAGCCGCTAAATTAGGAGCGCCCGTAATTCGTGTTTTTGCCGGTAAACCGCTCGCCGAAGGTCGTAACCGTAAAAAGGTAACCGCTCAATTGGTGGATTGCCTGAAAACCTGTGTTGAATTTGGAAAAGCATCTGGGGTAATGATTACCCTGCAAAATCATAATGAGTTTCTGAAAACCGCCGAAGAAGTACTGGATGTAAAATCTCAGATAGATTCGGACTGGCTTGGATTAAACGTGGACATTGGGAGTTTGCGCACTGGCGATCCCTATACGGAAATTGCCAAACTGGCACCGCATGCTTATACCTGGCAAATTAAAGAAGAGGTTTACAGAAATGACAAAGCGGAAAAAACAGACGTCAAAAAAATTGTGCGGATATTGAATGAATCGGGTTACCGGGGCTATATCCCATTAGAAACTTTAGGAGCCGGTGATCCCAAAGAAAAACTACCCAGGTTTCTGGATGAAGTAAAACAGGCTTTAAACTGACTTTTTGTGCTTCGCGGTAGGTAGGTTAATTGTTATTCGTTATTGGTTAATGGTTATTCGTTAATTGTTCACAAATAACCATTAACCAATAACCTTTTAAACCTCCCAACTTCCAACTCAATGAATTACCACCGATCGTGGACATCGTCTTTGAAGTATTTATTATAAATTACCTGCACTTCCTGCATTTGCGCCGAGGAGATAGGCGGCACATTACTAACCTGACTGTTATCAGCGGCCTGTTCCGGCCTGGAGGCGCCCGCAATCACAGTACTTACTTCGGGAAACATCAATACCCATCGCAGGGCCATAGCAGCCAATGATTCATTGTTATCAAAGAGTTCCTTTAGTTCTTCCACGGCCTTTAGCCCTTTTTCGTAATCCACACCAGAAAACGTTTCACCTTTATCAAAGGCTTCACCCTCGCGGTTAAACCTGCGGTGGTCGTCGGCCCTGAAGTGGGTATGGGCATCAAACTTCCCGGTAAGCAAGCCGCTGGCAAGGGGCACCCTTACCAATACACCAATATTGTTTCCTTTCGCCACAGGAAAAAAGTCTTCCGAAGGCCGTAACCGAAACATATTGAATATAATCTGGATGGTTGTAACGTTTTTATATTGGATGGCCTGTAACGCTTCCTCAATTTTCTCCACACTTACCCCCAGATTTCTTATTTTTCCCTGGGCTTTAAGTTTGTCGAATACTTCAAAAATTTCAGGTCTCTGGTAAACTTCCGGTGGCGGGCAATGCAGTTGAATTAAGTCTATGGTTTCCAGTTTCATCCGGCGCAGACTGTCTTCCACAAAGCCGGCCAAACGCTCGGGTGTATAGCCTTCGCTGGTGTGCGGATTAACTTTTCTTCCGCATTTGGTGGCTATAAAAATAGGTTCAGACCGGGTTTTCACCACTTTACCTACCACTTTTTCGCTGGCGCCATCGCGGTACACATCGGCCGTATCAATAAAATTAACCCCACGATCAATGGCTTCATGAATTGTTTTTTCGGCCAGGACTTCATCAAAAGGGTCGCCCCATTTACCGCCTACCTGCCAGGTGCCCAAACAAACTTCCGAAACATTTAGACCTGTTTTTCCGAGTTTTCTATATCGCATATTTATTTAATTATTCCATAATGGTTTTTTTTAATATGGAAAGACCAGCGCGCTAAGACGCAAAGCATTGGTTATTGGTTATTGGTTATTGGTTAATAGGTTAATAAAATATCTATTAACAATTAACGAATAACTTACTAAACTTCCCAATGCTTACCTTTCCCCTTCCCTAACTGCTCATGGCCATTAACAAATCGTGCTGCGTAATAATGTGTACCCTGTTGAACTGGTCTCGCACCAGAATAGCTTTGTTTTCTTTGTCGATTAAAGAAGAGAGCACATCCAGGGTATCGCGCAATGATACAAACTGAAAGGGCTTTTCCATTACGGCTTCCACCGGCTTGCTTTTCAGTTCCGGATCGTTAATCAGTTGGTGTAATACCTTCGAATCGGTAATGCTGCCAATAAAATTCTGGTCCTTGTCTACCACCGGCAACTGTGAAATAGCCTGGCTGTTCAGAATGGCAATGGCCTCCCCTACCGGAATATCTTTCGGTACGGTAGTCAGTTCCCGGTTACCATTCCGTAAAATAATATCATGCGCCGTGGCAAATTCTCTTTTCTCCAGGTAACCATGATCTTTCATCCAGTCGTCATTGTAAATTTTTCCCAGGTATCGGGTACCGTGGTCGGGCAGGATAATCACCATCAGGTCATCGTTTTTCAGGTTTTTTCGGGCATATTCCAATGCGCCATGTACTGCCGAACCACAGGACCAACCCACAAATAAGCCTTCATCACGGGCCAGTTTGCGTGCCATAATGGCAGCGTCCTTGTCGGTAACTTTCTCGAAATAATCTATCAGACTGAAGTCCACATTTTCAGGGAGAATGTCTTCTCCAATACCTTCGGTCAGGTACGGATACACTTCTTTTTCGTCGAATACGCCCGTTTCCTTGAATTTTTTAAACACCGATCCATACGTGTCAATGCCCACAGTAACAATATCCGGATACTTCTCTTTTAAATACTTAGCCGTTCCGCTAATGGTACCTCCGGTACCAACGCCGGCTGCGAAGTGGGTGATTTCTCCTTCAGTGGCATCCCAGATTTCCGGTCCTGTGGTTTCATAATGGGCTCTGGTGTTGGCTAAATTGTCATACTGGTTCGGATAAAAAGAATTGGGTATATCCTTATTTAACTTTTTGGCAACTGAGTAATATGATTTCGGATCATCGGGCGACACATTGGTAGGGCAAACAATTACTTCAGCGCCCACCGCCCGCAGGATATCAATCTTTTCTTTAGATTGCTTATCGGCCAGGGTAAATATACACTTATACCCTTTGGCAATGGCAGCCAGGGCCAAACCCATGCCGGTGTTGCCCGAAGTACCTTCAATGATGGTACCGCCGGGTTTCAGCAGTCCTGCCTTTTCAGCATCCTCTATCATGGTAACCGCGATGCGGTCTTTTACCGAGTTGCCTGGATTGAAATACTCAACTTTCACCAGAATGGTGCCGGGTATGCCTTTATTCACTTTGTTCAGCCTCACAAGCGGCGTATTGCCTATGGTTTCTATTATCGAGTTGTAATACATGGCTAATGCGAATTAATATTTATGGCTACAATTAAATTTGAGGAAATTTACTAAGCTTAAAGTAATTCTGAAAGGTAAACGCGAAAGCAATTGACAACCAATACGGGAATTTTTTCTTTTATGCCCTAATTCAGGTAAAAAAGAAGCGACTCAGTGGTCAGCACCCATGGAGGTTGGCCGAAGCAATCGCAAAACGTGGAATGCCAGTAGCTGACAGTTACAATGGGTACGATCATGCTCTTTTTTCCGATTTCTTACTGCTGACCTTTCCGTTCGCATGGTTTTTTAATTCATTATACACGCGGTTATTTACAACCGTAAGGTTACAAAAGAAAGTCGGTAGTATTAGATACTCAGACTGCCTTAACTTTACAGACATGTTACCCCTCCATACATTTAACCATTATGCTGATTTCTTTTATCAGATCAATTTCCTGCCTACAGCGGTAGCATTTCATTCCTGGTTTAGAAGTTTATTTCCGCATATCGCCCTTTAATAGCAGATACTTCTCTTTCTCATGCGCTTTTTTAGGTAAAAAGTCAGATTTATTTTCCTTCTTTCCTGTTTTTTTTCTCTGAAAACTTATCAAAAACCTCCTGTTGTTTCGAGCAAAACCTCTTGACGTTTCGAGCAAAACCTCCTGTTGTTTTCACTAAAACCTCTTGACGTTTTTGTAGCATTATCACAAGCGAAAAACCGAAAGAAAATATAGAAAAATTAAGAAAATCATGGTCTGTTTTGCTTATCAAAGTTATCATTTCAGGTAAGTTTTTGCATGCAACTGTAAAAACGCCAGGCATTTCAGCGAAAAACTAATAAACATTTGCCTGCCAGTTCAAATTATTTTTATTGTTTCTAAAGGATTATCATGCATTTACCATAGGTTGCACTGCCGATAAAAGGCTTGCTAATGTTTTTTTTATATATTAGGATAGTTCGAAACGAAGTAACAAACTGGCATGAGCAACTTAATCTATTGGCATCACAGTACGGCCCAAAGTAGAAATTAGTCTCCTGTCTGGTAACCTTTTATCCCAATTCAATTTATCGTATTAATGAAGTCCTTATTCCTGGATTTTATTAATTTTCACTTAAATTCACTTTCTTTACGCAGATTTTCACTTGTAAGTAAACGGTCTCCTTAAATAATTTTCAGGAATAGCCATATTATTTAAATTTTTGGGTACTGAAAATTAAACAGGTGCCCGTTATTCAGGTTATTATGGTAAGCGTTTCGGGCAGAAGCAAATTACCTTTCAACTAAAAAACCTGATTGCTTTCATGATTATTATAATGGTTTGTACATAAGTTGGGAATTGATTAAAGAGTTGTCGTAATTAGCAGTAGCGTTATCATTTCACGCCTGAAAAAGTACAGATAATAACGTTTAAAACATTTATATACAACATCTGTTTATTTATAGCACAAAACAAATTAACATCACATGTCGAACAAAGCTGAGCTAAAATTTGATGGTAAAACATACGAATTACCGATTATTGAGGGTACAGAAAATGAAAAGGCCATAGACGTAAGTAAATTAAGATCGCAGAGTGGACTTATCACCCTGGATCCTGGTTTTAAAAATACCGGCTCAACCGAAAGCGCGATTACTTTTCTGGATGGTGAAAAGGGAATTTTAAGATACAGAGGGTATCCGATTGAAAACCTGGCCGAAAAAGCGACTTTTCTGGAAGTGGCTTACTTACTCATTTATGGGGAAATGCCAAAGGAAAACGAACTTCAGAATTTTCATGAAGATATTACCCACCATACCCTTGTACACGAGGATATCAAAAAAATACTGGATGGTTTTCCTTCAAGTGCCCATCCGATGGGTGTATTGTCTTCATTGGTTTGTTCGCTAACGGCTTTTTATCCGGAATCGCTCGACCCTAATCGTTCTAAAGACGAAGTGGATTTAAGTATCTTACGGATACTGGCCAAAATGCCAACCTTTGTAGCCTGGGCATATAAGCACAAAATTGGCCATCCGGTTAATTACCCGGATAATACCTTAGATTATTGTGGTAATTTTCTGAAAATGATGTTTGCCTTACCAGCAGAGTCTTATGAAGTAGACCCGGCTGTAAGTGATGCGCTGGATAAACTTTTGATCCTTCATGCCGATCATGAGCAGAATTGTTCTACCTCTACGGTCAGAATTGTAGGTTCTTCGCAGGCCAGCCTGTATGCTTCCATAGCAGCAGGTATCAACGCGCTGTGGGGACCCTTACATGGTGGTGCCAACCAGGCTGTAATTGAAATGCTTGAGAAAATTAAAGCGGACGGCGGCGATACCAAAAAGTATATTTTAAAAGCCAAAGACAAAGACGATACGTTCAGGCTGATGGGCTTTGGCCACCGGGTGTATAAAAACTTTGACCCAAGAGCGAAAATCATAAAGAAATATGCCGATCAGGTCCTTTCTAAACTCGGCATCAAAGATCCGGTATTGGATATCGCCAAAGGTTTGGAAGAAGCGGCCCTCAACGACGATTATTTTGTGGAAAGAAAACTCTATCCGAACGTAGATTTCTATTCAGGCATCATTTACCGGGCATTGGGTATTCCTACCGAAATGTTTACGGTAATGTTTGCCCTGGGCCGGTTACCGGGCTGGATTGCCCAATGGAAAGAAATGCGTGAAAATCGTGAACCTATTGGTCGTCCCCGCCAGATTTATACCGGAAAAAACGAAAGAAAATTGTAAAAATTAGCCAGAAGTCGGAAGTCAGAAGACCAAAGTCATAAGTACTTCCGACTCCAGTCTTCCGGCTTCTGACTTCCGACTTAAATGAACCTCCTACGCGCCTCAAGGAGCCTATTTTTTAACTTACCATGATTGCCAATCGCCAACTTTTTCTCTCCCATCTGGCACAAACTACTGATTTTCCATTACTGCTGGAAATAGATTATGCCGAAGGTGTATATCTGTATGAACCTTCAGGCAAGAAATATATAGACCTGATTTCCGGAATTGGGGTAAGCAATATCGGACACCGGCACCCTAAAGTAGTGCAGGCCATTAAAGACCAGGTGGATCGTTTTCTGCATGTGATGGTGTATGGCGAACTGGTGCAAAGTCCGCAGGTAAAGCTTGCCGAAGCTTTGTTGAACACCCTGCCCGAGGAGCTAAATAATTGCTACCTGGTTAATTCCGGCAGCGAAGCTGTTGAAGGCGCACTAAAATTGGCCAAACGATTTACCGGAAGGCATGAATTGATTTCCTGTTTCAACGCGTACCACGGCTCAACCCATGGCGCGCTTTCGGTATGTGGCAGCGAAAGCCTGAAACAGGCATATCGCCCCCTGTTGCCGGGAATTCGACACATACATTTCGGGAAAACAGAGGATTTAAGGCAGATCACCCATAAGACCGCAGCGGTGGTAATGGAAACCATTCAGGGCGAAGCAGGGGTAATAGCGGCTGATACTGCTTATTTTAAAAGGTTGCGGGAAAGGTGTAACGAGACGGGTACCCTGCTGATATTGGATGAAATTCAGGCTGGGTTTGGCCGTACAGGAAAATTCTGGGCTTTCCAGCATTACAACCTTGTCCCCGACATTCTGGTTTGTGCCAAAGGTATGGGGGGCGGTATGCCCATTGGAGCCTTTATTACCTCACAGAAAATTATGCGGGTGCTGAAAGAAAATCCGATACTGGGCCATATCACTACTTTTGGAGGCCATCCGGTGAGCGCCGCGGCCGCGCTGGCTACCCTTGAGATTATTGCCGGAGGAACCTTGCTGAGCGAGGTAGAAAAGAAAGCTAACTTATTTAGAAATCATCTGAAGCATCCTGCTATCCGTCAGATTCGCCATGTAGGATTAATGATGGCCGTTGAGTTCGATTCTTTTGAGGTACTCAAACCCATTATTGATAAAGCCATTGAGTTGGGCGTGCTTACCGACTGGTTTTTATTCAACGACCAATCGATGCGGATTGCGCCACCCCTTACCATCACCGAACAGGAAATCAAAACTGCCTGTGAACTTATTGAGCAGGCTATTCATTCATGTTTGGAAATACCTGACAAAAACGCCGTGTCAGAGAAAAGAAAATAGTTCATATCGCAGGTAAACTCAAAATCAAAAAGAAACTAAATTTATAGTAAATAACCTTAGTTTTAATTTTATATATGCCTGAATGTATCTACATTTGACCCGCAAATAATTTACACAAATATTATTTGCGATGAACTCAGACACTTCCAAGTTTCAATACGAAGCACTTACTTACGACGACGTTTTATTACTGCCCGGATATTCCGAAATTCTTCCCAGAGAAACCGATACCAGAACCATTCTGACAAAAAAAATCCAACTAAATATTCCCGTTGTTGCATCAGCCATGGATACGGTTACGGAAGCGGAACTGGCCATTGCTATGGCTTTGGCAGGTGGTATCGGATTTATCCATAAAAATATGACGGCAGAAGCACAGGCCTATCAGGTGAGAAAGGTAAAACGGTCGCAAAGCGGGATGATTTTAGATCCTATTACCCTGAATATTGATGCGATTATACAGGACGCCAGAAATATTATGCGGGATAATAAAATCGGTGGTATCCCCGTCATAGACAAAGATAAAAAGCTGATTGGCATTATAACCAACCGTGATTTACGATTTCTGAAGGATGCTTCCATACCTGTAAAAGATATCATGACCAAAGAAAATCTCATTACCGCTGAGATAGGAATTGGATTAGACGCCGCCGAGGAAATTCTGCAACAGTACAAAATTGAGAAGTTACCCATTGTTGACAAGAATGGTCAGCTTACCGGGTTAATTACTTATAAAGATATTCTAAAAAACAAAGACCGGCCGAATGCCTGTAAAGATGAGTTCGGCCGCCTGAGGGTTGGCGCTGCCGTAGGCGTTACGGTAGACTTGCCAGATCGCGTTGAACAGCTTATTCAGGCCGGCGTAGATGTGGTGGCTCTGGATACAGCCCACGGTCATTCCAAAGGCGTAATCAATGCCTGTAAAGAGTTAAAAGCAACCTTTCCCGATTTAGAATTGGTAGTGGGTAATATCGCTACCGCTGAGGCCGCCATCGCCCTGGCAGACGCCGGCGCTGACGCGATTAAGGTAGGGGTAGGTCCAGGCAGTATCTGCACCACGCGCATTATTGCCGGTGTAGGCGTTCCGCAGCTTTCAGCAGTATACGAATCGGTAAAAGCTTTACAATCAAGAGGTGTTCCGGTTATTGCCGATGGCGGGGTGCGATTCTCAGGAGATATTGTAAAAGCCATTGCCGCTGGCGCCGATAGCGTAATGGTGGGTTCGCTGCTGGCCGGAACCGATGAGGCTCCTGGTGAGGTTATTTTGTACGAAGGCAGAAAGTATAAATCGTACCGGGGTATGGGATCGGTAGAGGCAATGGAAGAAGGGTCAAAAGACCGGTATTTCCAAGATGCAGAAGACGACATTAAAAAACTGGTGCCTGAAGGCATTGTAGGCCGGGTGCCGTTTAAAGGTTCGGTTGATGAGGTATTGTACCAGCTGGTAGGTGGATTAAGAGCAGGCATGGGCTACTGCGGCGCAGCTGCTATTTCAGACCTGAAAAATGCTAGATTTGTTATTGTAACGAATGCAGGGGTAAGAGAAAGCCATCCGCACGACATTCAGATTACACGCGAAGCACCGAATTATAGCCGATAAACATTGTTATTATGGGGTGTTTTGCAACCGAAAGTTTCTTTGCTTACAATTTAATTTATTACAAAATAAACATTTGGTGTATGTTTACCCGCTAATAATTTTAAATGCGTCAACGAAGTCTGATAATTAAAATTTCTTTATTCTCCGGAATAGTAAGCTGGATTGCTCTTCTTGTTACCGATCTTCTTGTATTCTTTGGAAGCCAGCATAATATGCCCTCTGGCATACCGGAAGAAGCAAGGTACCTGCTGTTTGATATTTTCATTATTTCGCTGTTTTTTTATTACAATAAAACAACCGGGTCGGCCGAAAGGATAAACTTCATCGACCTGCTGTGGAGGGTTTTTGTAATGGGATTACTGGCAGCCATTGTATTTCTGCTGGTAATGGCTTTTTATCAACTGCTTGAGGGTACACGACTGGAAAAAGATAATTATCTTTTTATCATCTTTTTTAACATTATTCTGGGGCTGTCCATAGCCTTTCTGGTTTCTACCATCGTTGTATGGAAACAGCTTATTCTGTATCAGAAATCAAAACGACTAATCAATAGCTGGCAGTTATTTGAATATACCCTCCTGATCAGCATATTTTTTAATTTTTTTACTACCCGTGAAAGTATAAATCAGCTGATTTTACCGCTGGCCATCTTGCTGATTCTGGGCATTATCTTATCCATTAACCTCAAATGGATTGCCTACCTAGACTATAAAAAAAAGTGGAAAAGTATATTTCTGGTACTGGGTATTGGTATGTTTCTGGGTTTCGCGCTTAAAAATTTATTTGAGTTAAGTTCGCCTGACGAACAACAAATCCTAACCAATTTACCCTACGACCGTAATGTTTTCCTTTTAGCATCATTTGGTTTCGCGCTTAATTATTGCATTTTCTCTCTGTTGGTACTATTTTTCAACTTACCTACTTCCTCAGTTTTTGAACAAAAACTGGAAGAAGTCATGAACTTCCAGCGATTAAGCCAATCCACCCAACAGGGATATAAAGTTGATCAGGTATATGAAATTTTACTGGAAAGTACCATTCGGGCTGTGCTGGCAGATGCCGCCTGGGTAGAAATTAATAATGATCAGAAAAATGGTCAATTGCTACTCACCAGAAATATTGAAAAGGAAGAAGTAAAGAATATTCAGCATTACTTTCAAACCAATAAGCGCACCATTGATCCGTTGAAAATTACGGGTAGCCATTCCAGGGGTACTGACCGCCGCTTTTTCGATAGCAAACGCGTTGATACCCTGCAGGCACCTGGCTACCGGTCAGTGTTATGGATACCCTTGATTGTGAAACATTTGCCCATAGGGGTGTTGGTGGTTTTAAAAGAGGTGGCTGACGGGTTTAATAAGGAAATGGTAAGTATTGTGGGCACTTTTGCCACCCAGGCCAGTATTTCTATTGAGAACCTGAATTTACTGGATGAAACGTTGGAAAACGAGCGTTACCGGGAGGAGCTTAAAATCGCTAGTCGGGTACAAAAAAGCCTGCTGCCTAAAAAACCGATTTTTAACGAAGCGTTTGAATTAACGGCTTTCTCGGAAGCAGCCGACCAGGTAGGTGGCGATTACTATGATATGTATCAGGTGGATACGCAAAAATTTATTATCGCCATCGGCGATGTTTCAGGAAAAGGAACTTCCGCTGCCTTCAACATGTCGCAAATGAAGGGTGTATTTCACAGCCTGGTACAACTGGATTTTCATCCTGATGAATTTTTGATTCATGCTAACTCTGCTCTGAGCAGGTGCCTGGAGAAATCTTCATTTATTACAGCTACTGTACTGGCCATTAATACCCAGAATAACACTGTTGAAATAGCCAGGGCCGGTCATTGCCCGACTTTGTTTTACAGCAATGCCCGGAATGAAGCCATATATTTTGAAGGAGAAGGAATGGGATTGGGTATTATTCGGGATGTTACTTTCGAAAAATATGTGGAAGTCATCAAAATTTCATATCAATCCGATGATGTAATTGTGTTGTATACCGATGGTATTACTGAGGCTACCAACGAGCAAAATGAACAATTTGGCTACGAAAGGCTGCAATGCCTGTTAAACAAAAATGCTGCCCTGGAGCCCAATGATCTGAAACAAACCCTGATTCAGGCCGTATTTGAATTTTGTGGTCAGAAAGTACTGGATGACGACTATACAATTGTAATCATAAAGTTTAAATAACCAATTAAATCAGCCAGCGTATATTACACTATGGTAACCGTAACAGCAGAATTTATTGAGAATTACTATCTCATTATTATCAATGGCGAGGTTGATGCCAGTTCTTCCATCCACCTCGATAAAGCTTTTCAGGAAGCTGTTCAATCGGGTTACAAAAAAATATTGGTAGATTGTAAAAACCTGCAGTACATTTCTTCGGCTGGTTTGGGTGTATTTATTTCGTACATTGATGAAATTGAATCAAAAAATATTAAACTTGTTTTATTTAATATGAGTGAAAAAGTTTACAAAGTTTTTGAGATATTAGGTTTGCACAAAATTCTTTCAATTACCGATACTGAAGAGAAGGCAAAGGTTCTGACAGATGAATTATAAATTTAAAGTAGGTTGTTCTAAAAACAAACTTCAGAGTATCCGTCAATTTATACAACAAACCCTGGATAATTATTCTATTTCTGAAGTTGACAAATGCCAGTTGGTATTAGCCGTTGACGAAATGTGTGCCAACCTAATGATTCATTCTCACCATTGCAACGCCGAAAAAAAATTAGAACTTTCTATCACCATTGAAAACGACGAAGGAATTACCTTTGAAATATTTGATCAGGGAAAAGCTTTCAACATTCTGGAATATAAAGATCCACAACTGGAGCATATTATCAAGCAGAAACGCAAAGGTGGTTTAGGCATTCTTTTGGTGAAGCGAATAATGGACCTGATTGAATTTGATTATGATGCCAATAAAAAATTAAATGTGTGCAGGCTTCACAAGTTTATCCCCATCAAAGAACAAAAAGAATAAGCCTTCTGTAATTTCCCTTCCCTACAAAAAAACTACATCCTCCACAATTACTTCCCCAAATTCCTTAAGAAATATGGATAATATTTTGGATTTAGACATGTTCAGCTCCTGTTTCAATGCTGCCGAATTTAACTTCACATATAATTTTCTGTCTCTGATATAAAGGTTATCCGTTCGGCGGGCAATGGGTTCGCCCATTAATCTTTCCCAGGAATTGATCAGTTGGGTTTGTTCAAACCGGTTTTTTAATTTATATGCATTTAGCAACTCATTCATGGCCTCCCCTACTGTTGAAGTATCCGATTTTCTGGCATTGTACCGATCTGAATCCTTTTTTTTCATAAAAGCATTTAAAAATGAGAGCCAAAGTAATTAAAAAGCCGAATGATGATTTACTTTGAAAAGAAGTATGAGAGCTGAAAAATGTTTTGTTATTAAGTTAAGAAAAATTCAAACATAAAGTATCATTTATAAGCCAAATAAAATCTTTACAACCAAGCCCATCCGGTTTTAAAGATCCAGTGAATTAAAAAATGATTGGCAATTAAAGTGAGAACAACCCTTTGTTGAGTAAGGTTAGCGCTTCGGTTTTCAGGCTACTATCTACCAGCACTGAAATATTATAATGACTGCCTCCATACGAAACCATTCGGATAGGCAAATCGCCAAAAGCATTAATTACTCTTTTTACAACGCCACGCTTATTTACCAGCATGTTCCCCACAATACAAATAATGGTCTGGTCTCTGTCTACCTCAACCTCGCCATAATGTTTTATTTCTCTCAGTATGTTGTCGATCTGCTTTTCATCATCAATGGTGAGGGTAACAGCCACTTCAGAAGTAGTAATCATATCGATGGGGGTTTGATACCGCTCGAAAATCCCAAAAATTTTACAAAGAAACCCATAAGCCAGCAGCATGCGCGAGGATTTAATTTTAATGGCCGTAATCCCGTCTTTGGCGGCAACTGCTTTAATCTCCGTACCTCCTTTTTTATCAGAAATGATGGTGCCCGGCGCCTCAGGCTGCATGGTGTTTAACAAGCGAACCGGAATATTGGCCTTTTGAGCAGGCCGGATGGTATAAGGATGTAGAATTTTAGCGCCAAAATAGGCCAGTTCGGCTGCCTCTTCAAACGAAAGCTCTGCCACAGGAACAGTTCTATCTACTATACGAGGATCGTTGTTGTGCATTCCGTCGATATCAGTCCAGATTTGAATTTCCTGAGCTTTGATGGCAGCCCCAATCAGTGATGCGGTATAATCGCTTCCACCTCTTTGCAAGTTGTCGACCTCGCCCAATTTATTCCGGCAAATATAGCCCTGGGTCAGGTAAATGGTTTTTCCTGTTTGGGCATTCATTATTTTGTTCAACTTCTGGTTAATGAAGTTTGTGTCCGGTTCCCGCTCTTCATCCAGTCGCATAAAATCAAGGGCAGGAAGCAGCACAGCCGTATATTTTTTTTCAAGCAGATATTCCAGAAAAAGTTTGGTTGATAATAGTTCTCCCTGAGCCAGAATTTCTTTTTCGACCAAAGGAGAAAAGGGTACGTGGATAAAGCTTTCGAGCAGGCCAAAATGCTCATCAATTATGGCAATTCCCTTATTTTTATATTTTTCTTCCTGTAACAACTCCTCAGAAAATTCCAAATACTTTCCTTTCAGGTTGTCTATGGCCTTGGCAGCAACATTTTTATTCCCATTAGCAAGAGAATGATTTATTTCTACTAAGATGTTGGTAGTTCCGGAAAGTGCGGATAACACAACAAATTTTGGCAAATTATCAGCATTTACCAGTTTTGCCACCTGTTGCATTCTTTCAGGTTTTCCTACCGAAGTTCCTCCAAATTTCAGTACTTTCATTTTTTCCTAATTCAATAAAATAATAAATCTTGCTTACAGAAAATTTGATTTTTAAACCAGATCACGATCAAAACCCAATAGTTGTATGGCGGTTACAGCAGCTTCATCGCCTTTGTTGCCATGTTTACCCCCCGCTCTGTCTTTTGCCTGTTCTATACTGAGCGGCGTTAATACGCCAAAAATAACTGGTTTATCGTATTTTAAAGCCACATCTTTTAAACCCTGTGCCACCGAATGGCAAATGTAATCGGAATGCGGAGTTTCGCCTTTTATTACACAACCCAGGCAGATCACAGCATCCACCGATGCGTGAGCAGCCATCCATTGGGCACCTAAGGTTAACTCAAAACTTCCAGGCACCTGCCGAACCAGAATCTTATTATTATTGGCTCCGTTTTTTATTAAAGTATCGCGGGCACCCAAAAACAAGGCTTCTGTAATTTCCTTATTCCAGGCTGATACGACGATGGCAAATGTTTTTTGTGAAATATCAGGCAATTCAGCAGGTTCGTAATCACTCAGATTCTTTAAGGAAGTGGCCATATTTAATTAACAAATAAGGTTGGGTTTGGTTGAAGTTTGTTATATAAAAAAACAAAAAAGGATAAGAACATCAGGTAAAACCGCAGTCCTTATCCACTTACACCTTATAAAAAAGGAAAATAATTGAGTTTGCGGCTACTGGGCTGTCAATCCCTGTACACGCATCTTTTCTTTTTGTGCATCCTGAAATTCCGCTGACTGAGGAAACTCGTCAATAATTCTGTCATACATTTGAAGGGCGCCTTGGTAATTTTCAGTTGCTTCGTAGGCTATTGCGGCTTTCATCAGATATTGTGGAGAAAAGAATTCATTGGGATTATAATCAGCAGCTTTCTGATAATAATCAATGGCCTCCTGATAACGCTCCAGTTGCATATTAGCATCGCCAATCAGGCTATAGGCACGCGCCTGCACCAATTCATCATCAGCACCAAAATCGTTAAGATAATCGATCGCGTTCTGATAGTCGCCTTTCTTAAGATAGGTTACACCGGCATAATAGGAAGCCAGGTTAGCCGCATCGGTGAAACTGTAGTTATCAATAATTTCCAGAAACCCATAGTTGTTACCATCACCATTCAGGGCTTTATCCAGGCTGTCAGTCTCAAAATAATATACAGCCTGAAACATTTCGACCTGTGCGGTCTGATTCTGTTTGCTTTCATAATATTTGAAACCAAACACGCCGGCAATGGCCACTGCCACAATGCCACCTACAATCAGGACCAGTTTCGTGTGACTTTTAAAAAATGATTCCGTTTGAGAAAACTTTTCTCTGATTGCTTCGGGGTTTTCTAACAACTCGTTGTGATGCCCCTCTGATTTTGGCTTTACTTTACCACCTTTTACTCTATTAGCCATTTTTTTTATTTTAAGGCTGCAAATTTACAATAAATATTTTCAACAAAAAAAAAGATCTTTGCAATTTAGAGCCGCAAAACCCACAACGAACAAATTTATTATGTTTAATCTAAAATATAAGGATAATCTTTTTGTACATAAACGTCTTTCAGCGCCTCAGCAGGATCAGGAAATGGCGATTCATCAGCAAATTGTATGGCTTCATCCACCTGTTGATTGGTCTGATTTACAATTTCATCCAATTCTTTATCGGTAGCGAATTTTTTAGAAACAATAGATTTGCGTACGTTTTCAATGGGGTCGGCGCTTTTGTAGGTTTCCAGTTCATCTTTGGTGCGGTATTTTGCCGGATCCGACATAGAATGGCCTTTGTACCGGTACGTTCTGAATTCCAGCAAAGTGGGGCCATCGCCTTTTCGGGCTCGTTCTGCCGCTTCAGCCATTGCATGGTGCACATTTTCAACCGACATGGCATCAACCGGGAACGAAGGCATGTCATAAGCTTCTCCCAAAGTAAATAAATCTACTACATTACTGGATCGTGCCACTGAGGTTCCCATTGCGTATCCATTATTTTCTATCACAAATATACAGGGCAATTTGTACATCATGGCCAGGTTTAATGATTCGTGAAAAGCACCCTGCCGCACGGCACCATCGCCCATATAGGTAACGCTAAGGTTTTTTGTTTTCTTATATTGCTCGGCAAAGGCAATTCCAATGCCTAAGGGAATTTGGCCGCCTACAATACCATGTCCGCCGAAAAAATGCCGCTCTTTATCAAACATATGCATAGAGCCTCCTTTACCTTTGGAAATACCTGTAGATTTGGCAAACAACTCAGCCATAATCGCTTTCGGATCTGAACCCAGGGCGATAGGATGCGCATGGTCGCGGTAGGCAGTTATGTATTTATCACCTTCTTCCAATGCGGAAACACTTCCGGCGGCACAGGCTTCCTGCCCAATGTATAAATGGCAAAATCCTCTGATCTTTTGTCTGCCATATTGTTGCCCTGCCTTTTCTTCAAATCGCCGCATCAGGTACATGGTTTCAAACCACCACATATAGGTTTCTTTTGAAAATTCTTTTTTCTTGGAGCCGGACTTTTCTTTTACTTTAGCTTTTTCTTTTGTATTTACTGCCATTGTATACTAATTATATGGAAATTTCGGTAAAATAATTTTTCTGGAGTTCATTTTTACAACCGCAAAATAAGTAAAAACATTCAACATTTGACCAATGTGGCTTGAAAAAATAGGATTACTTAATTTTAAAAACTACGAAAATCTTAATTTGAATTTTTCAGATCAGATCAACTGCCTGGTTGGTGAAAATGGAAGTGGAAAAACCAATCTGTTAGATGCCATTTATTACCTTTCTCTTTCTAAAAGCGCATTCAGTGCTGAAGAATTTCACAACATCCGTCATGGAGCAGACTTTTTTTCATTAAAGGGTGAATTTCATTTACAGGATGAAGCCTACACGGTTCAGTTTAGCCTGCAACGGGGAAAGAAAAAGGAGGTGAGGAACAGTAAAATTAATTATGAGAAAATTAATGAACATATCGGGTTATTCCCGGTGGTGCTGATAGCGCCTAACGATACCGACATTATACGGGAAGGCAGTGAAAACAGAAGAAAGTTTTTCGATGGCATTCTTTCTCAAATTGATGCCGCTTACCTGGAAGCATTATTAAAATATAACTACCTGCTGAAACAGCGGAATAGCCTGCTCAAACAATTTACCGAACGGAATTATTTTGATTACGATTTGCTTGAATCGTACGACCATCCTCTGATACTACTCGGTAATGAAATATACGAAAAGAGAAAATTATTTAACACTCATTTCCAGCCCATCTTCTTAAAGCATTATAATTTCCTTTCCGAAAAAAAAGAATTGGTTCGTATTGAATACCAGTCTGATCACGAAACCGCGGATTTCCCTGAATTATTTAAAAACTCTATCCCGAAAGACAGGATACTCCAAAGAACTTCAAAAGGTATCCATAAAGATGATTATCTTTTCGAAATTGATGGCTTTCCAATTAAGAAATTCGGTTCGCAGGGCCAACAGAAATCTTTTTTAATAGCCCTGAAACTGGCTCAGTTTGAGGTTATAAAAAACACGAAAGAAACCAAACCTATTTTGTTATTAGATGATATTTTTGATAAACTAGACGACCTGAGAATTAAAAAGTTAACCCAACTGATGGTGGACAAAACATTCGGACAATTATTTATTACGGACGCCCGTCCGGAACGAACCCTTTCATTGTTTGGACCGATAGACGTGGAAAAACAAATTGTGTACATAAAGAATGGGATAACCAGTGCTGAGCTGTAATAATAAAAATTTAGGTAATAGGCTGTGTGGCAAAAAATATTAACCAGACTAAAATCAGGATTGGGAGCAAAATAGGCAATGAAAACCTGATGATATAGCCGAAAAAAGAAGGCATTTTGATACCCACCTGCTCGGCAATTGATTTTACCATAAAATTTGGTCCATTGCCTATATAGGTCATGGCGCCAAAGAAAACCGAAGCCACAGATATGGCGGTAAGGTCCAGAATACTATCCGGAAAAGTACCCTGGGCAAAATCAATCACATCCTGTACCACCGCGATATCGGCATGCCGCGAGGCCATGGCCGCTGTCAGGAAATTAATATAGGTGGGCGCGTTATCCAGAAACCCCGACAACACACCTGTTCCCCAATAAAGTGTGTTATGGGTAATCAATTGAGTGCCGGTTTCAGATTGGGCAAAAGCGCCCACAATTTCCAGCGCGGGCATCATGGTAGCAAAAATGCCAATAAAAAGGAATGCCACTTCGCGTATTGGTTCAAAATTAAAGTCATTGCCATGATGCGCTTCTTTACTGGCAAAACGGAACGATAAAAACGCTACTGTAAACATGATGAGTTCTCTTAAAAAAGAAAATTCTGTTCCATCAATTACTACTCCGGGCACCCAATCGAAAATTTTCGGATCAATAAATACGGAAATAACAATTACCGCGAGCCAGAGGAAGTTTCTTTTACCTACTATGTTAATTTTATTGGAATATGTCGCCAGCGAAGCATCCTGCACCTCACCTTGTTTGTATCTGCGATCAATAAAATAAAATACCGTACAAAGGATACTTAGGGTAAAAGCCCATTCCATCAGATTATGTTCCAGTGTCCAGAAAAATGGAATACCTCTTAAAAACCCTAAAAATAAGGGTGGATCTCCAATGGGGGTGAGTGCCCCACCGACATTACTTACTATAAAAATAAAAAAGATAATATGATAAGGGCGCACCCGATTTTTATTCAACCGGATAAATGGTCTGATTAACAGCATGGAGGCTCCTGTTGTTCCAATCAGATTCGAAATTACCGCACCAATTATCAGCAAAAAAGTATTGGCCAGCGGAGTTGCCTTTTTATCTAATTTAATCAAAATTCCACCAGAAGCGATAAATAAGGATGAGAGCAGGGCAATAAACTGAATATATTCCGCCATGGAATGAATGGGGTTGTGGAAATTTTCCAAAACAAATAAATAGTATAATATTACTACCACTGCCAAAGCAATGGCAATTTTAGGGTAATTATGGTGCCAGAAATGCTCATAAAATAACGGACCAGTGGCAATCATAAGCAAAAGCAGCACAAAAGGAATTACCAACCAGGCTGGTGGAGAGTGGTGCGTTGCTTCAGGGGCATGTCCATCCTGTGCTACCGCTTCATGGGAATCTTCAGCAGATGGAGCAGTTTGGTGAACTTCCGATAACTGATCACTATTTTTTTTATCAATAACGTTATGGGATTGTGAAAAACCAGGGTTGAAAAAAATAAACAAGAGGGAGAAAAGCAGTAATATTTGCTTCATTGAGGTTAAATATTTTGTTGCTTAACTAAAGTATAGGCAAATTTTATAAAAGCAAAATAAATTTCAGTTGCAGCAGAAATATATTTTTCACTATCAAATCTAAAAGAATTTTAAAATATTCTTGGACAACTTTGATATTTATATCATTAATTTTGAATTGTAATTCTTAGAATTTTTTAAAAAATAGACATTCAGTTTCTAAACCCCAACATTTACCTTATATTAAATGAAGAGCAAGCTTGTTGTGGATATCGGTAATACCAGGGCCAAGTTAGGAGTATTTCATGATAATGCCTTAGAACGGGTATTCATTCATCCAGATGTTTCAACGCTTCCCCAAATTATCAGTCAGGAAAATTACCAGGGCGTGATATTCTCAGTGGTAGGTAATTTGCCTGATCAAACCCTGGCAGCACTAAAAAGCAATCCGAATTATTTTTTTGTTGACCAACACATCCGACTGCCCTTTGCCAATGGTTATGGCACACCTGAAACACTAGGTCCCGACCGGCTGGCACTTGTAGCAGGAGGCTTTGAAATATATCCAAATCAGCATGTGCTGATTATTGACTTTGGGAGTTGTATTACCTTTGATTTTATTACCCGTGAAAACCAATACATAGGCGGCAGCATTGCTCCCGGATTACAAATGAGACTGCGGGCCATGCACACTTTTACCCAAAAATTGCCGTTAATAAATACCAATGAGGTGCCTGGTGCCGAAGCGCTGCCATTTATTGGTACTGATACAAGAACAAGTCTGCTTGTTGGGGCCATTAAAGGAATATCGGCAGAAATTACGCAAATGATTCGGATGTATACCCACAAATTCGCAGATTTGCAGGTTATTATGAGTGGCGGCGATGCTTCTTTTTTTGTCAATGACATTCAATCAGAGAAAACGCTGATCCCAGACCTGGTCTTATTTGGATTAAACAGCTTATTAAATTACAATGTTCTACCGGAATAGATTGTTCAGAATTATTTTATTTCAACTTCTTATCGTACTGCCATTGGTGGGGCATTCGCAAATTAACCGATCGCCCTATTCAAAAAAAGGAATTGGTATGCTTACCTACCCGGCACTGGTTAATAATATTGGAATGGGGGGAATTGGGATCAGCAGTAGCAATGGCACACAGTTTACTACCCTGAACCCGGCCTTATTATATAAAAATACTTTAACGGTATTTGATGCCGCCCTTGCCAGCGAAAGGGTAAATATTAGTAATGGCACCAACTCCATTGATGAAATCAATGGCGGGCTGGCCTATCTGGGCGTGGCTTTCCCTGTAATACCTACTCGGTGGACGTTCAGTTTAGGTCTGAATCCTTATAGTACTGTGGGGTACCGGGCTACCGAAACACGAAATGTGCAGGGTGCGGAAGACCAAACCGCGGAGTTAAGTTCTGTAGGTACTGGGGGCATTAACCAGGTATATATTTCAAATGGGGTAAAACTCTTTAATAATTTCGCGCTAGGCTTAAAAACAGCCTTCCTGTTTGGTAATACCAACGACGAAACCTCCTTTTTTTTACCTGATATTCCACAGCCAAATTATAAATCTACCTTAAAGGAACGATTAAATTATTTTGATATCCTGTTAACACCTGGCTTGTTTTACGCCTTAAAAGCAGGAAAAACAACCTATTTCAATGTTGGGGTTACTTACCAGCCCACCACTAAAATCAATACCAAGCGGTTTTCCAGCCTGGAAAGAAGAAACCCGGGAACCGATGTGGTAGTGGATACCGATACTTTGAATAGTAATGTAAAAGGAAGTATTACCCTACCCAGTCAGTTAGGGTTTGGATTATCTCTCGAAAAATATTTGAAATACACGGTTGGTGTAGATTTCAGTCTACAGGATTGGTCGGAATTCCGAAATTTTGATGACGAAAACGATGATCTGCAAAATAGTTATCGGATATCAGTAGGAGGTGAATTTATCCCTAATATTTCTTCTATTGATAACTATTTTGATAGGGTTAAATATCGAGCCGGCATGAACTACCAGCTTTTACCCTACACGCTAAACGGTAAACAAATTTCATCTATAGCCCTAAACATTGGAACTTCATTTCCTGTTTTCAATTACTCCAGCCTCGATTTTGCCTTGGAATATGGCGAAAGGGGTACCACCCAAAATGGCCTTATCAAAGAGTCATATTTCAGAATTTATCTGGGCGCGACCATCAACGACCGATGGTTTGTAAGAAGAAGGTATGATTAATTGGTACCAATGTGCTGTTTCTGCCAAAAACTGTGGAAAATTCTGCTCAAATTGTATTATAAAAAAATATCAGTATACTTATTTATTCGAATAATTAATTAAAAAAGAGGTATTTATTTAAATAATTATATTTTATAAGTTAAAAATTATATTAAAATTTTGGATATTATAATTTACCCAGATATAGTTATAAGTTATTCTAGCACAGATTTTGTTTTATAAAACATTAGATGTGATAGAATCATGTAATAACCTATGGCAAATTGATAGGTTTATTTATTTTTAATAAACAAATGTTAAATTTGTTAATTTATCATATTATATTTATATTCTTATCAGTACATCTAATTTCAACTTGAATTTTATCAATTAATCACAATCTATAAAACATAAGAGTATCATATGAAATCAATGGTTAAACAAAGTTCAATCTGGTTTGCTTTTTTAGGCTTCATTCTACTTTCCACTTTCGCCTATGCGCAGAATGGAAATGGTAACAATAACGGCGGGAGTGCTTGGAATTGGCCTGAAGACAGAAAGACCGCGGAAGAACGAAATGTTTTGTATAACGATGCACTGAAGGCTGACAATTATGAAGAGGCCGCCAAGCATTTACAATGGTTGCTGGACAATGCCCCTGATCTGAATGCCTCTATTTATATTAATGGAGCTAAAATATATGAAGCTTTAACTGAAAAAGCCTCTGATAAGGCTCAGAAGGAAGAATATTCTGAGAAAACAATGCAGATGTATGATGGACGCGCTAAGTATTTTGGAGAAAAGCCGTCTATTACTGACCGTAAAATAAATACCGCGTTTAAGCTGATGTACAAAGATGCTGACAAGCACGAAGAACTGTACACCATGTACAAAGATGCCTTTGATAAGTACGGCAGCAAAAGCGCCTATTATAATATTTTACCCTATATGAACCTGGCGCGTCTTAACTATCAGGCAAAAAAAATTGATGAGGATGCGGTACTGGCTACTTACGACCAAGTTGACCAAATTTTATCTGAACAAATAGAGAAAGGTAAAAACGTAGAAAAATTAGAGGAGACCAAAGAAAATGTGGATGCCCTGTTAGTTTCAACTATAGACCTTACCTGCGACCAGATTGAGGATAAATTCGCTTCAAAACTGAAGGCTAACCCCGGCGACGAAAAATTAGCCGAGAAAATTATTAAGCTTTCTCTGATGTCAAATTGCGCCAACAGTGCCTTTTTTATTAAAGCCGCCGAAACTTCTTTTAATGCGAACCCTAACGCAGGGATGGCCAAAATTATTGGAAGGCGGAAAATGGCGGAAGAATCGTATGACTCAGCACTTACTTATTTTAATAAAGCTTTAGAGTTAACCCAAGATCCCGCTGAAAAAGCGGAACTTTCTCTGGATTTGGCCAAAATTACTTATAAAAGCGGCGATAAAAACAAAGCCCGGGAAATGGCAATGCGCGCTGTAGAAAATTCTGAAACAAGTTCCGAAGCTTACACTTTAATTGGTAATATGTATATGGGTAGCTATGAACAGTGTAGAAATGGAAAAAATGAAATAGAAGACCGTGCTGTATTCCTGGCTGCTTATGATATGTACCAGAAAGCTGGCAACAGTCAGGGAATGACCAATGCCAAAGAACAATTTCCTTCAAAAGAAAATATCTTTAACTATAATATGAACGTAGGGGATAATGTAAAAACAGGTTGCTGGATTAACACCACAACCACTATCAGAACCCGCGATTAAATTTTAAAAGCAAACACCAGTCTCAGGTCGTTTCCGGGGTATCAGTTGATACACTGGAAATGACCTTTTTTATTCATCACCATTTTGTATAATTTTGCCAGCGTATGACCAGATGGATATTCATTTTTTTGTTAGTAGGTATGGTAAGTTGCTCTGACACAGAAACGGACTTAAAAAACCTGGAAGAAAATAAAGAACCTGTTATTGAACTAAATGATGTGGTAACCTTGTTCAGTGATTCGGCCGTGGTAAGAGTAAAAATTATGGCAGATAAGCAACTTGAATATGAAAATGGAGATCAGGAATTTCCCGAGGGGATTTATATTGAATCTTATGAACCTAATGGAGACCTGGCCTCGTCTATTAAAGCAGATAAAGGCAACTACGATAAAAAAGAAGACCGTTATACGGCAACCGGTAACGTAATTGTAAAAAACTTAAAAGAAGATCAAACCCTGAAAACAGAAGTTTTGCACTGGGAACCCCGTAAAGAACAAATCCATACCGATAAATTTGTTGAGATTGAAACTGAAGGTGATATTTTAATGGGGCAAGGCTTAACCGCGAACCAGGATTTTTCCGACTGGCAGATTCTTAAACCCGGTGGTTCGTCATTTACTATTGAAGAAAATCCCTGATATGCGCTTATTTAATACAATTCTTATATCTTTGGCTATCGGATTCTTCATTATCGGGGTACACCAACTCATGACAGTGGGGCTCGTGTACTCATACTGGATTTTCATGTTATCTACCATTTTATTGGTTTGGTACCAATTGCGCATAAAAAAATTACGACAATCGCAAGCAGCTAATCCTGAGGTAAAGAAAAAAATTAAAATAAACAGGATTAGAAAATAAACATTTATTGCATGTGGTATCATTGTATTATTACCTTTTTTATCTGAAAGCATGGCTACCACTTTGTAAATATGGATTATAATTCGATTTACATTATCGTTATTTCCCTCATATTTTCGGCTATTTTTTCTGGGGTTGAAATCGCGTTTATTTCTGCCGATAAACTTCAGATTGAGGTACAGCGCAACCAGGGAACTCTAGCTGGAAGATTATTATCAGGCTATATGCGAAAACCCTCCCGGTTTATCGGAACCACACTGATTGGTAATACCATTGCCCTGGTGGTTTATGGTATTTTTATGGCCGATTTGCTGGAACCCTTAATTACCCGTTTACTGCCTGAGCAGTTAAGAAGCGATGCCCTCATCCTGATACTGCAAACAATCGTATCTACCTTTCTGGTACTGATTACGGCGGAATTTACTCCGAAAAGTGTTTTTCTATCGAATCCAAACCGGCTGCTTACCTTGTTCGCCATTCCTGTTACGGTTATTTATTATTTAATGTACCCGTTAGTTTCCATTATTGTATGGTTATCTAGGCTTACCATTGTGCATATATTGCGGCTCGACTATTCTGAAGATAAACCTGTATTCGGATTAACAGATCTGAATAATTTCATACAAAGCATCCGGCAGGTTGAGCAGGAAGAAATAGAAAATGCCGCGAAAAACTCCAACCTGGTCGACACTAAAATATTTAACAATGCGCTTGAGTTCAAATCCATAAAAGTTCGCGAATGTATGATTCCACGTACAGAGGTGGTTGCCATTGATATAGAAGACGAAATAGAAGACCTTAAAAAGGCATTTACAGAAAGCGGCCATTCCAAAATAGTTATTTATAAGGATTCTATCGACGAAGTTATTGGTTACACCCATTCGCTTGAACTGTTTAAAAAACCAAAAACCATACAGGATATATTAACGCCTATTATCATCGTACCTGAAACCAATCCCGCCAACGAATTGCTTGTTCAGTTCATTACTGAGCACAAAAGCCTGGCATTAGTGGTAGATGAATTTGGCGGCACATCCGGTATTGTAAGTATAGAGGATATTATTGAAGAAATATTTGGCGATATACAGGACGAACATGATTATGAAGACTGGATAGAACAAAAAATTAACGATAAAACCTTTTTAATAAGTGCCCGCCACGAAATTGACTATCTGAATGAAAAGTATAAATGGAAAATCCCGATGGGTGATTATGATACCTTAGGCGGATATATTCTTTCTATTACAGAAGATATTCCCAAATCGGGCGAAGTAATTAAAGCGTATCCTTTTACGTTTACAATTATGACCATGCGGGAAAACCGGATTGACAACGTTCGGTTAACCATATCCACGGATGCTGATAAAGACTAAAGGAAACCATAAATAGCATTTTGATTTTGTTTAGCAAAAGATTTACTTTGCAGATTTTAAACGTAAAAAAATAATGGCATTAATCAGTAAGATACGCGAGAAAACAATAATAGTAGTTGGTTTTGTAGCCTTGGGCCTTATCCTATTCATAGGTACCGACCTGTTCCTTTCTAATAACAGTCCGTTTAGCGGCGGTAGAAACAACGATGTAGGTGAAATAGCCGGTACTACTGTTTCGGTTACCCAATACCAGCAGGCAATTGAAGAAATGAAATACAACTGGACCTTAAATACAGGTCGTGCCCCTACCGAAAGAGAAATGAATTCGTTGCGCCAGCAGGCATGGGATAAATTAATAGCTGAAATTGCTTTCCAAAAGCAGTATGATGCTTTGGGACTAACCATCTCAAATGAAGAAATCATAGATATGGTACAGGGTAATAACATCAGTCCTGAATTGCGACAGGCATTTACCAACCCAGAAACCGGGGAGTTTAATCGGGAACAGGTAATTAATTATCTGCAAAACCTAAAAACCATGCCGCAGCAACAACAGCTTGCCTGGTATAATTTTGAAAGTAACCTGGGACCTTCACGCCTGCGCCTTAAATACGATAACCTGCTTGTGATGTCCAATTATATTACTACAGCCGAAGCTAAAGATAAGTACAAGGAAGAAAATACAATCGCTGAAGTAAAGTATTTGTATGTGCCCTTTTATGCCATTAGCGATTCAGCCGTAAACGTTACAGATGCCCAACTGCAAAGTTATCTGGATAACCACCAGGAAGATTATAAAGTAGAAGAAGGTGTGAATGTGAATTATGTCGCTTTTCCCGTAATTCCTTCCGAACAGGATACGGCCATGATACAGGAAGATATCGCGAAGGTGAAAAACAATTTTAAAACAGCTAATAACGACTCCACATTTGCCAGCCTGAATACCGATAGCGGCACTCCTTTTGGCAGCTATAAAATAAATGAAATACCAGCCACCCTTACTAATAATGCGGGTAATAATCTTACCGAAGGTGAAGTATACGGTCCTTACCTTGAAGGAAATGTTTATACACTGTTTAAAGTTTCCGAAATTACAGAGGATACTGTTAACTGGGCCAAAGCAAGCCATATTCTTATAAAAACCAGCGATGATGTCTCTGATGCGGAAGCCCGCAAAAAAGCGCGGGGCTTGTTAGATGAAATTAAAAATGGGGGTAATTTTGAAACAATCGCGCAA
Organism: Cyclobacteriaceae bacterium; assembly: GCA_041745535.1. Taxonomy (GTDB): domain Bacteria; phylum Bacteroidota; class Bacteroidia; order Cytophagales; family Cyclobacteriaceae; genus JBGTIS01. The sequence continues at coordinate 53,488 of JBGTIS010000175.1, read as the reverse complement.
CAGAACAGCGATGATCCTTCTTCCGCCCAAGGCGGTGATTTAGGATGGTTTTCTGAAGGTAGAATGGTAGAACCTTTTGAAAACGCGGTATTTTCCCGCAATGAGCCCGGGCTGGTGAACAAGTTAGTTAAAACTGAATATGGTTATCATATTATCAAGGTTACCGAAGCTAAAACCAATACTCTTTACCGGATTGCCGCTATTAACCGCGAAATTTACCCCAGTGATAATACAAGAAACCAGGCATTTAGAAAAGCGGATTTATTTGCAGGTAGCGTAAGCAATGCCGAACAATTTAACAAGCAGGCTCAGGCTGACTCACTTTCTATATTATCCGCAATAGATGTCGCGCCTAACGCTACTTTTATTAATGGTATTGATGGCAATGCCAGACCCATAATTCGCTGGGCCTACACCGAAGCTTCTATAGGAGATATTTCCCAGGTATTTGAAATGGAAAACAGCTATGTTATTGCCCTGCTTACCGGCCGTCAGGAAAAAGGTACAGCTTCGCTTGACAACGTACGTGAAGAAATTGCTGAAAAGGTAAAAGCTCAGGAAAAAGGTAAAATAATAGCGGAAAAACTGCGTGGCATTTCGGGCACGCTCGACGAAAGGGCCGCTAACTATGGCGAAGATGCCAGCGTATACAATACCAGCGATTTAAAAATTACTTCCAATGCACTTACCGGAATTGGGTTTGACCCGAAAGCTGTCGGAAAAGTATTTTCTCTGAAAGAAGGTGAGATTTCCGAGCCTTTTATTGGTGAAAACGGAGTTTTGGTTTTTGAACTGGAAGCACTGACACCCGCTCCTGAAATAGCTGATTATTCCTCCTACAGAACCCAACTTCAACAACAGCGCCAGCAAAGAAGTGGTTTTGAAATTTCAGAGGCAATCCGCAAATTTGCCGACATTGAAGATAACCGGTATAAGTTCTATTAATAATTTATACCCAACTAAAGTAAAGCGCGTTTCCCAAGAATGCGCTTTTTTTATAGTTATTGAGCGCAATGGACCTGTAATGCTTTTTTTCCAAGTTCCTCATTCCTTTGCGCTGATGTTTTCCAGGCATTGCACGCTTTTTCAGGTTGCTTATCCGCCGCGTAGGCCATGCCCAGATAATAATATATATCGGAGATATTTTCGTCTTGTTGTAACACTGCTTGCAACACCCTTATGGCTTCAACAGGTTCATTAATTTTTAAATAATAAATGCCTTTATTCCGAAGGGCATAACCGTTAGAAGGATCAAGGGTTATACTTTTGTTGATATCCTCCCGGGCTTTTTCATAATTGCCGGTTTGCAGATACAAAAAACCACGATTATTTAAAAAATAGGGCTGATATGGGCTGTTGTCGAGTGCTTTTTCAAAGTAGGTGGCGGCCTCTTCATAATTATTCTGTTCGGTCGCGATTAATCCCAGCACGTTATAGGCATCACCAGCCTGTTCATTGAGGTAGACTGCCCTGGTTAAATCGTTAACAGCTATTTTGTAATCTTTCAAATAATAATACATGGTTGCCCGGTTGATAAACGATTCATCGTTGGTGCTGTCCAGCGCGATGGCACGGTTTAAAGAACTGATTGCTTCTTCGTATTGATGTAGGGCCGACAGGGTGAGCGCATACGAAAAATGTACATAGGCCGAATCAGGAAAGTTTGCGCGTACCGTATCCAGATCGGCTATACTTTTCCTGTAATTTTTACTATCGTAATAGGCATTCGAACGGTTGAAGTAGGCATCTGTATACCCAGGCTTTAATTGAATGGCCTTGGTATAGTTGTCAATAGCCTGACCAAATTTACCGGTTTCATAGTAAGTAATTCCCAAATTGTTATAGGCTTCCGCAAAACCGGAATCTGCCTGAATGGCCTCCTGATAATACCGGATTGCCTCCTGGTATTCCCTGGCTGACAGCTTTAAATTGCCTTTTAATAAAAAGGAGTCTCGTTTTTTTTCTTTGCTGCCACAGCCAAAAAACAGGATACAATAACCTGTTATTAAACAAATATTTATCAAACAAGGCAGGATGTTATACGAATTTGACAATTAATTAATTTTTAGTTAAAACTTAAAAATTATTACATGAAATAATAGTTAAAAACTGATCAATACTTGATAATTCTCAATTTTTTTCATACTTTTTGTTAATAATTACGTAACATTAAGTTAACATTGGCTTAACATTAAATTAATATTCAACATTCAGTAACTGTAAAATTTTTAATAGAATGAAAACTCCATATGAATCAAGAACAAAATTTGGTATTGATCGCTTAATTTTTGGAAAAGTAAAAAAAAGATCAAGAAAAGTTTATATTATCTTAATTGCTTTTTATATCCTTATGTGCATTGTTTTTTTTTAATTACAAAAGCTAATGTCAACCTGTAACAAAAAACAATTTTTTAGTTACGCTGCTTTCCTCATTTTTCCGGGATTTGATGTCATTAATTCCCTATTACATATCCATGCCTGAGTTTTAATTTCCTGGCCTACTATTCCTGTACCTGCCGCTTATCCTGATTTCCGGTTTCCCTTTCGTAAATAAAACAAGGGAAACCTGAACATTCTTTCTTGTTTTCAAAAGTATGTCCTTATTTTTGAATAGCCTTACAGCTTAATTTCTAACAAAAATATTGGTAAAATAATTTTTACTAATACTATTTTAAGGAGAAAATTGTTCTGTAATTTTAGTGATCAAGAACAAAATCGCTATAAGCATATCGATTCTGTTAACAATCGAATTATAACCTGACAAAATTTGTGAATATACTTGAAGCTAGAAACATTTCTAAAAAATATGCCAATCATCAGGCACTTAAAAATATTAGCCTTTCCATTCCTCAGCAATCAATTTATGGTTTATTAGGTCCAAACGGTGCTGGTAAAACCACTTTTCTCCGTATTATTAACCAGATTATTGTGGCCGATGAAGGTGAGATTTTAATTGAGGGTCATCCACTACACAAAGATGATATCCGGAGAATAGGATACCTGCCGGAAGAACGCGGACTATATAAAAAAATGAAGGTAGGCGAGCAATTATTATATCTGGCTCGATTAAAAGGGCTGAAAACCCAGGAAGCAGTAAGTAGAATCAAACTATGGTTTGAAAAACTTTCCATTCATGGATGGTATGAGAAAAAGATAGAGGACCTTTCCAAAGGGATGCAGCAAAAAATACAATTTATCGCCACGGTGGTACACGACCCCGATATTGTAATTCTGGATGAACCTTTTACTGGTTTTGATCCGGTAAATGCCAACCTGATCCGCGATGAAATTCTTGACCTCAGGCAACAGGGAAAAACCATTATTTTTTCTACCCACCGAATGGAATCGGTAGAAGAACTATGTAGCCATATTGCTTTAATTAATAAGTCGGAAAAAGTACTGGAAGGTCCTAAAAAAGAAATTAAAAACCATTTCAAATCGCATACCTATCAGCTTATTCACAAAAATACGATTGAGGGCCTTTCGGCCGGTTATCAGGTGTTAGACACCAAACCCGCGGAGGATAATTTTTACCAGACATTTATTAAAATTGATTCGGAAAGAATTCCAAATCATTTGCTCACCGAACTGATTCAGCATAATGTTGAAATTCACGCGTTTGAGGAAGTATTACCCAGTATTCACGACATCTTTGTCAGGATAGTAAAAGAAGAAAACCATGCATAAGATAGGATTGATCATTGCCAGAGAATATTTAACCAGGGTCAGAAAAAAGTCCTTTATTGCCATGACGTTTCTGGGACCGCTTATTTTTGCCAGCATTATTCTGGTTCCCATCTGGCTGGCCTCCTCCGATATTTCTGATGAAAAGGTAATCGGCGTGATTGATGAAAGTGGCCTCCTGGCCAACCATTTTACCAATGGCAGAATGGTAGATGGGAACCTGGAATACGAGCTTATTCATAGTCCGCTGGAAGATGCCAAATCAGATTTTTCTTCGCAAAATCGGTACGGTTTGTTGTATCTCCCTGATTTTGATGTGAATAATCCTGAAGGCATCACTTTTTTTTCAGAGTCGAATCCCAGTATTGTGCTTTCAAAAAGCATTGAAGGCATGTTAGAGAAAAATATCAAAGACATTAAACTGGCACGCTCAGGAATTGATAAGTCAACGCTGGATAACCTGGATGCCCATGTAGCGCTAAAAACTATTAATCTGCTGGAAGGTGATGAAAAAAAAGGAAATGCTGATGTAGCCACGCTGGTGGGTTATGTAGCCTCTTTTATGATTTACGGATTTATTTTCCTGTATGGCACACAAGTTATGCGGGGAGTAATAGAAGAAAAAACAACCAGAATTGTTGAAATTATTATTTCATCGGTAAGTCCTTTTCAGCTTTTGCTGGGTAAAATTATTGGCGTGGCGCTGGTTGGGTTAACGCAGCTTACGCTCTGGTTATTGCTTACTTTTACCATTTCCGGTATTGTAATGGCCACTTTGAATGTAGACCAGTTAACTGAGGCCACGCAGACAGAAATTATATCTAAATTACCGGAAGCGGAAAGAGAACGAGCAGAAGCAGCCAAGAAAATAAAAGACGTGATAGATACGGTAAATATTCCGCTGATTGTATTTTCATTTGTGTTTTATTTTTTAGGAGGTTACCTGCTGTACAGCGCCATGTTTGCGGCCGTAGGCTCCGCTGCCGATACCGACACCGATTACCAGCAATTCACCCTTCCCATATCGGCTCCACTCATTTTTTCCATAATTATTTTGACGGCGGTTTTACAGGATCCTGACGGAAAACTGGCATTCTGGACCTCCATGATTCCCTTATCCTCCCCTATTGTAATGATGATGCGCATCCCGTTTGGCGTGCCGGTTTGGCAAATTGTACTTTCCATGTCGCTACTGGTTGGTGGATTTATTCTGACTACCTGGGTGGCCGGACGAATTTACCGGGTGGGTATCCTGATTCATGGTTCTAAAGTAAATTACAAAACCTTGGGTAAATGGCTTTTTTCAAACCGATAAATAGCATTTTCATTTGTACCGCCTCATAATGATTTTACGAAAAGGGCGTTAGCTTAATGATTTTAAAAAATTTCAACCTCCTGGCTACTTTGGAAGGCACCAGATTATGAAAAAATCGCAAAAAAACAGTGCGAATGACCTATACAAAAACAGAAGTGGCTTCAAATATGCCGTAATTCTGGTGGCTATTATCATCGCTATTTCTTCTATTTATTATACCAACATTTTAGTGGAAGAACTAAAAGACCGGGAAGAGCGACTGATAAACCTTTATGCCAAATCCATTGAGTTTGCCGCCAATGAAAATAACTCTGAAATTACCTTCCTGAACCAGGAAATTATTGTACCCAATACAAGCATTCCGGTTATCCTGACGGACCGGAATGGAAATTACAACAACAGCCGCAATTTAGGTTTTGAAGTACCCAACGATATTAGTCAGGAAGAAAAAAACAGCCTGGTTGCAGAAGAAATAACTTCCATGAAAGCCGAACACGACCCCATCGAACTGGAACTTCGGCTTCCTAACGGTGAAATTTACGATTATAACTACGTGTATTACAAGAATTCTGAATTATTAACCCAGCTCAAATATTATCCTTATATTCAGCTCTCAGTAATTGCAGGATTTGCCATTTTGGCTTTTATCATTTTCAGTTATTCCAAAGCCGCCGAACAAAACAGGGTGTGGGCTGGAATGGCTAAAGAAACCGCCCATCAGTTGGGCACACCACTCTCATCGCTGATGGCGTGGATAGAGTTTTTTAAATCGGATCCGGAAAAATACGATGATGATATTATTAAGGAACTGGAGAAAGATATAGCCCGGCTTGAAATGATTACATCCCGATTTTCTAATATTGGCTCTTTGCCTACCCTTCAGGAAGAAAATATTTTTGAAGTGGTAAAAAACACCATTACCTACCTGCAAACCCGAATTTCAACCAAAGTAAATATTTATCTGAATACCGAATCGGAGAAATTATACGCAAAAATCAACAAACCATTATTCGATTGGGTAATTGAAAATATCTGTAAAAACGCGATTGACGCGATGAGCGGGATTGGCACCATTACGATTAATTTACAACAGGGAAAGGAACAAAAGATACTGCTCGATATCACCGATACCGGTAAAGGCATTCCCAAATCAAAAATAAAGCAGGTGTTTGCTCCGGGTTACACCACCAAACGCCGGGGTTGGGGCCTGGGCCTTTCGCTTGCGCAACGCATTATAGAACATTACCATAAGGGCAAAATATTTGTGAAAAGCTCTGAAATAGATGTGGGTACTACCTTCCGGATTATTCTTAACCCTTAAACATTTTTTGGATTCTGATATTTATATCCTTATAACTGTGTAGTTCAACCCGCGGTTACTTATCATTTTATGAAACTAAACAAATGAAAAATTATTTAATGGGATTTTACAATCAAAGGATAACCATTCTTTTACTAGTTTTGACGGGATTTTGCGCGCAGCCAGTATGGGCACAGGACGAGGATGAAGGACAGAAAACGCTTTCAGAAATACTTACCATCAATCATTCTGGCTTTTACGGTGCTACTACCTTAAAGTTTTCCAGCATTAAAAGTAACTTTGCTTTTTTAATGGGCGGATACGGCGGCTGGTATGTAAACAAACACTTGCTTATTGGTGGCGGAGGATTTGGCCTGATTGGCAACAACATCGCGGTTGAAAATAACGATAAAGTGGTACCCGACAACCAGGTTCCGGAAAATGTATTTTTAAGTTATGACCTCAGTTACGGAGGGTTTATGCTGGAATACACCTTAAATTCTGATCAGTTGGTCCACAGTTCGTTTAATATACTGGTAGGTGGCGGCACCGTGGAACAAAAGCCGGAAAAGGGTTCCTCGTTGGCAAAAAGCAGTGTTTTTGTGCTGGAACCAACGGCATACGCCGAAGTGAATGTGGTACGCTTTATCAGGATGGGCGTTGGCCTGGGATGGCGAATGGTAACCGGATCGCATACGCGTGGCATCACCAACGGTGAATTGAGTAATCTTTGTGGAAATTTCACCATTAAACTTGGATATTTCGATTAACTAGGATAGCTTTCTTCTATGATACCAATCTACCATTTTTTAATTCTTAGCGCGTTTTTATTGTGTGTGGGTATTGTGGTAGTTCTAACCAAGAAGAATGGCATCGTAATTCTAATGGGAATAGAATTAATATTTAACGCAGCCAATATCAACCTGATTGCTTTCAGCCAGTACGATCCATCGCTGGTACAGGGTCAGGTTTTCACTTTATTTGTGATGATTGTAGCTGCCGCTGAAGTAGCCGTGGCGATGGCTATTATTCTTCAGGTTTACCAGTATTACCAAACCTCTGACCTGGATGAGGTAAATGAACTAAAAGGATAAAATGTTCTTTATGCTTCTTTAGCGAAAGAAAAACAGATTAATTATTCGCGTTTTTTATCCAGTTACTGGCAATAATTTTTCTGTTGTCGCAAGCCTCTTCAACGGGTTCCAGCGTAAGGGTATTTTCCGAAATTTTAAACTTATAAATTCCAATAGATTGCCGCGCGCAACCAAACGCCTCTTTCACATCGGATAAGGCTACCATTTCGCCCAACACCGAGTAAATACCATTAATCTCCATCACGCCATCGCCATCCGCATCCATGTGGTAGGTGTTATCGCTGCTGAAGATGGTGGTAATGGTTTGATTACTTCCTGTATACCAGGTACCTAAAATTGCTGAAGGAGAATTTTCAAAAGTGCAGCCGGTTCCAAAAAAAAATGAACAGACAAATAAAAAAGGATCAATTTTCATGATGAGGTGTTGGTTGGTCGCCTTCAAAAATAAACAGGTAAACCATACATACCAATAGAGGTTACCCTATAATTATCTAGGGGTAAACCCTCATTTCTATAGCAAAAAAGATTATTTATTCAGCTTTTGGAATTTAGTTTCAGGTAACTTTCATTTTTTCAGGATCCCAGTTGATGATGCGATTTTCGAAATAGCTTTTATTGGTAGCCAATGCCGGACCGGCAGCCCGCAACCCAAAAGAGGCATCCTCGATTACAGGTTTTCCATTTTTAACAGCCTCAAAGAAGTTGCTGATGTGTTCATAGTGTTCATTATAGCCATTGGGAACTGTATATTCCAATTCCTCTGGTTCACGCGTTTGGGGCTGAACATGACCATATCTTTCCATATATTGCTTTTCAAAAGCCTGTTGCGTGGCTTCCGTAAAGGTATTGTACGAATCCCAGCCACCATAGCCAGGAGCTTCCGGCAATTTACTTTTTTGAAGCTTTACCGAATTGCCGCCAATAACAAGTACGCCATCAGAGCCAACCAGCCGTATCTGTGAGCCGCCACCGGAACCATCTACAAAATTAACCCGCATCTGCACATTAAACGCAGGATGCGCTGTGGTTTCCGGATAATCGTAACTACCCAGCACCACATCGGGCACATCCCGACCATCTTTCCAGAATCGCAGTCCGCCCGTTCCATAAATCCGGGTTGGACCCAGGGAACTGGTAATCAAATGCAATCCTGAAAACAGGTGCACGAATAAATCGCCGGCTACCCCGGTTCCGTAGGCCTGGTAATTGCGCCACCGGAAAAACCGTACCGGATCAAAGGGCACTTCAGGCGCATCGCCTAAAAAAGTTTTCCAGTCGATGGTAGCTTTAGAGGCATCGGGAGGAATAGAATACTGCCAGGCCCCTAATGCGGAGTGGCGGTCGTACCAGATTTCAGCCAATACAAGTTGCCCTAGCTCGCCTGCGTCAAAAAGTTCTTTTGCTTTTTCGTACACAATAGAACTTACCCGCTGGCTGCCTACCTGGAACACCGCACCGGTTTTTTTTTGGGTATCAATCACGGCCTGACCTTCTTCTAAATGGTGTACCATGGGCTTTTCACAATACACAGCTTTGCCCTTTTCCATAGCCGCTATCGAAATTTTATCGTGCCAATGATCGGTAGTGGCGATAAATACTGCATCAACATCATCGCGATCCAGCACCTCCTGGTAGCTTTTGGTGGTAAAAATATCGTTGCCATACACTTCCCTGGTATGGTCTAACCTACCCTGATACAGGTCGCAGGCACCGATCAATTTTACTCCGGGTACATTCACAGCATTTTGCGCGTTTGCGAAACCCTGAATCCCCATACCAATTACCACTATCTGTATGTTTTCATTGGCATTAAATTTACGGCCAGGCTGGAGAAGGGAAAGTGAATGGCGGTTTGGATTTCCTAATAAAATACCAGGTGTAGCCCCGGAAATCAAAGCGCTGCCAGCTATGTGTTTTATAAAATTACGACGTGATTTCTTATTAGTGTTGCTCATGACAAATCAGATTGGATTGATTGGGCAAACTAATAAAATTGTGGCAATTAACATGATTTACAATCAAAAAAATCAAATCATCAAAAAGAGTGTTTAACCAGTAATTTACCGGATCTGCGTGCCAATGGTAAACTGGAAGTTCCAGCCGCTGGGTTTGGTTGCACCTGGCAGGGTATCGAAACCATATCCCCAGTCCACACCCAGTAAACCAAATGCGGGAAGAAAGGCCCTTACACCAAAACCTGCGGATCTGTATAAATTTTTAAAACTGAATTGTGAAGGCTTATTCCAGGTATTGCCCGCTTCGGCAAAGCCCAGCAAATACAAGGTAGCTGCCGGTTTCATCAATACCGGATGCCGGAGTTCTAATGAAAACTTATTATAAGCTACTCCCCCGTCAATGTTACTGTCAGTGTCGCTCGGCACAATCGCATTGTCATCGTATCCCCGCAAGCCGATCAAATCGCTTCCCAACAAAAAACTCTGACCGCCAAAACCATTTCCTCCCAGATAAAAGCGTTCGAAGGGTCCTACCCCTTTCCTGTTGGTATAGGTGCCGATATACCCCAGATGCGCCCTACCTTCTAATACCAGGTTTCCTTTGATTTTGATATACTTTCTGGCATCTAACATCCATTTGTGGTATTCAGCCCATTTGTACTGTTCCTCGGCTTCTAAACCATGATAATTCTTATTATTGAACAGAGAATAAGGGGGTGTAAAGCTTCCACTCAACGATACCGTAGACCCTTGTTTCGGATAAACCGGATGATCCAGATTGTTGCGGGCCAGGGTGGTATTAAAAATAAAACTATTGGTAGTGCCGGTGCTGAATCCTAATTCGTCGTTGTAATCGGTGAGTTCATACAGGGAATAGGATAACGCATGGCTCAGGGTAAAATAATCATCAGGCCAGTTTAACCTTCTGGCAAAGGTGGTGGTGGCACTGCTCAATTGTAAGGTGCCCTGGGTGGTTTCGTCTACACCATCCGCAGTGGTGGTATTGGTAAAATTTTTTCTTCTGATGGCATGTGAAATACTGGTGGATAACTGATTGGGGTTTTTACCACCCAGCCAGGGTTCAGAAAAAACCAGCGAATAACTCTGGAAATTTTTCCCGTTTGCCTGAAACATTACCGAAAATTTTTGCCCATCGCCTACCGGAAACGGTTTCCACCGCCTGGGTTTCAGCACATCTTTTATTGAAAAGTTATTGATATTAAAACCCAACGTTCCCACAAAACCCAGTCCGCCACCCCAGCCACCGGAAAGGTTTATCCTGTCGTTAGGATTTTCCACTACACTGTATACCAAATCAACCGTACTTTTTTCTGCATCCGGTATTGGTGTTACCCCAATTTGATCAGGATCAAAAAATCCTAGTTGCGCGATTTCCCGCTGGCTACGGATCAGCTTTTCGCGACTGAAAGTTTCACCGGGCAGCGTGCGTAATTCGCGCAACACTACCTGATCTTTGGTAATCCGGTTTCCCTGTAAAGTTACTTTACCTACTTTTGCCTGTTCGCCTTCGTAAATCCGTAGGGCAATGTCTACCGAATCGTGTACCACACCGGTTTCGGCCACATCTACTGTAAAGAACAAATAACCATGATCCAGGTACAAACTGCTTACATCGGCATGATCCGGGTTGTAGCGTAAATTCTGATGCAGCTTTTCTGGATTAAATAGCTCCCCTTTTTCAATATCCAGTATCTGGTTCAAGGTTTCATCGGCATACACATAATTTCCCTCCCATTCAATATTTCTGAAATAGTAAGGCTCGCCCTCTTTTACAGTAATCCAGATTTCCAGTTTGTTTTTGTCAGGATTAAATGCAATGCTGTCACTGGTAATGGCAGCATCGCGGTAACCCGCACGCTGGTAGAAGGCCACCAGGCTTTGCTTATCTTTTTCAAAATCGGCAGGAATAAAACGGGATGGAAGGAAAAATTTCAAAATAGAGGACCCGTAGGTGCTTTCCAATTGCTTTTTAAGCTTCTGATCAGTAAACTGTTCATTCCCCATAAAATGAATCTCCCCTACCTTTACTTTTTTGCCCCTATCTACTTGAATATTAAGGTGCACATACCCATCCAGAAACTGATCTTCAGTTTGCCGCACATCCACCTGTACTTTAAAATAACCTTTGTCAGCGTAATACTTTTTAACAAAAGTAGAAATTCGCTTTATATCCGCTTTAGAGATAATTTTACCCTTTATCAGGTTGAGCTGATCATTCAGTGTGTTTTCTGCCGCATCTTTTAAACCTGACCATTCAACCCGATAGATGCGCGGAAGTTCCTGAATGGAAACCACGAGCCATATCTGTTTTTTGCTGATTTTTTCAACTGAGATGGACACATCACTTACAATTCCCTGTTTCCATATTTTTTTAATGGCCTGGCTGATATCAGGACCAGATACCCTGATCATATCCCCGACTGATAAACCCGAGAGCATTAGCAATTGCGTGCTGTCAATAGCATGAGCCCCTAACAACCGGATTCCGGCAATATAATAATCCTGTGGCGGGGCGCCGGAAAAGTTGGCGGTAACGGAATCAGGTTCGGGTCTGGAAATATCCTGACTGAAACATACACCGGAAATTAAAAAAATATAAAGCACGGCCCACAGCCGCATATACCAAATCATAACTGTTCTTTTTCTTAAAGATGACAATAAAGGTAAAATGGTTGGAATGTATTTAAGAAGGATAGCTGATTCATTCCACCTTTAACGCTTATTATAATATAAAATTATTGATTAAAAAGAAAAACAGATTAAGAAAGCTTAATCTGTTTTTCATTCATACTTCCATTGCCCGTTACTTTATCAGAAAAAGGATAGCAGGTACTAATCATCCTGCGTCGGGTAGCGACTAGGCTTAAAATGATAGTTTACTCCACCCTGAATCTTTTGGTAATTTCCTGCTCCCCTGTTTGAATTTTATAATAATACAAACCCGGTTTCCAATCCGACACATTGAGGGTATAGGAATGATTCCCGCCGCTTTCTCGCGTTTCTTTCTGATGAACGATATCGCCCCCTTCATCCAGCACCTGTATCCTAACTTCACCAGCATGTTCGGTATTGTACTTCAATGTAACCTCATGGGTAGCCGGGTTTGGAAATACGGTAGCGCCAGGTGAACCCTGTGGACGGTGCGGCCTGACAGGCTGATTCGGATCCATTAACAGAAAGTTTACCGGGTTGTTCCAGCGGCCGAACACATCGTGGTGTTCCATGCCCCTCCTGCCCTTGTCCAACCGTTTGTGCCGCCGATTATCTTCGTTCTGATTTTGTTCCCGAAGTACTTTGATATCCTGCTTCCACGCTTCTTTTTTACTTTCCAGCCTGGCATTTATTTCCTGCATATCGGATAGGCGCGCATCGGCTATGGCTTTTACCGGAGTTAAAATTTCTTTTCTTTTCTCGGCTCCTAATTTCAAAGCTTCCCGCTGTTCGTCGGTTAGCGGTCTTCCCGCTCCACGTACACCACGCCTAGAGGCGCGGTTTTCTTCCCGTAAATCTTTTAACTGCTTACGGGCCGTTTCAATTACCTCCTGTTCGTGCGCGGAAAGTTTTTCATCCAGTTGATTACGCTCTTCCCTAATTACCGGCATCACATTTTTCATTATATAATCTCTGATCGCGCTGCCTGGAGTTGCTTCTTTTTGTAAATTATTCGCCCACAAAGAAAAAGACGTGAACAGCGTAAGCAAAACAAAGCTTACTGTTATCCTGATTTTAAAAAACATATTATTCATATTCATTAATTTTTTGTTCTTAAATTGTTTTAAGCTTTAGATAGGGTTAAGAACAAAAGGTTTAAAACGAAAAGCAAAATACTTGCGGAACAGAATATTAGTTTTTGCTTAGGAGAGAATGAAATAGAAAAATAAATGTTTTAAAAAAAATTAAAAATTATTATATGATATTTTGAAAATTTTCAATGAATCTACAAAAATAAAAATAAAATTTTGGATTATTGCAATTTTGTCAAATTTTTCTATCATAATATATCGAACTAACCAAAATATATTATCTTCGCAATAAAAATTTATTAAAAAACACCTAAAAAGTATAAAAATGGGAAAAGTTAAGTTAGAGTATATCTGGTTAGATGGATATAAACCTACTCAGAGCTTACGAAGCAAAACTAAAATTGTAAAAGAAGATTTTAGCGGCAAAGTAGAAGATTGCCCCATCTGGTCGTTTGACGGAAGTTCTACTGAGCAGGCAGAAGGCGGAGCTTCAGACTGTTTATTAAAACCAGTGGCTATTTTTCCTGATCCGGGAAGGATAAACGCTTACCTGGTGATGACAGAAGTACTTAACGCAGACAAAACCCCGCATGTTACCAATGGTCGCGCGCGCATCGACGATCCGGATGACGATTTTTGGTTTGGTTTTGAACAGGAATATTTTCTTTGGAATCCTGAAACAAATCGTCCACTTGGTTTTCCTGCTGATGAAGATCCTGCTCCACAAGGACCTTACTATTGCTCGGTAGGCGCAAGCAACGCTTTTGGAAGAGAAATTGTTGAAGAACATTTGGATTTATGCCTCGAGGCAGGTCTTAATGTAGAAGGTATAAATGCCGAAGTGGCTGCCGGACAATGGGAATTCCAGATATTCGCTAAAGGCGCACAAGCTGCCGGCGATCAGATTTGGGTAGCCCGTTACCTGATGGAAAGAACTGCCGAACGATACGGTTTAGCTGTAAACTGGCACTGCAAACCCCTGGGTGATACCGACTGGAATGGCTCCGGCATGCATGCGAATTTCTCTAACTCTTTACTGAGAGAGGCTGGTTCTAAAGATGTATATGATAAAGTTTGTGAAAAATTTGTGCCGGTTATCAAAGAACACATCGAAGTATATGGTGCCGACAATCACTTGCGTTTAACCGGAAAGCACGAAACACAATCTATTGATAAGTTTAGCTATGGCATTTCCGATCGCGGTGCTTCTATTCGTATTCCAATTGCCACTATAGATAATGGCTGGAAAGGATGGTTAGAAGACAGAAGACCAGCTTCAAACGCTGATCCGTATAAAGTTGCCGGAAGGATTATCAAAACTGTAAAAAGCGTGGTTTTGCAGGAAGCTTAATCACATAATTAATTTCTTAACATAAAATAAACCCATCATCCCGATGGGTTTTTTATTTTATTTTCATGATTTTAATTATTTATGTTTTGTAGTAATCGCTTGTGACCCCTGTGGATCCCTAACATATCACCCAAGGAATGATGCTCCCGATGTAAGAGCCAGACTACAATGGTACCAAAAATAAAAGTGGAAGAGGCGGTCTCTATCATATGGCTCAGTCGCACGCTGGCGATGGGCATCAAAGGATTAGCTAAGATATGTACTATGTTCTGCGGTACACTGAAAAACAGTCCAACCAGCAGTGCTGTCCACCAGGGGTTAACTTTTGAGCCGTAGATGACCGGCAGCGCGCACAGTACCCACAGCAGCGCACGAAAGATTTGCAAAAGGAATAGCAAAGGATCATGACGCAGGGTGTTGGCCGTATGTGCAAAGAAGGGGAGTGCCTCGCCCGGTTGGCTGTAGAAAGCACGTAGCGCAGGGTTCTGCCAGGCGATGAAATAGCCGGCTCCCCAGTACAAAACAAGATACGCGACTACAATCACAGCCAGTTTCCAAATCCACTGCCGAACGGGCATGACCAACGCAAGATTGGGTGAAGCATCCACAGTGGCACGTCCTTTTCCCAAAACCCAAACAGCCAGAGGTATAAACAGGAAAGCCGTCGGAATGCCCATCAGAAACAAACGCAGGAGCAATTGTGAGCTGACGGTGATGGAGGAAAGGAAATACCAGGTTTCAATCTGTGTCAGGAAGGTAACTACTCCATAGTAAGCCAATGCCAGGCTGATTGCTAATTTCCATCCGTTCCAACGTGAGGTCAGGATCAACGCGGTGATGACAAGCAGGTTAACAAGTGCTATGATAAGCAGACCACTTGTCTCAGTCACCCACCCAGCCTCTGATATTACATTGTCAGGTAGTACACCTGCAACAGCCAAGGACCCAATCATGAAAAACACGATAAACAGGGCATACAACAAGATGAATCGGAGTATTAATTTGAGGCGCGATTTGGTAGCTTTCATTTTCTTTTTTCTAGGGTTTGAATAATAGTAGTTAGCTACTCAACTGACGTACAACCGGTTTCAAGCACTTTTCATATGGCATAACCGGACCTGGGCGCTTGGATCAATAAACCTAAAATAGCAAATCGAGGGTGGTAATTCTTATTTGCATCATAATAATACGAATTGTACTATAAAAATTAATACGATTCATCCTATAAAATAAACATATTTGTGTTTTTAAACAATTTCCGGCTTAAATGTAAGGGAATGAAGCATGTGGATGATGTTGGCCTCTACTTTCAAATTTTTTAATTTTACCTGGTCAAACCGAACAATAAACCGGAAAAACAGTATCAATATTTATGATACCTATTATTATTTCAGACAAAGCGGTGGAAGAAATAAAAAGCACCCTTGCCAGTAAAAATATACCAGTCGATTACGGATTACGGGTTGGCGTTAAAGGAGGTGGCTGCGCCGGCGTTTCTTACGTGCTTGGGTTCGATAAAAAGAATACAAACGATGTGGAATACCTGATAGAAGAGATACCGGTGTATATCGCCAAAAAAGACACCGTGTTTTTAATTGGTATGGAAGTGGATTTTTATGAGGGAAACGATGCCCGGGGATTTATTTTTGTAAATCCCGATGAAAAGAAAAATGAAGTAGATATTTAAAAACAAATAGTTATGGAATACCCGCAGAATATTAAAGTTACCGTAGACGCTGTCGTGTTTAGTTACTCCGATACCAAACTTTCGGTGCTGCTTGTGAAAAGAAAAAATGAACCCTTTAAAGGAAAATGGGCAATACCGGGCGGATTTGTGGAAGACGATGAACCACTGGAAGTAGCCGTAGCCCGGGAACTGGAGGAAGAAACCGGTGTAAAAACAGATCGGTTTGAACAACTCCACACCTTTGGACAGCCCGACCGGGACCCACGTGGCCGAACCATCTCTGTCACTTATTTTACTGAAATCAGCCAGGAAAATAACCAGATAAAAGCTGCTTCCGATGCTGAGGAAGCTGACTGGTTTCCTATAGATGCACTGCCTGAAATGGCTTTCGATCATTCGAGCATTTTAAAAACGGCCATCGATAAATTTATGGCGCACAAAATATGATACTTTCTTAAGCATTGGTTTTTCGCGCCAAAGATGCTGACTTTTTTGCCTTCCCTGGAAATTCCATTAATTTTGTGGTTTTGGCATAATAACAGGTTATGAAATCCTTCACAGGCATACTGAATACTTTACCCGTTTTTGATTTAATTAAACAAGTTTCCGCGCAACTTGGCATTAAAACTTATGTAATTGGCGGGTTTGTAAGAGATTTACTGCTGGAACGTCCGTCTAAAGATATCGATATTGTTTGCCTGGGCGATGCCATTTTATTTGCCAAAGCAATTGCTCAGCAAATTAATCAACAAGATGCCCAATCCTTTACTTCGGTTAATTACTTTAAGAATTTTGGCACCGCCATGCTTCAATATCAGGATTGGGAAGTTGAGTTTGTGGGCGCCCGAAAAGAATCGTACAACCGTAATTCGCGTAAACCTGTGGTGGAAAGCGGCACCCTGGAAGATGACCAGAACCGCAGAGATTTTACCATTAATGCGATGGCTATTAGCCTGAACGAGTGGGATTATGGCACCCTGCTCGACCCTTTTGATGGCGTAACCGATCTGAAGTTAAAAAGAATCCAAACGCCGCTGGATCCGGATATTACCTTTTCCGATGACCCGTTGCGCATGATGCGGGCCATCCGCTTTGCTGCCCAGCTAAGCCAGCCCCCGAAAAGTTATTTTGATATAGTTCCTAAAACCTTTGAGGCTATTAAAATAAATACAGATCGGATCAATATTGTTTCTCAGGAACGTATCACCGATGAACTGAATAAGATTATTCTGTCCAACCAGCCTTCTTACGGCTTCAAACTGCTTTATCATGGGGGACTACTCGATTATATTTTTCCGGAAATGGTAGCCCTGCAAGGCGTCGATATTATTGACGGAAAAGCGCATAAAGATAATTTTTTTCATACCCTGCAGGTTTTAGACAATGTAGCCGAAGTATCTGATGACCTCTGGGTACGGTGGGCCGCCATTTTACACGATATTGCCAAACCTATTACCAAAAGGTTTGACAAGCAGGTAGGCTGGACCTTTCATGGCCACGAAGAAAAGGGTGCCCGCATGGTGTACGATATTTTCAGGAAGTTGAAACTCCCGCTCGACCAGAAAATGAAATTTGTACAGAAACTGGTACGCCTGCACCTGCGCCCCATTGCCCTGGTTAAAGATGTGATAACCGATTCGGCCATCAGAAGATTGCTGTATGAGGCCGGAGATAGCAGCGATGCGCTCATGATTTTGTGCCGGGCCGATATTACTTCCAAAAATCAGGATAAGGTGCACAAGTACCTGAAAAATTTTGATAAGGTTGAAAAAAGGATGCGGGAAGTAGAAGAGAAAGACAAGCTCAGAAACTTTCAGCCTGCCGTTTCCGGCACCGATATTATGGAAGAACTGGGTTTACCACCCAGCCAGGCAGTTGGTGAAATTAAATCTGCCATTCGCGAAGCGATTTTGGAGGGCACCATCCGAAATACGAAAGAAGAAGGATTCCAACTGATGTGGCAACTTGCCAAAGAAAAAGGTCTGGTGGACATAAATGGTTCTTTGCGACCTGTAAATGAAAAGAAAAGTACCGATTAAAAATTCCTGGTTAGGGTAAAATCCTCAAATTTTGAATCATACAATTTGCCGTTTTCACATTTTAATATCCGATGCGGAAAAGCGTCAATAATCTGGTAATCGTGTGTAGCCATTAAAATAGCCGTACCTGAGTTATTGATTTTCTTAAAGATTTTAAGAATTTCTTTAGAAACC
This sequence comes from Cyclobacteriaceae bacterium, assembly GCA_041745535.1. GTDB lineage: Bacteria > Bacteroidota > Bacteroidia > Cytophagales > Cyclobacteriaceae > JBGTIS01. The sequence goes on along the minus strand of JBGTIS010000175.1, from coordinate 35,125 downwards.
GCCGGATCCAGATTTCCGGTTGGTTCATCGGCGATTAACAACTGTGGTTCGTTAATCAGTGCCCGCGCGATTACCACCCGCTGCTGTTCTCCGCCGGATAACTGGTGTGGCATTTTCTGGTCGGAAGATCCCAAACCTACCAGCATCATAAGCTCGTTAATGCGCTGTTTCATTTTCGATCGGTCGGCCCAACCGGTAGCCTTCATCACAAACATCAGGTTATCACCTACTGACCGATCGGCAAACAATTGGAAATCCTGAAAAATTATCCCCAGCTTCCGGCGCAAAAAGGGCACCTGTGACCTGCTAATGGTATGAATGGGAAATCCAGCCACTTCCATATTGCCCATTTGGAGGGGCAAATCGGCATAAATTGTTTTAAGCAGCGAACTTTTACCACTACCGGTACGGCCTACCACATACACAAATTCACCTTTATCCATGGTGAAACTAATCTGCGACAGCACAGAACGTTCGCCCTGAAAAATACTGGCATCAATAGCTTCCAGCACTGGTTTATCAGAAAAATAGGGTTGTGGCTCAGCCATGGTCAGATTTCAAGTTTTCTGAGCTTACCAAAGGGTAACTCATTGATAATTTTTTGTAAAGCTTCCTCCTTCCCTTCCAAACCATATTTTTCCAGATTTTTTAACGAACGGTCGGCTCTGAAATAGGCGATTAGCACAAACTTATCATCACGCAACTGTATGTAATCAGGAATTTTAGCTTTCCCTTTCACCTTTATGATATACATATTAGATCCTGATTTTACCGATTCAAGGGACGATACTGGTTTTACCATAAAAATAATGAGGTTTGATATGTTTTCAAATTCATACCAAACCTCACTTTAAAGTTTACATTAATTTAATGAGCAGGTTGAGAAACAACTTTCTCGCTCGCTTTTTTATGATCAGCCAGGAATTTCTCTAATCCACTTTTGGTAAGCGGATGATCGAACAGGCTATCAATTACTTTAAACGGACAGGTAACCACATGCGCGCCCACTTCAGCACACTGAATCAGGTGCATGGTGTGCCGTACAGATGCAGCCAGTACTTCGGTAGCATACCCGTAATTGTCGAATATAGTAAGGATTTTTTCTATTACATCCATACCATCAGTAGCGATGTCATCTAACCGGCCAATAAAAGGAGATACATAAGAGGCACCTGCCTTGGCCGCCAGTAAAGCCTGCCCCGGTGTAAAAATAAGGGTACAGTTGATGCGGATACCTTCGCTGGAAAGATATTTAATAGCCTTTACGCCCTCTCTGATCATGGGTACTTTCACCACAATTTTATCGTCGATAGCGGCCAGGTGCTTACCTTCTTTTACAATGGTATCGAAATCGGTAGAAATTACTTCGGCACTCACCTTATCGTCAACGATATCACAAATTTTCTTATAATGCGCCATGATATTATCATGTCCGGTAATACCTTCTTTTGCCATTAACGAGGGATTAGTGGTAACACCATCTAAAACACCCATATCATATGCCTCCTGAATTTCCTTGAGGTTAGCTGTGTCTATAAAAAATTCCATAATTTTTTTGTTTGATAGTTTGATTTTCTGTTTAGAACTGAAACAAAATTAATTAAATAAAAGCTAATTTGTTACAAAAGAGTAAAGAATATACAGTATTGCAGTGGACAATTCCAAATAAAATTTTGTCAATATTATCTTTATATTCAGCTCACTTTCATTATCCTTCGTGCTGCCAGTTTCCATTTAGCCCTTTAATCTGATTTCCTGGTCCAGCACCTTAGCAATTTCGTGTATCGAATTATTAAGCTGGTCGTAGGATTCTATCACAAAGTAGCGATCCTGAAACACATCTTTTCTGAAAGGGGTCCGCATCATTTGGCGCACCTCATAAGGGTATCGGGGTGGTTTGTCTGACAAACTGTATTTGGTTTCTCCGGCCGAGGATAAAATACCAGCACCATAAATTCGCAGATCATTCTTTTCATGAATAAGGCCAAATTCTACTGAAAACCAGTATAACCTGGAAATGAGTTCAATGGCATAGGCATTATTAATATGAGCCAGGGCCAGGGCACTCAACGATTGAAGAAAATCCACAAAAGGCTGGTTGGTAAGCAAAGGCACGTGCCCGAACACATCATGAAACATGTCGGGCTCTTCCAGGTAATCCAGTTCGCTCATTTTTCTGAGCCAGGTAGAGGCTGGGAATTTTTTATTGGCCATCAGCTCAAAAAAATCTTTTTCGGGAATTAATCCGGGTACCACCGCCAGTTCCCAACCCGTTAACTTTCTCAGAATTTGGTTGGTTTCATCAAAATTTGGAATCTTATCTGCCGTAAAACTGATTCTTTCTATGCCTTGCATATACACTTTTGAGGCTGCTCCCGGTAAATTAACAATCTGGTTGTTGAATAAAATTTCCCAAACCTGCCGGTCTTCCGCTGTATACTTTTCATATTCTTGCGTCATCTTATTCATATGCTTACTGTTTCAAAATCCCTGTTTTTTATTAATTTCATAAAATATTACTTGTTATCAATTTTATTTAAATACTAATTTGAAAATTTTAGTCATTAATTTACATACTTCTTAATTCTAATAAAATAACAACAAAATAACCATTAATATTTTTTTTCTGGAAAAGTATAGTTTTAATGCATCTATCATTTGAATGTGTTGCTACCTTGAATGCTAAAATAGTAAACCCTTGCTCATGAACAATACTGACCTTACCTATGCCTTCGAGACTAATCTTGATCCTGAAGAATTCAGGGAAATATTAGTCGCATCTACTTTGGGTGACAGAAGACCCATCCATGAAATTAGCCGGCTCAGTGCGATGTGCCGGCATGCCAACCTCATTATTTCGGCCCGAGATAATGGGAAAATGGTAGGGATTGCCAGGGCATTGACCGATTTTGGTTTTTGCACCTATCTGTCTGACCTGGCGGTTCACCAACAGTACCAGCGCCGGGGAATTGGTAAGGAACTGATTAAAAGAATAAAAGAAGCAGCGCCACAGGCCAACCTGATTTTACTGGCGGCGCCGGCAGCCGTAGATTATTATCCGAAAATTGGTATGAGCCCCCATCCCGCGGCCTTTATTTTAAAAAATATAGCCGACCTTAAATAAACATGATCGCGCTTCCTTTACCAGATTCACAGCCAGCAACGAATTGGGCTTTTTCCACGATGAAGTATATACTTAGCGTGAGCAACTTTGAGAAAATATTTTAAATACCTTACTTACCATTTCATCATAAAAATTGATGGGCATTTTTAACAAATTTTAAATATGGTTAAATATTGACATAATAATGAAATATTTATAATGTAATTGGAAAATTTGTTAATAATTGTAGAAATATATCAGTAAGTCAGCTAAAAAAATTTGTAAATGTGATAATTATCCGTACATTAGAATCCGAATGAAATCGTTTTCAAAAAGTTATTTTCACCCTTGGAATTCATTATTAAGCGAGCGATTTATAGTTAAAAATAATTCCTCCTTATCTGGATTCTCTAACTTTTTGATTCAGGAAAATATTGTATTTATAATATAATTTCCCGATTTGATTTAAGAAATTTTAACGTTCCAAAATAGATTTGTAATTATCCCTGTAAGAGTTTTTAAGTCACTAAATCACAAAATGTAAATATGTTCCATGGGACAATAAATCAAATTCCGGGCGTCACTTAAATTTTCAGCCGCATACAAACGATAAGGGCTTGGTTCGGATATGAAGTTAGGTAGTCAGATGAGCATTGGTATCTCCTTTATTTTAATGCCCGTCTCCTGTTAAAAAAATTGAACGTTTCACCTTATTTCTTATCTAATAATTAACGCCAAATCTTATTAGTTTCTTTTTATCATTGTGAATATTCTCTGGTTTTACGCGGCATAGAAGTCTTATAGCTATGATGCCGAAAGCCTGAATATTATATACTATGTAACCTAATTATTTTAAACCAAAAAAAATGTAGAATGAAAAAACAATTACTAATTCTACTGCTAATGACTGCCTCGGTAACCCATTTATGGGCACAAAGGCAGGTTAGCGGAAAAGTGTCTGATAGTGGTGAGCCACTTCCCGGTGTGAATATCCTGCTGAAGGGTACCACTGTGGGTACTGTTACAGATGTTGACGGGAATTATAATATTTCCGTTTCCGGCGACAACCCGGTGCTAACATTTTCATCAATCGGTTACGCCACCCAGGAAGTGCAGGTAGGCAACCAATCTACCATTAATGTTAATTTAGAGGCTGATATTCAGCAATTGGGTGAAGTGGTAGTAACCGCCCTGGGTGTGGAAAGATCAACCAAAGCTTTGCAGTATTCAATCAGTGAGGTAGATGGTTCCAATCTCACCGAAGCCAGAGAAATTAACGTAGCCAATTCCCTGGCTGGTAGAGTCGCGGGTGTAAATGTGAGTAATATCGCTTCCGGACCGGCAGGTTCTTCTCGAGTTATTATTCGTGGTAACAAATCCTTACAGGGTAACAATCAACCCTTGTATGTAATAGATGGTGTGCCTATGGATAACTCTACATTTGGCCAGGCAGGCATCTGGGGTGGTCGTGACGAAGGAGACGGTATGTCCAGTATCAATCCGGACGACATTGCTTCCATTACCGTATTAAAAGGTGCCAGTGCGGCAGCGCTGTATGGTGCCCGAGCCGCTAATGGTGTTATCAATATCGTTACTAAAAAAGGATCTGCCCGAAAAGGTATAGGCATTGAATTCAATTCCAATTTCGTTTTTGAAAAGTTTATCGACCTGAGAGACTTTCAAAGGGAATATGGCCAGGGCGATTATGTTAATTCCAATCCTGATGATCCTGAATCAGAACGAATTGCCGTCGCGCCACGCACCCAGCAGGAAGCTTATAACTGGGGTACTAATTCCTGGGGTCCGAAGCTGGGTAGTATCGGCAACTCCGTTCAGTTTGATGGAGTAAACCGACCTTATTCTGACGCAGGCGATAACTGGGAACGCTATTTTCGTGTTGGTAATTCATTAACCAATACCCTGTCCTTAAGCGGAGGTAGTGAAACTCAGAATTTTCGGTTCTCTTTTTCTGATTTAAGGAATAATTCAATTGTTCCACAGTCAGGATTCAACCGCCAGAACCTTTCATTGGCTACTAATTCCAAATTTGGAGAAAAAATTACTTTTACCTCCAGAATTTTATATTCTCATGAAGTTGCTGATAACCGGCCTTACCTGTCTGACTCTCCCGCGAATGGTATCCTGGCTATGTATTATATACCCGCCAATATTAATGTGGAAAATTACAGAGGTGACCCCAATAAACTGGGTGCCATTCCTCCCGGAACACCACAATCCAGTTTAGATATATGGGGGAAAATTGTAGGTGAGGAGTACCAGCAGGCCAATAACAACTGGCACCAGAATCCTTACTGGACGGCTTATCAGTTTAATAATGATGACACCAGAGACCGTCTGCTTCCTTCAGCCACCTTGCGGTATGATATTACCGATTTTCTTTGGGTACAGGGTCGTGCTGGTATGGACTGGTACACCAGAAGAGAAACCGATTTGGTTCCACAAGGAACTGGCTATCAGCGTGGAGGTTCTTTAACTGAAGGTGAAGACCGTGTTAGAGAAACTAACATGGAGTGGATGCTGGGCTTTGACGAAGAATTTGGCAAATTTAATGTGAACGCCTTTGTAGGTGGCAATCAGATGCGACGCAGCAATGAGCGGATCGCTGCCAGTGGGAACGGTTTTAATGTACCTTTCTTCGAGGCTATTAATAACACAGTAACCCAGAACTTCGGATATGGCTTCTCTGAATCAGGCATCAATTCTGTGTTTGGTTCCGCGGAAGTTAGCTACAATGGATTTCTGTTCGTAACAGGAACGGTAAGAAACGACTGGTTTTCAGTGTTAAGTCCTAAAAATAACAGTATTCTTTATCCCTCCGTGGGCGCCAGTTTTGTATTTTCAGACGCGATCAATACTTTACCCAACTGGTTGAGCTTTGGTAAGATCCGAGGATCATGGGCACAGGTAGGTAATGTTACGGTAGGCCCTTACAATACCAACCTTACTTATTCTCTGAAACAATCACATTTGGGCTATGTTATGGCCTCCTACTCTTCAGCAGGTGGCAATAATGGGTCCATTCCTAACCCGGAATTGCTTCCTTTGACATCTACTGAATATGAGATCGGGTTAGACGCACGGTTTTTTAATAACAGACTGGGCGTTGATTTCACCTATTATAACCAGCAAACTACCGATGATATTCTGAATGCTAACATTTCAAGGGCATCTGGTTTTGGTTCCACAGTGGTGAACGTTGGTAAAATGGAAAATAAGGGTATTGAAGTTTTACTGACTGGGACTCCGGTTAGTGGTCCTTTAACCTGGGATGTTTCATTGAACTTTGCTAAAAACAAAAACAAAGTAATCTCTCTGATTGAAGGTAACGACGAATTAATTGTGGAAGAGCCCAGAACCAGAACCGTTTTTGTGAAGCACATTGTAGGTCAGCCTTTCGGTGTAATCACAGGATTGGTTCAGAAGCGTTCACCGGACGGTCAGCTCGTATTTGACCCTGCTAATGGCGCCCCCATCCAATCTGATTTTTATGAAGTGATTGGAAATGGTGTGCCTGACTGGACCGGTGGTATTAATAACTCGTTCTCTTTCAAAAACTTCAATTTGAGTGCGCTCATCGACTTTAAGATTGGCGGAGATATCTATTCAGGTACCAATGTTCGTATGACCCAGGCAGGGCTTCATAAACAAACCATTGAGGGGCGTGAAGGACAGCCAGCCATTACCGTATCGGGTGTAGCGCAGAATGGCACCGATGGTGATGGAAATCCGATCTATGAACCATTTAACAAGACCCTTACCCCTAACGAAGCCAGAAATTACTGGAGTCAGGTGGGTAACCGCGTACAGGATCGCTTTATATATGATGCCTCTTTTGCCAAATTACGGCAGATTACCTTTGGATATATATTCCCGAGCCAGATGCTGGATAAAACTCCATTTCAGAGTCTTTCCTTATCATTTGTGGCCCGAAACCTGGCCATTTTATACAGGAATGTGGACAATATCGATCCTGAATCATCGTATCAGAGTGGTAATGGACAGGGACTGGATTATTTCGGTATGCCTAAAACCAGAAGCTACGGTTTCAACTTAAGGGTGGCATTTTAATTTAAATAACTGAAGAAAAATGAAACATACATTTAAATATATTTTGTGTACGCTGACTTCCGTATTATTGGTAGCCAGCTGCGATACAGATGAACTACACGAGCTTAATATTAACCCGCAGGCAGTTAATCAGATTGACTTAAATTATCTGTTTTCAGCTGCGGAGCTTGGTATTGCTTCCAATGGTTCAACTGGTGATAATCGGTATATCGATTGGAGAACGAATATTGGTTTGGCCTCTAATGCCATCCAACAATTGGCTACTCCCAGTGGTATATCAGCCAATGGTAATTTTTACACGCACAATGAGGAAACTTCCGCGGCACCTTTTGATTTTACCTATAATGATCAGTTAAAGAATATCGCGGAAATTCTTAGGCAAACTGGTCCAGGTGGATACGCAGAAGGTGAACTGAATAACACCAGAAACGCTGCCAGGATTTTGCGTGCGTTTAGTTTCCACAGGCTTACTGATTTCTATGGTAGTGTTCCTTATTTTGAAGCAAACCAAGGGATAGAAGGGGTTTTCTTTCCCAAATATGATAAACAATCAGTTATTTACACCGACCTCTTGAAGGAACTGGACGAAGCCACTGCCGCCATGGGGCCTGCAGATGCCGCTTTTTCCAAAGCTGATATGATTTATCAGGGTGATATTGCCAAATGGAAAAAATGGGGGTATTCACTAATGCTTCGGCTCGCCATGCGGGTTTCGAATGTGGCGCCCGATATGGCCAATACTTATGTAACCAAAGCTGTTGCCGGTGGTGTATTTACCAGCAACGACGACAATGTTTGGGTACCCATGGATCTGGGTCCTAGCGAATGGCAGGATCAAAATGGAATTTCACGTGCATTTTATCCTGGTGACGGAGGTAATCCATCCTTTCTGAGCAAAACTCTTGTTGACTTCTTAAAGGGTGCCAACCCCAACGATGTGGCTGATGACGATCCGCGACTTATGATCCTGAGTGGTGGTATCGCCAAATGGGATGCGGCAGCCTGGACCCCCATCAATACAGATCCATTAGCCCAAAGAGGTATACCCAATGGTTTTTTCCAATCGGATATTGATGCCATGGAAGGTGGACCCGTTCTTTTAGAGGAAACTTTCTCAAGAATTAACTACCTGATGTTGGACGATAACGATCCATACATGATCATGAACTATGCGGAAGTTGAATTCCTGATGGCAGAAGCACTGGAAAGAGGAATTGGTTCAGGTGTTCCTGGAACCGCAAAAGACCATTATGAAGCCGGTGTAAAAGCAGCCATGCAGATGTATGCAGGAAATCCCGTTGACTATCCTCGTGGTTATGACCCTTCTTTTACGGTTTCTGATGCTGAAGTAGCTACTTATCTGGCGCAGTATCCATATGGTGTGTACAAGCCAGCTTTGGAAATGATTGGCCAACAATTATGGGTCAGCAAATTCTTTAATTGGTGGGAAGCCTGGTCAGACTGGAGAAGGTCGGGTTACCCTACTTTGGTTGCTTACACCTCTGATGAAGGTAATGTGACCGGAGGAACAATCCCTGTACGTCTCCAGTATCCTGCTACTGAAGTGGCCGGTAATCCGAACTACGCGGCAGGAGCTTCTGATAATAATTATACCTCTAAAGTTTGGTGGGATGGCGGTCAAGACTAATTAATCTCTCAATTCGTCATTTATTACAATTTAAAATGCCTTTGAATCATCAAGGGCATTTTTTTTACCTTATCATTCACTTATTACAGTAAAAAATAATCTAGCGTTGATTCATGGGAAACACGCTGTTTCCGGAAGAACCCATGTATGAACCCCATAGTGGGTCTTTTTTCATTTTGATGGAAGTGCTGATTCGTTTCATTCGCATGCCCAGAAAGGAAAGTAAGTCGGGCGAATGGCTGAAATACTGTCCATATACAATATCCAGATAGCCGTCCTGGTCCAGATCGCCAATCCAGGGGGTGGTAAAAATATTTTTAAACCCTTGCGTCTGGTCAATAATGTTTACCGATCTTTTGCTGAAATCAATAGCCAGCAGTTTATTTTCAATAGTTAAAGCGGTAGGTTCTGAAAATCCCCGGTCACAATCAAATTCGTTGATGCTGATGATGGCTTCGTCGAGCCCATCCCGGTTCAGGTCATACACCACCGGCGATGAGAAGCCGGTGCAACCAATAGAATCCATATAGGCGATCTGTCCGTTTTTTCCGTCCAGCAAAATCTGCAACGAACCGGTATTGTCCGGCCACTCCCCTTTGCTTACAAAAGTAAAAAAATCAGGGACATCATCGGCCGTAAAATAGCCGACGGCAAAACTATTGCTCGATTCTGTGTGCGCTATTCGCTGTTGCCACAAAGGCTGCTGGTCTTTCCCACTAATGGCAAATACCGTAGCGGCATGGGATATAGCAACAATGTCATAATAGCCATCCTGATTGATGTCGGCAAGGGATGGAGGCGCGATAAAGCCATGCCCTTGTTCAGAAGCAATCACTTTTGATTTGGAAAGATTATTATTCATCAAATCAGAAAGGTGCGCCATATAGAGTTTGCCCGAAATGGTTTCCCCTCCGGTTCCGAAAATAATGGTAGGGTCATCACTATCGGGTTGGGTAAAACACAAAGCGGGCATATAGGCTTCCTTGCCATCGGGCATGGTATCGGCGGCCAGAATCTTTCCTGTTTTCGTATCAAAAACCATTAATACCCCCGGAAACCGGTTCTCTTCCGTGTCTGGCGCGGCTTTGGCATTGCCGCCATTTACAATCATTAGTTCTTGCAAACCATCGTTGTTCTGGTCGGGAATTAACACCGAATTTTGAAAGTTGAAGCGGGCATATCGCAGAATCGGATCATTTTCGTATGTGTAATGATATTCCCAGATTACATTACCGGTTTTACCATCAAGGGCTTTTAAATGCGGCGACCTGCCACCAATGAAAATATCCTGAATACCATCGGCATTCACATCAGAAAAAGTAGCCGAACCATATACCTGATCGGCGGCTTCCTGTTCCCAGATGATTGCCCCGGTTTTACCATCTAAAGCCAGAATGCCTTGTTTACTATACTGGTATTCGTTCTTTCCCGCCCCTATCACCACATCCAGCACGCCATCATTATTCAGATCAGTAGCACGGGGAGAAGATTGTGAACCCGATTGGTAGAGGTTGATATCCCAGACCAGTTCACTCTTTTTGCTGGTGCAATTGCCAAGAAGTACTAAGGTGAGACAACTTAGAAACAGGATTGAATAGCAGATTCGGTTTTGGCGCATTGACTGGTAATGAATTCGTATTTTTCAGGAATTTGGGGGATTTTCTTTATAACCAAATAGCTTGGGATTGGTAAGTATATGAAGCAAATCATTTTTCTGTATACTATAATTTAGTATCCATTTTCAAAGGTAAGAAAGTTATTCCTTGTAGTGGGTTCTCATATGGGTGTTTAGCATACGTTCAAAATCTTGATCTGTCCATTTTTTTTCTTCAATGATTTTATCCGTATGATTAGTTAATTTCTTCGCTAAGTACTTTACAATTAGCTTTTTAATTTCGATAATATCTTTATCTTCAATGTCTCTTGAGAAAAGTTTGAGAAGTTCAATCTGTATATTGGATAATGGATAGTTCATTAAATATCAGTTAATAATTATGAATATAGCTGAATGCAGCGTACCACTATAAGTAACAGCAAAAAAAGATACAAAGTTTCTGTTTATTTTCACTTGTGTGGACTATTCATGGTTCAAATGTAGCCAGTCTGGCTGATTCAGAGGTATTTAAATATCTGTTAATAAATGCCATTTCTTCTCTCAGGTCGCGCAGCAGTTCTTTGGCAATGCGTTGGTTGTATGCTACATTCTGACTAAACGCTAATAGAAATTTCTCTTTTTTCAAATGATAGGAAAGGTCATCGGTTACCTTCAGATTTCCGGAGAATTTCTGCCTCACTATGAAATCATTCGGATTAATCCGCATAAAACTGTTGGCGGCGGCTACAATTTGAAGCTGTATAGAATCGGCCATTAATCTGATTTTATCATCACTCCACAGGGGTCTTTCAAAGTAATTATTTTTCGCGTTGAAGTATTTGTTAAAATCATCAATGGCTGCACGCAATACAGCAACACCATTATTTAACCGCATCACTTTTTGGTTATACTCCATCACCATGATATCCTTCACCAAATCACTGGCTTCCTGCTGAAGAAAAGTATTGGTAAGGCCAAAGGCAATCATCCGGCTTAGCTGCCCCAGGTGCCGGGTCATGTTATCCTGGGTTGATATAAGTTTAATTGAATCCTGAAAATTGAAAAACACACCTGCTTCGGCTTTGCGCACTCCCTGTTCAATCTGGTAATGCGTAAGCGGTTGCTCCATCAATTGCCAGATAGGGTCAAAAGGAATATGCGTTTTGATAAAAGATTTTGGAGACACTTTGTACCAGGCACTGTTGTAATACTTTATATAAGAATTTTGTTGTAAATAGCCACCTGACCAGGTTGGATCGTAAAAATACCAGTGTCCGTTAGTTTTTACCGCGTTCCAGGCGTGTGATGCTCGCCCCAGTTGATTTTTTTTAATGGTATAGCCGGAAATCACATAGCTTTCGTAACCCAGTTCCGCACAAATCGCCTGTAAAAGATAGGCATAATGCAGACACACCCCTTTTCGGTTTTCAAGCACATCAGGTAAAATATTTTCATCAGAAATATAGAGATTACCAGCCTGCATTCGCGTTACATCATATTCAATATTTTTAGCCACCCATTGGAATACTGATTTCAGGGTATCTTTCCCGAAGCGGATTTCTTCCATCACCTGACTGATATCAGATTTTTGCCCAAATGATGCCCAGGACAAGCTTAGCAACAGAACCATGATGATACCCATTCTCATAACTTAAATTTAGCTAATTTCGGATAATATCTCAAAATTTCTTTCCACGCTGAAATAATATAGATTTACCCAATTCTACCGCTATATTTTCCTGTGTTTCCACAACCTGGGTTTAATTATTTTCGTGAGAAAAGGTGAAAACTCCGCCACCCACTATGAGATTTTTCAGATTACCGCCCACGCAGCAATTATTTGTTATTACTTTCTCACTTCTGTTTCTATATTACCTACTGGTTCGTCTGCCATTTTTTCCTGAGGAAATACATGGTTTCTCTTTTCAAAAAGTAATTAAAATATTCGTGGGTTTCCTGTTTTCCGTTTTGGTCCTGATTACTTACTTTACCTCAAAGCATTACTGATTTATGGATTTGGATGTAGAATTTTTATCCCGGCTTCAATTCGCGTTTACCATTATGTTTCACTACATCTTTCCGCCTTTCAGTATCGGAATGGGATTGCTGCTGGTGATATACGAATCGATGTATTTGATTACGAAGGAAAAGGTATACGAGGCGATTACCCGGTTCTGGATTAAAATTTTTGCCGCTAATTTTTCCATTGGTGTGGCCACCGGCATCGTAATGGAATTTGAGTTTGGCACCAACTGGGCCTCTTACTCCCGGTTTGTGGGTGATATATTCGGTTCTCCGCTGGCTGCGGAAGGCATTTTCGCTTTTTTCCTGGAATCCGGATTTTTAGCGATTCTGCTGTTTGGCTGGAACCGGGTAAAGCCTGGGCTGCACCTATTTTCTACCATTATGGTCGCGGTTGGCTCTATTATGTCGGCGTTCTGGATTGTGGTAGCCAACTCGTGGCAGCAAACGCCGGTGGCCTACGAACTGGTAACCAATGCGCAGGGCATCACCAGAGCGGTAATTACTGATTTCTGGGAGGTAGTCTTCAATCCATCATCCATGGTAAGGTTCAGCCATGTGGTAATTGGGGCTTTTATACAGGGAGCCTTCCTGGTGCTGAGTGTATCGGCTTATTATCTGCTGAAGAAAAAATATGTGTATTTTGCCCGAAAATCATTTACAATTGCTCTGATTGTAGCTGCTTTAGCCTCCCTGATTCAGCCCTTTCTAGGGCATATCCATGCGCAGGTGGTAGCGGAGTATCAGCCTGCCAAACTCGCTGCCTTCGAGGGACTGTATGAAACAGAAGATAGCGCGCCCCTATATATTATGGGTTATACCAATCCGGAAACCCAGCAAACTGTGGGATTGAAAATACCGGGTATGCTCAGTTTTCTGGTGCATGGCGATTTCAATACGCCGGTAAAAGGGTTGAACGAATTCCCCAAAGAAGAGTGGCCCCCTGCCGCAGCGGTTTTCCAGTCGTACCATCTGATGGTAGCGCTGGGCATGTTGTTTATCGGCCTCACGCTTGTTAGCCTCATTCTTTTGCGCAAAAATCGGATTTTTAAAATGAAGTGGCTGTTGCGGCTGTTTGTGGCTTCGGTTATTTTGCCCATTCTGGCTAATGAACTGGGCTGGGTATCTGCTGAACGGGGCCGCCAACCCTGGATTGTGTATGGCCTTTTGAAAACCAAAGATGGTTTGTCAAAATCGGTTGAAGCCTATGAAGTACTTACGTCGCTGATCTTATTTTTCCTGGTATATACCCTGCTGTTTTTTGTATGGCTGTATGTGTTAGACCGTGAAATTAAACATGGGCCTGCCGATTACGCGCATGATCCTGAAGCCGGTTATTCACAGGAAGGTAAAATGGCGGACGCGGTTAAAAAAATAATTGAATAGCGCTAATGTTTTACATTTTCAAACTGAACTGATATGGATTTTAATGTAGTTTGGTACATTATTATTGGTTTTTTGTTGATTGGTTACGCCATCCTCGATGGTTTTGACCTGGGCGTTGGGGTGCTGCACTTATTCAGCAAAGGCGACCACAACCGGCGAATTATGCTGAACTCTATCGGGCCGGTTTGGGATGGGAATGAAGTCTGGCTAATTACAGCCGGCGGCGCCCTGTTCGCTGCTTTTCCCGAAGTGTATGCCACAGCTTTTTCGGGTTTTTATTTACCCTTTATGCTTTTATTGTTCGCGCTTATTTTCAGGGCAGTTTCCATTGAATTCCGGTCAAAAGAAAAAAGTAAAAGGTGGCGGCAAACCTGGGATGTAGCCTTTAGTGTGGGGTCTATGCTGGCTGCCATTTTATTTGGAATTGCCATTGGCAATGTGATTATCGGATTTCAGATTGGGTACGATAAAGAATATGCCGGATCTTTTCTGGATCTGATCACACCGTACACCATGCTCACCGGGCTTTTTAACCTGTCGATGTTTGCCATGCACGGCGCCATTTACCTAAACTTAAAAACAGAAGGCGATTTGCAACTACAGGTGCAAAAGTGGGTTAAATATACCTTCATGGCTTTTCTAATTATGTTTACAGCGGTAACCGCTGTCACTTTGTACCTGCAACCGGAAATGATCGCTAATTTTTCATTCGGAACCATTGCCTTACCAGGTGAAAAGCATCGTTTAATTCATGAAAATCAAACCTTGGTATCGGTAATTGCCTGGGCAGTGGTGGTATTGAATATACTTTCTATTGCCAATATTCCCCGCACGCTGGCCCGGAATAAACCCATGCAGACCTTTATTTCTTCGGCCTGTACCATTGGGGCATTAATCATGCTTTTCGCACTGGGTATTTTTCCGGATATGATGGTATCTAACCTGTCGCCTGATTATAGTCTGGATATTTATAATGGCGCTTCCAGTGATAAAACACTAAGAACCATGTTTTTTGTAGCCATTTGGGGTTTTCCTTTTGTGGTTGGCTATACTTCCATAATTTACTGGACGTACCGCGGCAAAACACAACTGAATGACAGCAGTTATTAAAAAGTAAACTTTTTAGCGTAGAAAGTAAAGGTTATTCAGGCTAACAGGACTGGTTTTTCGTTATTTATAGGAAGTACCAAAATTTGATCTGTTTACCGGTAAACGAAAACCTGATGCCCAATAAACTCTGGTACCTACTGGTTATGGTATGGCTGTTTTTTTCTTCGGAAACGAAAGCGCAGTATAATTTCGACGCTATTGAAAAGTTGTGGAATATTACCGATCTGCTGAGAAATGACGAAATGCCTGAAGAAGCCCTATGGAAAGATTTATTCAACAGCAAAGCTTATAAGCTCAAGCGTCCGGAAAAAAATTATACTGATCAGGTTAAACTAAGCCTTGTCCTGGCTTTTATGCCCAGCAAACAGGAAATTTTGAAAGAAAATATCAAGAACAACGTATTATTACAGCGTGCCAGCCGGTTCGCCCTGTTAGAGCCCTACTTAAAACGACATATTTTATGGATTCAGGAAAACAATTTATTGGATAGTATGCAACTGCAGGCGGATAAATTGCTTCCCACTGCGCTGTATAACTGCTATCCCGAACCGGTCATTTATTTCCGTTATCTGGATTACGATGCTTCTGCCGATGCGAAAGGCATTTTTATGGATTTACTTTTATCGTATGATGTAGACCGGTATAAAGCGGGTGTATTTGGCGGGCATGAACTGTTTCATTACATTCTGGCAGCTTGTGAGGCCCGGCGGTTTTCTGAAAATATTCCTCCTCAACATCAGGCTGTGATGCGGATTATCAGGCAATTATCAGAGGAAGGCACTGCCGACCTGATTGACAAACCATTTTTGCTACAGACCAATTCTCCTCTCATGACAAAGACTGATTTTCTGAAACTTCACGAAGGGCTTGCCACTAAAAAAATTATAGAAATCAATGCGGCATTAGAAAGTCTGGCTGCTGACTCAGCTACCTATACACGTTTGGAAGCATGGGAAAGACTTATACCGGTAAATGCCCATATACCCGGTTTGTTCATGGCCCAAACCATTTCCGAAGAAGGGCACATTCAGGAATTGGTGCTGAAAATCAACAATCCTTTTCAGTTCTTTTATTTATACAACCAGGCAGCCATGCAGGTATCCACAAAGCCGCCCCGATTTTCTGAAACAGCCATTGCGTTTCTCAAACACCTGGAAAAACAGTATTGGTTTAGCCCTTGAAAATGTGATGATTATCTTTTGAATAAGGAATCTACAAATTCCATTTTGTTAAATACCTGCAGGTCATCTATCTTTTCGCCCACACCGATGTATTTCACCGGAATTTTAAACTGATCGGAAATACCAATTACCACGCCCCCTTTGGCTGTGCCATCCAGTTTGGTAATCGCCAGGGCGGTTACTTCGGTGGCTTTGGTAAATTCCTGGGCCTGAATGAAAGCGTTTTGTCCGGTGCTGCCATCCAGTACCAGCAACACCTCATGCGGTCCTTCCGGTACTATCTTCTGAATTACCCTTTTAATTTTAGATAATTCGTTCATCAGGTTTACTTTATTGTGGAGGCGGCCGGCGGTATCAATAATTACCACATCGGCCTGTTGCTCTATGCCAGCTTTGGCAGCATCATAGGCCACAGAGGCAGGGTCGGTATTCATGCCATGAGAAATTACGGGCACTCCCACCCGATTGCCCCACAGAATAAGCTGATCTACAGCAGCTGCCCGAAAGGTATCGGCAGCGCCCAGAATTACCTGTTTGCCATTTTTCTTGAATTGAGCGGCAAGCTTGCCTATGGTAGTGGTTTTACCGACCCCGTTTACGCCTACTACCAGTATGATGTGCGGTTTATGGGTGGAGGGCACAGAAAATTCCCGCGTAGTTGTGGTAGGATCATCATGTTCGGTAAGCAGGCCTGCGATTTCCTCTCTCAGAATGCGGTCCAGTTCAGCCGTGCTAAGGTATTTGTCGCGGGCCACCCGGGCTTCGATGCGGTCGATTATTTTGATGAGAGTGTCTACGCCCACGTCGCTGGTTGCCAGCACTTCTTCCAGTTCGTCCAATACCTCATCATCCACTTTGGACTTACCGGCAATGGTTTTGCTCATTTTAGAAAAGAAACTGTCTTTGGTTTTTTCTAAACCTTTGTCGAGCGACTCTTTTTTTTCTTTTGAAAAGTTAAACCAGGCCATGATTGGAAAATTTTAAAAAGAGGAAAAAATTGAAGTTTGAATATACTAAAAAAGTCCCGGTTTGGGACTTTTTAATTTCTTGAAGATAAACCGGTTATTATTTACCAGACAGATAATCTTTGACCATATCTACCGGAATTATTTCTTCCTTGAAGGTAAAAGCACCGGTTTTAGGAGATTTTACTGCTTTGATCACCTTCGCTACACCTTTAGCGTCGGCTTTCTTCAGGGTTGCAACAACTTTCTTTGCCATGTTATTTCTATTTTATTTCTTTATGAACTGTATACCGCTTTAAAATCGGATTAAATTTTTTTCTTTCCAACCGATCCGGGGTGTTTTTTCTATTTTTGGTGGTAATGTATCGTGATGTACCCGCCATACCGCTTTCTTTATGTTCGGTACATTCCATGATTACCTGGATCCGGTTACCTTTTCCCTTTTTTGCCATTGTGTTTAAAAGTTTTTACTTATGAATAAGTGTTATATTGCTCCATCTTAAAAATCACCTGCTTTAAACCAGCACGTTGCCAGCTTCCCTGGCCTTTTTAAGAACGGCTGTAATGCCGTTTTTGTTGATGGTTTTTAATGCCCTGGTCGACAATTTCAGCGTAATCCATTTATCTTCCTCAGGCACGTAGAAACGCTTCTTCTGAAGGTTAGGATAAAACTTGCGTTTTGTTTTATTATTAGCTTTGGATACGTTGTTACCCACCTGAGGTCTTTTTCCTGTTATCTGACAAATCTTAGACATAAATGTATTGCTGTTTTCCTGAATTTAAAATCGGACTGCAAATATCAAAAAAAATGATTAAACAACAAAACTGAATGATAAGGTAATTTTATATAATATGCAAAGAATCGGAATAAATAGGGAAGTAAAATCTAAAAGGGGGCTACAAAGTTGAAAAGATTTTGCTTTTATTGTCACAATACAGATTTATTATCTTTAATTTCGAAATAGTAAAAGCTCCTGCTAATTTCGTGTGACGGCATTTGCTAAAGTTAACAGAGCATATTTTTTCAAATTAATTTTCATATGGATACGATCATTTCCAGTCAATTGGCTATTGAATTAGAAGACCGGTATGGCGCGCATAATTATCATCCGCTGCCGGTAGTGCTTACCCGTGGTGAAGGTGTTTACCTTTGGGACGTAGAAGGTAAAAAATATTACGATTTTCTTTCAGCATACAGTGCTGTTAATCAGGGGCACTGCCATCCGCACATTGTGCAGGCCCTTATCGAACAGGCTTCCCGACTTACGCTTACTTCCCGGGCCTTTTATAATGATATGTTGGGCCCATTTGAAAGATTCATTACCGGACTTTTCGATTACGATCGGGTACTGCCCATGAATACCGGCGTGGAAGGTGGGGAAACCGCGGTAAAGCTTTGTCGGAAATGGGCATATACCGTAAAAGGGTTGCCCGATAATAAAGCTAAAATAATTTTTGCGGAAGGAAATTTCTGGGGACGAACCCTGGCGGCAATCTCCTCTTCTACCGATCCGCAAAGCACGCGTGGATTCGGGCCTTTTATGCCGGGTTTTGACATCATTCCTTATAACGACCTGCCTGCTCTGGAAAAAGCATTGGCAGATCCGAATGTGGCCGGTTTTATGGTGGAACCCATTCAGGGTGAGGCCGGCGTGGTGGTACCGGATGATGGCTATTTGAAACAGGCGTATGACCTTTGCAGTGAGGCGAATGCGCTTTTTATTGCTGACGAAGTACAAACCGGAATTGCCCGTACTGGTAAATTGTATGCCTGCCAGTACGAAGGGGTACAACCCGATATACTTATTCTCGGCAAAGCATTATCCGGTGGTGTGCTGCCGGTTTCGGCTGTGTTAACAAGCGATGAAGTGATGCTTACCATCAAACCTGGTGAACATGGTTCTACCTTTGGTGGAAATCCTTTGGCCTGCGCGGTAGCCACGGCAGCCCTACAGGTGGTAATGGATGAGCAACTGGCTGAAAAAGCTACCCAGGCAGGAGACATATTCCGGAAAAGAATGGAAAACCTGATTAGCAAATCTGATCTGGTAACCCTGGTACGGGGAAAAGGACTATTAAATGCCATTGTAATTAACGATTCACCCGAAAGTGAAACCGCCTGGAACATTTGTCTGGCACTGAAAGATAATGGTTTACTGGCCAAACCCACGCATGGAAATATCATCCGGTTCGCGCCACCACTTATTATTACCAACCAGGAACTTCACGATTGCTGTGACATTATAGAAAAAACAATTCTGGATTTTAAAACGTATAAAAAATGACTGACTGTCCTTTTGGTTTAGGGGAATCAGCTTTCGGTATTTTTATTTTTCCGAAATTGAAAAGAATATAATTTTCATGCGGATTTGGAGAAGAATTTATTCTACCTATTGCCTAGTTTTATTCGGTCTCATTTTTCTGGTAATGCTGCCATTTTTTTTATTATTCATGATAAAAAAAGAATGGTACCCATACGCCCTGAAATTAAACTACCTATGGTCGCGCCTTTACTTTTTTCTTTGTTTCATTCCCGTATCACTGGAATGGCGTTTTCCGCTGGATAAAAATGTTACTTATATTTTTACCGCCAACCACACCTCCTGGTTCGATATTGTAATGCTTGGTTATGTTCCGAAACCTATTGTTTTTGTAGGAAAAGCCTCTATTGGTAAACTTCCCCTGTTCGGATATATGTACAGAAAATTGCATATAACCCTCGACAGAAACAATTTGCGGAGCCGGTACGCGGCCCTGGAAAAGGCTAAAAGGGTGATTGATGAAGGCTTTAGCCTGGGTATGTTTCCCGAAGGGGGTATTCGCACTACCAATCCGCCACAAATGGTAAGTTTTAAAGATGGCCCCTTCCGGGTGGCTATTGAGAAGCAGGTACCTATTGTTCCGGTAACCATTCCATTCAACTGGATGTGCCTGCCGGAAGATGGCTCTCTTTTGGTATATCGCCGCAAACTCAAAATCATTTTTCATGAACCTATCAGTACAAAAGGACTCACATTGGCTGATCTGGAACATTTGAAATCAAGGGTTTTTAAGGTGATTGATGAGGAACTGAAAAGACAGAACAAACCTGCTGTAAAACGGAAAATTGCTGTAAAAAATGAATAATTTTAACCAAAAACCTACAATATTGGCTTAATTATCCATGAATTCCATTAACTTTTGGTTAGTTTTGAAGAAATATTTTTTTGGCAATCCACAGCAGTCCTATTAATTTTTAACAAACGCATGAAAATAGATAGCGAAACGCTTAGAAAAATCACGCATTTAGCCCGCCTTGAATATAAGGAAGATAAAGAAGATGAAATGCTGCGAAGCCTGAGCGAAATTTTAACCTGGGTTGAAACCCTGAATGAGGTAGATACCTCCGAAGTGGAAATATTAAAAAGTATGTCGCAGGAAGTAAATGCTTTGCGAGACGATATTACCGAAACACCATTACCCAGAAGTCAGGGTTTGTTGAATGCTCCTCAAAAAAACTCAGAATATTTTATTGTTCCCAAAGTAATTGAATAGCGAATTTTACTTTTCAACGTTAGTGCTTTACTACCTGACCTAAACTGCGCAAAGTAACTAACTTTAATACTCAATGAATTTATTTTTTTTCTGGAAGCAGTGGACTGGTACACAAAAAAAAGTTTACCAGTTTCTTCTCATCCTTTTCGTAATTGTTGTAGCATTTTTTGGTTATAGTTTTATCCAAGGTCCCGCTGCGGTAATCCATTGGGATACCGTCAGTGTTTCCAACCGGTTTACCCATCCGGTTGAAACTTTTAATCTGGGGCTTTTTTCGCTTTCTTTTCAGGGCGATCATTACCTGGTTGATGAGCATTTCAGGGGCAGCGACCTATACATTAATAAAACTGCTGCCTATATTTTCCTGACGGTACTCATATTTTGCTTGGCCGTATTGCTGGCTGTAATTACTTTTTTGAGCAGGTTCTGGTATTACGCCGCTATATTACTGGTAGCAGGCTTTTTGGTAACCTGCCAGTTTGAACAGCTTTTTCTTTTTGGCAGCGGAGATAGCCTTGCCTTAATCATTGCCTTGGTGCTCTTTCTGCTGCCTCTGTACTATTTTAACGCGATCAATCCGCGACATGGTTTTAACAGCAGGTTACTGGTATTTCTGGCATGTTTTGTAATTTTCGGTCTTATCATTGGTTTGTTTCATGGAACGGCCAATGCGGCACTGGTAGTGGCCAATTACGGCATTGCCGGACCGCTGGTGCTTAGTATATTATTTATCATTCTGGTAGCTCATTATCTTATTTCCTTTTTCCTGCAAATTATTACAACGGGGAACAGCCTGAGCAGCAAAAACAGTCTGATACATTTTTCAGTAATTTCAATTATTTATCTGGTAAACGTCTTTTTTGTTTACCTGAAAAACACAGGTGTAATTAACTGGGATTTAATCTATATCAATTCATTTATTTTGTTACTGATTTCTACTCTGGCAGGCATCTGGAGTTTTCGGCAACAGGAAGAGGTGTATGGCAATATTGTGCCTTTCAGGCCACTGGGCGCGTATCTGTATCTGGCTCTGGCTGCCCTCACTTTTGCTACCATTAGTTATCTGATGGCTACGGCTAATGATCCGGTGCTTGAAACGCTGGAAGATGCCATAATTTATACGCACCTGGGCTTTGGCTTCTTATTTTTCCTTTATATTCTGGTTAACTTTTATGGCCTGCTCATCTTAAACAAACAGGTACACAAAGTAATTTACAGTCCGCCTAACTTTCCGTACGCTACTTACCAGATCGCGGGTTTTGTGGCAGTAATCGCTTTTTTTCTGAAGTCGAATATGTTCCCGTTTTATCAGGCGGTAGCCGGGTATTATATTGGATTGGGCGATGTTTATATGGTCAATCAGGAGCTTTTTACGGCGGAACAATACTATAAACTCAGCAACCAGTATGAATTTCAGAATCATCGTTCCAATTATGCGTTGGGTTCGCTGGCCCGGCAACAACAGGACGAGGGACTTACTGCTTTTTACTTTCAGCAGGCACTACTAAAAAGCCCTACCCCATTTGCCTATATCAACCTGAGCCAGGCTTATCAGGAAAACGGACGTTTTTTTGATGCCTTGTTTAACCTGAAAGAAGGACTGGAAACTTTTCCAGGAAATGCATATATTCAGAATAATCTGGCTTTGCTATATGCAAAAACCTCTATTCTGGATTCGGCGATTTATCTGCTTGACCAAGCCAGGGCTGATTCGCGAACGGATCGGACTGCTGAGACTAATTTGCTGGCGCTTACCAACCGCCACTTTCCTACGCTGGGAATTAGTTCAGATTCCGCATTGAACGAGTTATTTACGCACCAGAATTACCTGCCAGCCAAAGCGAATGCATTGGCCCTGGTAAGCCAGTTTTCTACTAAAAGCGACTCTTTATTACCAGTTTTCCAGGCTCCTACCCTTCCCAAGGATTCCGCACTGGATAATTTCATGTTTACTTACCGGAATAATTATCTGTTGAACAGCATTGAAAATCCTGATTCCAGCGTGCTGAACGAAACCAAACGGATTGCGGAATTACCGGCTAACTTCAGTTTCAGTGAAAGCCTGCTCCTGAGCGAAGCGGTGGCGCTGTATCAGGATTTACGGGTAACGGAAGCATTTTATCTGTTAGATCGCCTGCAAACCGGCAACTTATTACGATCTGGTTATTACAACAATTTGCTGGGCACCTGGGCTTTGCAGCAACACGCACCGCTGGTGGCTGAGCGGTTTTTCAAAAAAGCCAGTGATAGCGGTTTACCCGAAAGTGAGCTGAACCTGGCCATTGCCATTACCGAAAGCTTGTTTCAAAAACCCGATCGGATTGATGCTGCTGTTGAAACCTGGCAACAGATTCTGAAGAAAGATTCAACTGAAACTACTTCTTTACAATCGTTGGCCAAAACTATGGTAGCGGTGCTTACCGCCACTGAAACCTCTCAAATCACTGCCCGAAACGATGATTTCAAATATCAGGTGCTTCGATTCAGAAGTCATATGTTTTCTGCTGAGCAGGTTGGTGAAATTTTAAGTTCTAACCACGATGTTTCATTTAAAGCGATGGCACTACTGGATTTGGCCGACAGGTTCCCGGGTAAATCGGAGGTTGTAACACAATTTACTGCTGTTCTCTCGGATAATTCCCTCTCGGCCCTGGCTATTAATCGGATACAATGGCGAAATGCTACCAGGCTGGCCGCTGCTAAAAAAGATCAGGAACTGAAAAAATTGTTATCCCAGCTTCATCCAGCTTCCTATCAGGATAAAAGTAATAAACTACTGGTTTCGGCCATGCTTGCTGAACAGCAAGGTAATGAAGCCTATGCCAAACTGTATTTCACAAGACTGCTCGACAATCCTTTTTTCGTGAAGGGCTTTCTTGCTGCTATCGACTATTTTTCCCGTCAGGAAATTTCATCTACATTTCTATATGATAAACTTTTAAGTGCTATTGAAATTAATTCTCCTTCTTCTGATTTACTTAAAAAATATATTCTGACTGCCCTGGAAATGGGCTTACAAAATTATGCAAGTGAGGCATTGTTTAACCTCGAGGAGATGATTTCAGCGAAGGATTACCAGTTATTTAAAGAAAAATATGACCAGAAATCGAAGGAAATGGAAGTATTTTAAACAAATTTCTGGTTTCCATACGTTAAGAAATTATAAATTATTATTTTCCTCTTTTAAACATAACCTTGACCAACCCTAATCCTTTGTATTCGCTCATGGAAAATAGCCGACAGTCCCAACCAACAGAAATCGTTATACAGACAAAAAATATCGCGAAAACCTATATCATGGGTGAAGAAGAGATCCATGCCTTGCAATCAGTATCCATTACCATCAAACGGGGTGAGTATGTAGCTTTTATGGGGCCATCAGGTTCCGGCAAGTCTACTTTGATGAACATTATTGGATGTCTGGATACCCCTTCTTCAGGCACTTATGTGCTGAATGGTAACGATGTGAGCGACATGACTGAAAACGCCCTCGCGGAAATTAGAAATAAGGAAATAGGATTTGTATTTCAAACTTTCAATCTTTTACCACGCTCTACCTCGTTAGAAAATGTAGCTTTACCGCTCGTTTATGCCGGTGCCTCCAAATCGGAACGGCTCGAAAGGGCAAAAGTTACATTGGAAAATGTGGGATTGGGAACCCGAACCAGTCACAAACCCAATGAACTGTCGGGTGGACAACGGCAGCGGGTTGCCATTGCAAGGGCACTGGTAAATGATCCCAGCATTATCCTGGCGGACGAACCTACCGGAAACCTGGATTCCAAAACATCACACGAAATCATGGATCTTTTCCAGGAACTGCACCAAAGGGGTAATACCATCATTATGGTAACGCACGAAGATGATATCGCGCATTACGCGCATCGTATTGTTCGCCTGAAAGATGGCTTGGTTGAGTCAGATGAAATTAATGATAACATTAACACAACCGTGAAGTTTCATTAGTAGTTCATCATTTTTAAACCAAATCCGACTTTTTATAATTCTGTTTCTTAAGCGGGAACCGGTTATGTAAAATGTTTTACAGATAAGGACATGCAATTCGTTAGAAATTGCCAGTCCGGATTATACGGATCGGTTTCGTATTACAAAAAATCAAAACAATACAATCATGAAAATTTATACCAAAACTGGTGACGAAGGCACCACCGGGCTTTTAGGGGGTATCCGCGTTTCAAAAGCACATTACCGGGTAGAAGCCTATGGAACGGTAGATGAACTGAACGCGCATTTAGGATTGGTGGGCGACCAATCGGTGAATGCGGGACGAAAAGAATTTATCAGGGCCATTCAGGATCGTTTATTTTCTATTGGCGCGCACCTGGCTTCCAGTTCCGATCAGCTGAAAAAACCATTGCCCGACCTGAAAGCTGAAGATATTAACACCCTGGAAAAGGCTATTGATGAAATGGAGGAAAGTTTGCCCGAAATGAAAAATTTCATTATTCCTGGCGGCGACCCGGCTGTTTCCTATTGTCACATCGCTCGTTGTGTATGCCGCAGGGCGGAACGGTGGGTCATTCATTTGCACCAGAAAGAGCCTGTAAATTTGGTGATTATTCAGTATTTAAATCGCCTTTCAGATTACCTGTTTGTACTTTCCCGCAAAATGGCCCATGAATTACAGATAGATGAAATTCCCTGGCGTCCGAGGAAAAAGTAGGGGGTTGGTTCAGTGCGAAGAAAGAAAAACTTATTATTCCCCTATCTCTTACTTTTTAATAATTCTTCCGGTTATTTTTTCCTCTCCCTGCACCACTTCAAGTATATAAGTACCAGAAGATTGGGCAGAAATATCCCATTTAAATGATGAATTGGGTAATTTTCCTGTGTAGGTCTGTCGGATTTTTCCCTGTTCATCCCGTAATATAAGCTGAATCAGTGGGTGATCAATCTGGTTTAACTTCAAATTAATAATTTTATCTACCGGATTGGGATATATGATTAACGTATTAAGATTGGATGCCGGTGCTGGTTGAGAAAAGCTAAAATTTTCTAAATTATAAGACCAAATACCGGAATTGGCGGTTCCGGCCATGATATGGCCCTTATAAAAGGTAAGAGAAGCTATAT
This sequence comes from Cyclobacteriaceae bacterium, assembly GCA_041745535.1. Classification (GTDB taxonomy): domain Bacteria; phylum Bacteroidota; class Bacteroidia; order Cytophagales; family Cyclobacteriaceae; genus JBGTIS01. Next base: position 9,399 of record JBGTIS010000175.1, on the reverse strand, counting down.
TAGTTACCCATTCTTCGGATTCATTCCCTGCCCATGGCACCATTTTATTATCCGCGATCACAAATAATTTTCCTGAATTATCTTTCGCGATAACATTCGCAGGTGTAGCAATCATGGTATTAATGGGATATGGCAATGGATTATCTACGGCCTGGGTCCAGGTATTACCGGCATCAGTTGATTGCAAAACAGCATACTTTGAAAGATGTTCTACCGCGGCAATAACTTTATTGCCATGCATTAGCAGCGCGGTTATCGCATTGCTATCCAGAACTTTACGGGCATATTTCCATTTGTTATTAGCCTTATTAAAACAGAAAATTCCGTTGTTGGTGCCCACCCAGCACTGGCCTCCTGCTGCTACCAGCGATGTAATTTCATAATTGGAAGGCAATTGCGCCATAATATCCCACTGATTACCGGCATCATAGGAAACCATAATTTCTCTCCTTTTGGTAACCACAATAATTTGATTTTGATGGGCTGTCAAACGAGCAACCGGTACCTGTATATTTAATTTCTTCCAGGTCAGTCCCCGATCAGCACTGCGTAAAGCACCTTCTGTAGTGCCTAAAAAAAGATATTGCTTTAATTCAGCTATTCCGGTAATTGGGGCATCTACCGTGGAACGATACTGGAAATGTTGTCCATTATCACTAAAAAACACTCTCTTTCTGGTGGTTGCAAACAATCCATGGGTGGCAGGTAATAAGTGATAAATGGAAGCTGTAGTAGTTAGGGTGGCAATATTCAGCCAGCTTTGGCCACCATCTTCGGAAAGCCTGATCCCTTGCTGGCCAATACCGGTAATCACTTTTTTTTCCTGAGTCGCTACGGAATACACTGTTTCAAATGTATTGTTGGACGGCTCATTTTGAGGCAACCAGTGTTGTCCCTTGTCTGCCGAAATAAACAATCCGGCATCGGTAGCGGCAAAAATACGACTGTCATTGGCTGCCAATTCATGAATAAACGAGGTTGGTAAACCTGTATTCACTTCTTTTATCTGCCTGCTTTTACCTGCAATGCGGATTACCCCTTGTCCGGAAGTACCCAAAAAAATATCATCATCCTGAAATGCTATGGTTTTAATGGAAGCCCGTAAATTAGCCCCCTCTATTTTTTCCCAGGTATCATTTTCAACATGGTAACGGAATAATCCGCCATTTGATGTCCCCGCGAATAATACCGCGTGATGAGTAGCCAGTGTAATTACATTTAGACCAGGCCAGCCTGTATGTACTGGCTGATAGCTATAACCCTCATTTACTGAAACAAATACTCCCTTTCCGGTAGCGATAAATACCTTCCCTGGCAGAGTTGCCATTGAATTGATGGTAAAACTGCTCAGTCCCTGATTGGCCCAATCCCAGGTTTGTCCGTTGTCGAAAGACCTGCGGATGCCAAATCCCTGAATGCCCACCAGGATTACCTTTTCGGTGGCTACCACATTTTCAATAGATTGTTCTTCAATCGGTAAATTGAGAAAAAGTTTTTGCCAGTTTTTGCCTTCATCATCAGAGTAAAATAATTCCCGATGCTGGGTGCCTATAAAAACTTTATTATTGTACGTAAAAACAGAACGGACTTCAAATTGTGAGGGTTGAAATACATTTTGCCATTGGGCATGCGCCAGGGACGACACCAGGAACAATCCTATTAACAGGTTTTTTTTTATGCTTACTGACAAAAATAAGAGGGATTTTGTAAAAGTTACCCACATGCGGCAATAGTTTAAACAATAAAATAGGCAGGCGTATCATACAGGAAATCACAAATATAGTGGCATGGGATAAGCTTTTCTACCTGCATCATCGGGTTTTCTTACAGGAGAAAGTAATAAGAATCAATAGTAATAATTTCTAATTTAATCTTTAAAAAAAACTATCGCGAAGTGAGGTATTTATAATCTTTTATAATGGTAAAAAGGAATTTGAGTGGCGGCATGGAATTATTGATTTGGAGCGTGGTTTCCATTTTTTTAACGGTAGCCATTACCGGGCTCATATTGCCTGATTCGCGGTATACCTGCAATACGCGTTGCAGTACTTCTACATCAGCATCATTTAATATGATAACGTTTTCGTACACAGGTTGGTAATCATCTGATATGGCAAATACTGGCAAAGCAGCTGGAGCATCTACCTTTACTACGGTAGTGCCGGCGGCCAGGTCACCCAAGCGTTGGTCTTTGGAGGAAATAGCAATAGCGATAATGGCTACACTGCCAAAAAATAAGGTAATATCAATGGGACGCAGCAACCAGCGAATCAGGTATGCGCCAATGGTAGGAGGATTTCCATCCAGTCTGATCACCTTGATTTTCATTTGTTTTTTCCCTATACTTTGTCCGTTTAAAAAAATCTCACAAAGTAAATGATAAAGAAACGTCGGCACAATCATCATCACATTTACAGCCATTCCAGGCGTATAGTCAGTATAATTGAAAATTAATGATAGCAGGATGAAATAAGAAAAAATTACCAGCAAATCCAGAAAGAAAGCCTGTATTCTTCTACCCACTCCTGCCAGTATGTAATCTATTTTTACATTTTGCGTAGTTTCAATGCTTATTTTTTGCACGTTAATTACTAATTTGTAAAGTCAAAATAATAAATAAAACAGGAATAATGTTTCAGCCAATAAAAGGCTAAATTAACTATAAAAATAATGCGAGAAGCTGCATTTGTAAAACAAAAAACGCGAAAGTGGGATTCCTTTGAAAAAATGTTATCCACCGGCAACCAACACGATCCGGATATGATGGCAGATTTATTTGTACAGCTTACTGACGATCTGGCCTATTCCAAAACTCATTATCCCAACAGCAATACTACCCAATACCTAAATAATTTAACATCAAAAGTTCATCAGCATATTTACCGAAATAAGAAAGAAGACAAGAGCCGGTTCGTCACTTTCTGGAAATATGAACTACCCTGCCTGATGTTTGAAAAAAGAAAGCAATTACTGTATGCTTTTCTTTTATTTGTTATTCCGGTGGTTATTGGCGCCTTATCGTCGGCCCACGACAACACCTTTGTACGACTGATATTGGGTGACCAGTACATAAACATGACTTTGTCTAACATCGAAAAGGGCGATCCAATGGCAGTGTACAAAAGTACCAAAGGAGTGGATATGTTTTATGCCATTACTTTTAATAATGTCAGGGTTTCATTTCTTGCCTTCGCCATGGGCATACTCCTTTCAGTAGGCACCGCCATTTTACTATTTTATAATGGCGTGATGCTGGGTGCTTTCCAGTATTTTTTTTATCAGAAAGGTTTATTTTTCACTTCTTTCCTTACCATCTGGGTTCATGGAACGCTTGAAATTTCTGCCATCATTATTGCCGGTGCGGCCGGATTGGTAATGGGCAACAGTATTTTATTTCCCGGCACTTTCACCCGGGCCGAATCATTTAAGCGCGGGGCCAAAATCGGAGTAAAAATGGCAATCGGGCTGGTGCCTGTTTTTATCATGGCCGGCTTTTTAGAATCATTCATCACCCGGCTTACGGGCCTGCATTGGATTGTCAAACTCGGAATTATTGCTGTCTCAGCATCTTTTATAGTTTATTATTTTGTTATTTATCCCTATAACCTTCATCGAAATGATATCAACACCAAAAATCAACCTTCAGGAGCAACGTGAGTTTAGTGAAAAAATTAACGCGACTTTTGCTTTTATCCGCCAGAATTTTACACCGCTTTTTAAAAGTCTGCTTTACATCGCCGGTCCGCTTTTGCTAATATCAGGCATTTATGCAGGCTTGTTTTCAAATCCTTCTACTGCCCCGGCACCCGGAGAAAATCCGTTTGGCTTTCTGGCAGAACTGTATGCCAGCCTGGCGCCATTATTTCTGCTTTCCTACATCACCAATACCCTTATTATCGCGGTAGTATATAGTTATATGGTGCTTTATCAGCAAGAAGATTACACCAGCATTACGGTTGGTCAGGTTTGGATTGTAGCCAAAAAAAACATTCTGATGTTACTGATAGCTGGCTTATTATTCAGCATTATTATTGGTATTGGTTTTATTTTTCTGATTATTCCGGGCATTATCCTCGCCGTGGCGCTATCGTTTAGCTTTTTTATTATTGTAAAGGAAAACAAGGGTATTGGAAGTGCTTTTAGCCGATGCTTTAAACTGGTTTCGGGCAATTATTTAAGTACCCTGGGTTTGCTGATTGTAACATCCATTATATATTTTGTGGTGGTTATAATTTTCAATATACCCAATGCCATTCTGGGGGGCGCGAGTTTACTTTTTGGAATATCAGATGATGGCGCCACCAATCCGACCGGATTGATTAAAATACTGTTCATCATCAGCCAACTGGTATATACCATTGGTTCTCAACTGGCCAGCATCATTATCCTGATTGCCATCGCATTTCAATATTACAACCTGGTAGAGAAAAAAGAAGCTTTTGGATTAATGGAAAGTATTAACAACATTGGTACTACAAAAACCGGAACTGAGGATGAGGAAACTTTTTAAAATTTAACTTTTTTGTTAAACTGCTTCATTTCTAAAGTCTTATTGTAGATGCAACCGCCGCGTAAGATTTTCTTTATAAGTTAATCCTACTGGCAGCATCTGATCAGATACTTTTACCTGATTACCCTCGATGTACTGAATGGCCTGTACGGCAACAATATAGGACTTATGAATTCTGATAAACGCGTATGTGGGTAGCGAAGCTTCTATATTTTTCAGGGTATCGTTGGTAATAATTACTTTTTGTGTGGTGTGAACCTTCACAAAATCTCCGATGGCGTTAAAGTACAGGATTTCATTTACATTTACTTTATGAAGTTTTTTCCCAGATTTTATAAAAAGATGAGCAGTTTCCTTCTGGGCAGTCGGGGAAATTTCCAATTTGTGCAGCGCTTTGTTTACCGCTTTAAGAAATCGTTCAAAGGAAAAGGGTTTGAGCAGATAATCTATGGCTTCCAGTTCAAATCCTTCCACCGCGAATTCAGGATAGGCTGTTGTAAATATGACCTCCGGTGGTTTTAGCAACGAACGTATTAAACTGATCCCTGAAAGTTTTGGCATATTAATATCCAGAAAAATCAGTTGAATATGGCGCTGATCAAGCGCTTTCATGGCCTCAAACGCATTACTACAGGACATAACCAGCTCCAATTGTGGAATATCCTGAATGTAAGTCTCAAGTATCTCACGGGCAATGGGTTCATCATCCACCAATAAGCATTTTATTTTCATGGGTTTGTGATATTGAAATTATTCCGCACTGCTCCCAATAGGTGACACCAGACTTTAGTAATCAAATTTTCAAATTTAGCGTCACAGCATACTGATCTTTATCTTCAATAAGCAAAGTATGCTTTCCGGGATAAATCAAATGCAGCCTTTTTCGAACATTACGCAATCCTATTCCACCTACCTGTTGCTTTTCTACTTGCTCGTAATCGCCTTTTTTATTTTCAACTTTTAGAGTGAGGTCCTTTTCTATTACTTCAATACGAATATACACAAAAGTAGCACCTATATTGCCTTGGATACCATACTTAAAACTGTTCTCGATAAAGGGGATAAATAACAAGGGCGCTATCTGCTGGTCGTTGATATTTCCAACCACAACCAATGAAATTTTTGCCTCGCTGCCAGACCTGAGTTTTTGTAGTTCCACATAGTTTTCAATGAATTCCAGCTCCTTTTTTAATGACACAAAATCCTCATTTACCTCATAAATCATATACCGAATTATATCTGAAAGCTTTAAAATAAAGGTGGCAGCTTTTTTATGATCGTGTAAGGCTAATCCATACAAATTATTCAAACTGTTGAACAAAAAATGTGGATTGATCTGTGCTTTTAACGCATTCAGCTCAGCATCCAGTTTTTCCCGCATGGCCTGTGAAAGTTTTTTCTCAGAGTCAGCAAGCTGAAACCAGGCTTTCGAGAATTTCAATAGGGTGGTTAAACCCAGGTATACAACAAAAAATAGAATAATATCGAAAAAATCGTAATATGAAATAAAGTAATAGCCCGGAAAAATATAATCGACCGCATAGGCAAAGAAAAAAATATTGAATTGTGTACATACAATCACAGTAAAAGTTACCCAAACCAGATACTTCAAATATTTGCCTGAGCGCAGGAATACGGGTATTAATACATTCAGATTGACATATACGCCTAAAATTAAGGTAAAGTGAAAAAGAAAAGTGTACAGATAATCAATGGAGGTAATTTTCTGGTGGTTGACGAAAAAATACAAGAGCGCATAAAAGGAAAACGCCCAGAACAGCATATGTTGCAAAAATCTGTTCGCGGATATTTCCCTGATAATTTGAATAACTTTGCCTTTTCGCACTGGTTTTGATTTACAACTTTCTTTGTAAAATATCGGGTTCTTCAAATGCCTCCTGGTCATCGGCATACTTGGTTACAAACTTCTGTAATTCCTGGGTAGTGGCTGTTAAAACCCGCAGCGAAGTTCCATAGTAGGGTATCGTTTCATGAGAAATTCTGATGCGATTCTGCTCAAATAATTCATCCAGCCATTCTAATTTGTAAGGATGAATCACCAGTTGGTCATGACTTATTTCTACTTTATAAAATGTATGTACCGGCAGCAGATTACCGGCCAGCAAATCATTTCCAATTTCCTGGTCATAGTCTTCGGTTGGAAAAAGATCCATAAAGGTGGTATTGCCCAACTGAATTAAATGCGCGTATAAACTGCTGGACTTTCCATCTTCTGAATACGTATACGTATAAGTTTCCGGGAAAATTCCTGCTTCTTCAGTAGGGTTTTGGTTTCCCTTAAGTGTTCGTTCAATTTGAAGAATTCCCCCTTCATTGTCGGTCCAGGTTCCTTCAAAATCTACATTGGCAATCAGTTCCTCAACAGTATACAGCGGAAATAAGGAAAAGATGTTACAGCCCCCAAGAGAAAAGGCTAAAACAGCAATCAGGATAAAAGTTTTTCTTTTCATGACAGTAAATTTTGTGGTTTATAATCACTTCAAATGAAGTGGAAATGATTTATTCCAACAAAATTTATCGATGTACTTGAGAAAAACCGGGTTGAAATAGAAGTTTTCAGCAGTCAAGGCTATTAATTCCTGACTCAACATTGCCGCGATTATACCTTCCAATCAAACTAACCTTATAATTTATGAACGATAGCCTCGCTTTGGTTTCTATTTCCGATAAAAGGTTAGGCAACTAATTCAAGATAGATTGAATTTTTTCTAAATTGAGTGGTTTATTCAGAATTTGATTCACTCCTAATTCTTTCACCCGCTGTAGATCATTCGGATTGGAAGAAGAGGTTAGCACTACTATCTGTACTTTACCGGTTTTATCAGAAGGAAGCTTTTTAAAAGCTTCTAAAAACTCAAATCCATCAAATACCGGCATATTCAAATCGAGCAGGATTAAATCCGGACAATTTTTAAAGGGGCACCGGTGTTGAATAGATTTAAGCGCTTCATCGCCATCGGTAAAGGATGCTATCTGGCTGGAAACCTGCAAATTAGCGAGTAATGACTCGTTGAGGTAGATGGTGATTTCGTCATCATCTACCAGCATAATTTTGCAGAATTTTTTCATGCGAATTATATTTTAATTAGTAACAACAAGTTATAGTTACAAACCAAATACTTCCGTTTTAGTTTAAAAAGCTTCTTTTTCTTTCAACTTTTCACCAAACACTTTCCGGAACTTTTCCACTTTGGGCCTGATCACAAAGGCGCAATAGGGCTGTCCGCTATTTTGATTATAATAATTCTGATGGTAATCTTCAGCCACATAAAAAGTATCCATCGGGGATATTTCAGTTACTATTGGCTGATTAAAAGCTTTAGAAGCGTCTAATTCAGTTTTATAATGCTCAGCTTCGCGCCGCTGGTCTTCGCTATGGTAAAAAACTACCGAACGGTATTGTGTTCCCACATCGTTGCCCTGTTTGTTCAGGGTAGTAGGATCATGGGTTTTCCAGAATACTTCCAGTAAATCCTTAAAAGAAACAATATCGGGGTTATAGGTGATTTGAATAACCTCGGCATGCCCTGTATCGCCGTTGCAAACCTGTTTGTAGGTAGGGTTTTTAACATGACCACCCATATACCCTGATTCCACTTTTTCTACACCGTTCAGGTTCATAAATACGGCTTCTACACACCAAAAACATCCGGCTCCAAATGTTGCTATTTCCATAATATGTCTATTGAATTTTGAAATTTATTGTATAATAGTTTCCGGTTGTACAAAAAGGTAATCGGATTACAAACTAGTTTGTAAAACGCAGGGTACTACCAATAGGTTTTGGGCAAAAGGTTTATTTGCTCAGATGGCAAAGCAAATAATCGCGGAATAAGTATTTATGGAATTTATCTATCTATTCCTGAGAGGCTGGCTCAACAGTAACCGTATGTTTGAGCCACTTTTCTGCCAGCTTTGGCCAGGTTTCACCTGCTACGTTTCCTGAGCGCAGTCCGTATCCATGTCCGCCAGTTGCCAGAAAATGAAGTTCAACAGGCACCTTGTTATCGCGCAAAGCGGTTGTCATGACAAGCGCACTATTACCATATGGGTCATCGGCTGTACCAAAAATAAACATGGGTGGGGTATTTTCATTTACCTGCAATTCCGGAGTCAGGCTTCGGTTTTCACCCAGATCCAGATAGGCTGGATAAATCAACACGCCGAAGTCGGGCCGGGCAGACAGGCTGTCGACCTCATCTACTGCCTCATAAGCTGGCGCATTATACAAAGTGCTGGCGCGGGCACTCAGGCTACCGCCTGCTGAAAAGCCCAACACGCCCAGTTGCTCAGGGTCAATATGCCAGGTGGCTGCCTCCTTTCTAATAAGCCGGATGGCCCTTTGTATATCCTGCAAGGCACCCTCTTTTTTCTGAGGAACCCGGTACTGTAAAACAAATGCCGTAAATCCTAAATCATTTAGCCATTTGCCTACTTCCTCCCCTTCCAGATCAAAGGCAAGAATTTCGTATCCCCCACCCGGGCAAACAATAATTCCTGTACCCAGGTCTTTTTCAGGAGAGGGCTTGAAAACCAGAAAGGCCGGATCAGTAACGCCCGTCAACCGGGTAACGTCTCTAGAGTGGTCGTCACTGATTACCGGCTCATGTTTGGCCTCGGTTTCGCCAGGTACTTCGTTGGGCCACAGCCGAACCACATCAGGGCCTTGGGCATAAGTTTCAAAAGCAAAAAGCATAAGAACAATAAGGCTAAGTAATTTCATTTCTGTTGGATATAGGACAAGGAAGTATGATAAATATTTATTCAAAACCCTATTTACCAAACCTTTTCCAAATTTACAAGCAAGTGAAGTGGGGCAGAATAAGTTTAAACCTATTCGGTATTGCTAAAACGGATGAGCCATTTAT